>JACVCT010000202.1 GCA_016741895.1 Gemmatimonadaceae bacterium | reverse complement strand
AAGGGTCGGCCGCACCCGGCACCAGCAGTGCGCGCTCTGCGTTGAGCGGACGGTGACACCGCGCAAGCCGCTGCCGGCCGTCGCCACCGCAACGCGCCGCCCTGCGCTGGGTCGGAATGGCGTAGCCCACGTGCGGAAGCGCCTCACGACGGCCGAGTCCAAGCCCCCACATGGTCACCAGCAGCGAAGCCACGTGCGCGAGGCCGAGTCGATGCCTCCAGGTGCCGATGGCGCTCCAGAGGCCAAGCACGGCCACACCGCCGGTGGCGGCCGTGAAGCCAATGAGTGGCAGGCCGCAGCGTGCGGGCCAGGGCCAGAACATGAGACCGGCCGCCGCGGTGACGGCCACCGTGACCTTGAGCCAGGCCACCCAGGGACGGCCAGCGCCCGTGGCGAGCGCGGATGACGAGGACGCCGAGGCGGCCGTCGCGGCGCGACCCGCCGCGGGCAAGGCCTTGGTGGCCGACGCCGCGCCCTTGGCCGCGGCGGGCGCCTGCTGCGCCGAGGCCATGAGCTGTTCGTCGGAGATCGATGCGAGCTGCTTGTCGATCTTGGCGAGTTCCTTGTCCCAGTCCGTCATGATGTGCGAGGTGTGGTGAAGCGGTCAGCAGCCCCGAAGCTGGTGAAGCCGCAGCCAGCAAGGCCAGGGCCGAATCCGGAGCCGCCTCCCCCTACGGCCCCGTTCACTCCGTCGTTTCCCGCTGCAGCTGGTAGCGCTCGATCTTCTTGTACAGGTTGGAACGCGGCATGTCGAGCACTCGCGCCGTTTCGGATACGTTCCAGTCGAAGGCCCGCAGCTTGGCCAGCAGATAGGCCCGCTCGGCGGCCTGCTTGAATTCCTCGAAGGTCGCAATGTCGAGCAGGTTGCCAAGCCCCGACGGCTCTGCGGTGCGACGCCCCACCAGCCGCTCCACATCGGCCGCGGCAATGGTGGACCCGCTGGCCAGAATGACGAGACGCTCCACCGTATTGCGGAGCTCGCGCACGTTGCCCTGCCACTCGAGTTCGGCGAGTCGCTGCAGGGCTTCGTCACTGATGCGACGCGCCGGCAGGCCGTCACGCGCCGCCAACTGCTGCAGGAAATGGGTGACCAACAGCGGAATATCTTCGCGGCGCTCGCGCAGGGCCGGCACCGTGATGGGCACCACATTGAGCCGGTAGTACAGGTCCTCGCGGAAACGGCCGGCGGCGATTTCCTCCTCGAGGTTCTTGTTGGTGGCGGCGAGCACGCGCACGTCCACCTGCACCGGCTTGCTGCCACCGATGCGTGTCACCACACCGTCCTGCAGCACGCGCAGCACCTTGGCCTGTGCACTCGACGACATGTCGCCGATCTCGTCAAGAAACAGGGTGCCGCCATCGGCCTGCTCGAATTTGCCGGCACGGTCACTGATGGCGCCGGTGAAGGAGCCCTTCATGTGGCCGAACAGCTCACTCTCGATGAGCTCACTCGGGATGGCCGCGCAGTTCACTTCGACGAAGGGTTTCTTGGCGCGGGGGGACCCGCGATGAATGGCGCGCGCGACGAGTTCCTTGCCCGTACCGTTTTCCCCCGTGATGAGCACGCGGGCCGGCGTGGCGGCCACCTTGTCCACCCGGTCGAGCAGCGCCCGGATGCCGAAGCTGCGCCCCACGATTTCGTAGCGCGACTCGATGGTTTCGCGCAACCGCGCGTTCTCTTCGCTGAGCTGACGATTCTCGAAAGCATTGCGCAGCAGCACCAGCACCCGATCGGTGTCGAGCGGCTTTTCGAGAATGTCATACGCGCCCAGCTGCGTGGCTTCCACCGCCGTCTGGATGGTGGCGTGCCCGCTGATCATGACGACGGTGGCGTCGGGGTCGGCCTGACGCAGCCGCTTGAGGACCTCGAGCCCGTCGAGTCCCGCCATCTTGACGTCGAGAAACACGAGCTGCGGGCGGAAGGTATCGTACTGCGTGATGCCCTCGGTGCCGTTGCTGGCCGTGCGAACCTCGAAGCCTTCGTATTCGAGCAGCTGGCCAAGGGCCTGGCGAATGCCCGGCTCATCGTCAATGACGAGGATGCGTCGCGTCATGTCCCTGCGTGTGGGCACCTAGGGCGTGGCCCCGGGCACATTGCGATAAAGGGTGAGTTTGCCGTTCACGACCCGCGCATCACTGACGGCACGCGGCAACGGCAGCGGCAGGGCGTCGGCGGTAATTGGCAGGGTGTCGATGGCCACCCCCGCACGAACGGCCTGTCGCTTGAGGGACCCCACGAGCGCGGGAATGATCCGCGGTGGCAGGTCGAGGCCGCGCAAACGCAGCTCACGCACACGGAACTGGGCGAGCCCTGGACGTACGGGCTCGATGCTGCCGGCCAGAAAGAGCGTGTCCTCGCCTTCGAGCGCCTTGCCGATGAGCGTGCCGAGGGCGCCGACGCCGGTGAAATCACGGAGTGCGACGTCGGTGCGCAGCAGCACCTGATCCTTGTCGAAGGCCACTTCGGCCGTGCTGGCCGAGGGCGGCAGTTGCGCGAGGAGCGGGGCGAGCACCTGCGCCACGTCGCGCGCTTCGAGCGACACGTAGGCGGGACCGTTCTTGCGGCGGAGCGGCGCGAGTGGGTCGGGCACGCCCTTGCCGAGCGCGGGGGCGTCGGCGTTCACGCTCACCCAGCCCAGCGCCCGGTCACGCGCCTCGCGGCGCGCGCGACGTCGGGCCTCCTCTTCGGCGACAATGCGCGCCCCATCCTGACTGTCGAGCCGCTCACTGGTACGTGCGGCCACGTCGGTGACCGTTTCGGCCGCCCCACTGGCGGCCCGCGAGAGGACCGACGGCAGACGGTCGCCATAGAGCCAATAGCCGACAGCGCCGCCCACCAGCAGGACGGCGCCACAACCGATGCGTGTGAGACAACCCACGAGTGGCAGAGGGGCTACGGGGGAGTGAGCGGCACGGCGTCGTGCGAACTGGCAAAGCTACCCCCGAAGCCGTGAGAGGGGGAGCGGGCCGGCCGGAGTGTTTGCCCCGCGGCTGGTTGCAGGTTCGGGACGCCGTCGCTCAGAGCAGCTCGGCCGGTGCGAGCAGCTCGACACCCGGGAAGCGACGGAAGTCCTGATCGTAACTGACAACTCGGCGCAGGCCGTGCTCACGCATCAGCGCCACGGTGTGCGCATCGTGCCAGAGATTGCCGCTGATGTGTTTCGCGTCACGCAGCACCTCCTGCAGCACGGCAGCGTGACGCTCACCGGGTGTGAGCAGGGCCAGGCCGGGCGACTCCAGCAACGTGGCCAGCCAGGCCGTGGCCTGCGCTCCGGAGAGCGGACGTGGCAGCACCCGTGCATGCGTGACCACGCGCAGAAACTCGTAGGCAATGCCCCAGGTGAGATACCAGGCGCCATGCTGCCCGCGCCATGTGGTCAGCAGCTCGAGGGACTCACGATGTTCTGGCGCATCGCGATTGACGGCGTGCAGCAGCACGTTGGTATCAACGACGAACATTCACGCACGCCCCATCATGACCGCCCCATCATGACCGCTCTCTCGCGCATTCCATCGCGCATTTCGTCACGCCATGCATCACGGCCGCTCCATGCGATCGTACAGCGTGTCGCGCTGCGCCACGTCGACCAGGGGCGCGCCACAGTCAAAAACCGGCAGTGGCGGTGGTTCGGGCAGGTCACGGCGCCGCTGGAGGTAGACCCGCAGGGCGTCCTCGACCACTTCCGACATGCTGCGGCCCGTGCGCGTCGCCTCCCGGCGCAGCCGCGCGACCAGCGTGTCGTCGAGCACGAGTGTGGTTTTCATATGGAGAACCGTACGCTGTGTACGGTTGTACGGCAAGACGGGACCTGATCGTCGCATGCTGGGGTGCGCGGCGCCGCGCGGGGCTGGGGTGGGCTTTCCGTCCATGGGTCACGACCCACGGGGACTGAGCACCGGGTCAGGCGCCACGACGTCGGCGGCGGGCGCAACCGAAGACTCTCCCGCCGCTGCGACCTGCTCGCTGTCCACCGGACGGAAGCGCAGCGCCTCCGCCACGTGCATGGCCTGCACGGCGTCCTCGGCGTCGAGGTCGGCCATGGTGCGGGCCACGCGCAACACGCGGTGATAGGCGCGTGCCGACAGGGCGAGGCGATCGGCGGCTCGCAGCAGCAGCGCGCGGGCGTCGGGGAGCAGGCGCGCACCCGGTGCGATGACCCGCGCCGGTGCCGTGGCATTGGTGAGCGGCGCGCCGTGCGGAGACTGCAGGTGGGCGTAGCGGGTCTGCTGAATGGCGCGCGCGGCGATGACGCGGGCGCGGATGTCCTGTGAACGTTCGCGCGGGGTCTGCTGGGCGAGCGCCTCGGGCGACACCCGCTGCACATGCACGTGCAGGTCGATGCGATCGGCCAGTGGCCCGGAGAGACGGGCGCGGTGCCGTTCGAGTTCTGCCGGGGTGCAGCGGCAGGCGCGGTCGGGCGAACCCGCGTATCCGCAGGGACAGGGGTTGCTGGCCGCCACGAGGGAAAAGCGCGAGGGAAAGCGCACGGCGCGCGCCGCACGGGCCACCACCACCTGCCCGTCTTCCAGCGGCTGACGCAGCGCTTCGAGCGTGTGGCGTGGGAACAGCGAGAGTTCATCGAGGAAGAGCACGCCGTGATGCGCCAGACTCACCTCCCCCGGACGCGGCCAGCCCCCGCCGCCCACGAGTCCGGCAGTGGAGATGCTGTGGTGCGGGGCGCGGAAGGGTCGCGACAGACTCTGGTGCTGCGCCTGTTCTGGCGCCAGCAATCCGGCCACCGAGTGTATGGAGAGGACCTCGAGTGCCTCGTGTTCATCGAGGGGCGGCAGGATGCCCGGCAGGCGACGCGCGAGCATGGTTTTGCCCGCGCCGGGTGGGCCCACGAGCAGGAGATTGTGCGCGCCGGCAGCGGCCACCTCCACGGCGCGCACGGCGAGGTCCTGACCCACCACATCGCCCAGGTCCGGGACATCTTGCCCGGTGGGATTCAGCTGCTGGGTGGGACGCGTTGGCAACGCGGCGGGTCGGCCGTCGCGCAGCATGTCGACCAGTTCTGCGAGCGAACGGGCGGCAACAACACGCGCGTTCGGAACGCGCTGCGCCTCGTTGCGGTTGTCGGGCGGCACGATGAGCAGGGCGCCGCTGGTCGCAGCCACATGCCGCGCCACAGCCAGCACCCCACGCACCGCGCGCACCTGGCCATCGAGCCCCAACTCGCCCACCGCACAGGTCTCGCGCAGCACCTCGGGCGGCAGCTGTCCGCTGGCCGCCAGCAGCGCGAGGGCAATGGGCAAATCGAAGCTCGTGCCCTGCTTCGGCGTGTCGCCAGGAGTGAGCGACACCGTGATGCGCTTGGCAGGTACCGTAAAGCCGCTGTTGACCAGTGCCGCGTGGACCCGGTCCCGGCTTTCCTTCACGGCCGTCGCGGCCAACCCCACCAGCGTCCACTGAGGTAGCCCGTTGGCTACATGCACCTCGACCAGGATGTCGAGGGCGTCGATGCCGAGTACGGCGGCGGAGGGGGCGGCGGCCAGCATGGGGCCACAGTAGGTGCGTGGCGGCCAGACTGTATCACCGTTTCTACGGCCACTGTGCATTGGCGACGCATCGCACCACACCACTCCGCACGCGTCGATCGTGCGCCGATGTTGTGAACAACCCACGCACCAAAAATGAAGGCCGGTGTTTTTCCAGTTCGCCAACCGCTTTGTCGCGGATGACGCGGATGCGGCGGAAACTGCACGGATCAACGGCCCTCGGCGCCCAGGCTCCCCTGCGTGAGCTGAAATCGAGAACGGCTCACGCAGAGAAGCTGAGGAACGGCGATACTACATCGCCTGTCGCTGCCCCTGCCCCAGCGTGAAGCGCGCCATCCACTCGTATTCGCGCTTCATGCGGTCGAGCTGGTGGTAGTACTCGGTCAGGCCGTGCCCCTCGCGCGGGTAGAACACCAGCTCCGTGGTTTTGCCGCGATCCTTGAGCGCGCGATAGAACTCCATGGGCTGACCAATGGGCACCCGCTCATCGGCCGCGCCATGCAGAATGAGCAGCGGCGTGGTGACCTTGTCGCTGTAGCTCACCGCCGAGCGCTCGAGGAACTTGCGGATGTTCGCGTTGACGATGCTGCCGTCGTACTGCGGCTGACCGAAGAAGGTGTTGATGTAGCCCGGAATGTCCGTCGTGCCCGCCATCGACAGCAACGACGGCAGACCGGCGCCCATCATGGCTGCCTTGAAGCGTCCGGTCTGCGACACCACCCAGCTCGTCATGTAGCCGCCGTAGCTCCAGCCCTCAAACGCCATGCGCGACGAATCGGCAATGCCCTGCGCGATGAGCGCGTCGACACCGGTCATGATGTCGCGGTAGTCACCGCCGCCCCAGTCGTTGGTGTTGGCGCGCATCCACCACTCACCGTAGCCGGTGGAGCCTCGCGGATTGGGATAGAGCACCGCCCAGCCACGCGCCGCCCAGGTCTGGCCGGGGCTGGTCCCGCCCTTGAAGCCGTTCGTGTGCACGCCCGTGGGCCCACCGTGCGCCGACACGAGCAACGGCACCTTCTGGCCGGCGCTGTAACCCACGGGCAACAGCAGCACGCCTTCCACCTCGCGCCCATCCTTGCTCTTCCAGGTCATCACCCGTGACTCACCCAACCGCCGCTCGTTCAGCCAGGCATTGGTGGTGGTGAGCTGCTTCGGCGCCCAGCTGCTGCCCTCCTGCACATACACCTCGGGCGGCATCTGTGGCGTATCGAGCACCAACGCGAGGCGCGTGCCGCGCGCGTCGGGCGACACGCCTCCCACCAGCACGTTGGCGGAACGCTTGCTGTAGTTCCGGCCGGCCATGGAGTAGGCGTACAGCGACTGATACGTCCGATCGGACGCCGTGAACCAGATCTCGCTGCCGTCGGGCGACCAGCGCGGCTGCCCCACACTCACGTCGAAATCAGGGCGGGCGTGATTGGTGAGCGTCTTCGTGGCCAGCTCGTAGGTCACCAGACGCGCGTTGCGCAGCGTGCGCGGCGGAATGCCATCCTTGTGCGGCGCGAACTCGTGTGGCAGCTGCGTGAACGCCAGGCGGCTCCCGTCGGGCGAGAACTGCGGGGTGCTTTCCACGTCGGCTTCGCTGCTGATCTTCGTGACGGCCTTGCTGGCGATGTCCACCACGTAGGCATCACGCCGTTCGTCACGAATGAGCGGCGTGGGTGAGGCCGAAAACGCCAGCGTGCGCCCGTCGGGCGACCAGCTCGGCGCCCCGCCAACCGTGTAGGCACCGCTCGTGATCTTGGTGGCCGTGCCGCTGGCCAGGTCCACCACCCAGAGGTGGTTCATGCGCAGGTCGCCCTCGTACACCTGCGGATCGTCGCGACGACGACGACGCGCTTCCTCGTCGCGCGTGAGTGAGTCACGCGACACCACGGCCACGCGCTGACCATCGGGCGACCAGCTGTAGCTCGAGACACCCTCGCGGAGCGAGGTGAGCTGCCGCGCTTCGCCACCGTCGGCCGGCAGCAGCCAGAGCTGCGGACGCGGCGCATCATCTCCGGTGCCGCTGCCGCGGGCCGCGACAAAGGCCACGGTGCGTCCATCGGGCGACCAGCTGGGCTGTGTCTCGCCACGCTCCCCATAAGTGAGCTGCCTGACCGCACCGCCGGATGCCGACACCAGATACACGTGCGCACGGCGATCATGGCGATCGCCGAGGGCCGTGTCGCCGCGCGCGTTGGGATGTTCCCATGCGGTCACGGTGTAGAGGATCTTCTGGCCATCCGGCGACATGGCCACGCCGCCCACGCTCTTGAGGCGCATGATGTCGGTGTCGTCGAGGCCGCGTGGCTGGGCGGCAAGAAGGCCAGGTGCGACGAGGAGGGCGAGCCGGAGTAGTCGCATGGTATGGGAGGGGAGGGGAGGGGAGAAGCGTAAGGTGGACTGCGTAAGGTGGGACCGCGGGAAGGAACCGCAGGCGAGGTTGAAGCGGTCGGGGTCGGGGTCGGGGTCTTGGTCAGGGTCGGGGTCGCGTCACCACCGTCCCCGCGCGCGCGCCCGTGGGCGCGCCGTTCTCCACGGC
>JACVCT010000201.1 GCA_016741895.1 Gemmatimonadaceae bacterium | reverse complement strand
CGCGAGCAGTTCGTCGATCACTGGTGCGAGCGCCGCAGTGAGCTCGCGCCGCAGTGCGTTGTAAGAGGCTTTCGTCGAGTCGGCGCCGACAGCACGGATACGTGCTTGGCGGGCGAGCACGGGGCCATGAAGCGCGCCGGGTTTGGAGGAGACTCAGTTAGTTGAGTGCCAAGCGCTCCGCAGGAGCCGCTTGGCTGCGGTAGAACTGCTCCTCAAACTCCGCGGGCGAAACATAGCCCAGCGGTTCCATGATGCGCTGCGTGTTGAACCAGGCGACCCATTCCAACGCCGCATACTCCACGTCATCGAATCCTTTCCACGGTCCCCGCCGGTGGATCACCTCCGTCTTGTACAGGCCAATAATCGACTCGGCGAGCGCGTTGTCGTACGCATCGCCGGCGCTGCCGACCGACGGCGCGGCGCCCGCGTCGGCCAATCGGTTGGTGTAACGCATCGCGACGTATTGCGAGCCGCGGTCGGTGTGCACGACCAGCCGCCCATCGAGATCGCGATCATGCAGCGCCTGCTCGAGCGCATCGAGGACGAGATCCGTGCGCATGGTGGTATGGGCCCGCCAGCCCACGAGCCGCCGGGCGAACACGTCGATGACGAAGGCCACGTACACGAAGCCGCGCCACGTCGCGACGTAGGTGAAGTCCGCCACCCATAGCTGATTGGGGCGGTCGGCCGTGAACTGCCGCTGCACGAGGTCCTGCGGGCAGGGGGCCGCGGTGTCGGGACGCGTGGTGATCGGGCGCTGCCCGCGGACCACGCCGCACAGGCCGAGGCGACGCATGAGGCGTGCGACGGTACACCGCGCGACTGCCGTCCCCTCGCGCCGTAGCTGGTTCCAGATCTTGCGCACGCCGTACACCGCGTGGTGCTGCGTGAACACCCGCTGAATGGCGCCCTGTAGCTGCTCATCCCGCTGCGCACGGGCGGACCGGCGGGCGCCGTCCGCCTGCTGCTGGTGATGGCGGTAATAGCCCGACGGAGCGATCTGCAGCACCGCGCAGATCGGCTCGACTCCGTACTCCGCGCGATGCGCGTCGATGAACGCGTACATCGCGGCGTGGGTTACTTCGTGAAGCGGTCGAGCTCCGCCGCCGCGAAAAACGCGCTGGCCTTCCGCAGAATCTCATTCGCTCGCTTCAACTCCCGATTCTCGCGCTCGAGCTGCTTCAGCCGCTCCCGCTCATCAGTCGTAAGCCCGGCGCGCTTGCCCGTATCGCGTTCCGCCTGGCGGACCCACAGTCGGAGCGTTTCCGCAGTGCAGCCGATCTTCTCCGCAATGGAGCGGATGGCCGCCCACTGCGTCGGATGCGCGTCCTGCTGCTCATGCACCAGCCGCACCGCCCGCTCCCGGACCTCCGGGGAAAACGGCTTACTCGGCTTTCGACCAGCCCCTGTGTCTCGTGTCATGCTCCCAATCTCTCAAAGCAGGGAGCCTCCTCCAAACCCGGCGCGCTTCACAGCGGTGGCGGTCGACAAGCCGGCCACCGTGGACGAGGCGCTCGGCGCGGCGCTCGAGGGCGAGGCCCGCAAGGAGCGCCGCGCGGGCAGCGAGCAGCAGCAGGAGTGGAAGCGCGCACGAAAGGAGCTGAATGCGGTCCTCCCGGAATCGCTCCTCTTGACGGAGTTGCGTACGCAGCATCTCACCTTGGTCGCACGCTCGGCACTCCTTCGCGTTTCGGCAGATCTGAACTTCGACGAGTGGGCCAATCGAATCGATGCCGGCGCCGTCGCGGTCTCGTCCGCACCGTCCTCGCTCCAGTGGATTGCCGACATGCGCGACGTACTCCGCGCGGTGTATGCCGGGGCGACCAGCGCGCCCGAGCCCGAACCGGGGGCTCGGCGTACGACGGGCCACGCGTGGGCCATCCGCTGCGCCGAACTCCTGCGTGCGATGCTGCGACAGGCGGGCGAGCACCCCGAATACGAGCGCGTCCAACACTTCAGCCTGGCGAAGGACTTCACGGTCGCGCTCGAGAACGAGGCGCGCGAAGTGGGGATTAGGCTCCCCGCCGGACCGGCCCGTCCGCGTTATGAGGAGAACGAGGCCCGCGGTCTGTTCCGTCTGCTCCGCGATCCTCGGTGGCGGCTGCTCACGCTGCTGTCCCGCACGCACCGAGGGCGGGTAGGTGCCGTGGAGATCACCCGCGCCATGCTGCAGGTACGTGACGGCCAGCTGGTGGTCCGGCAGTGCGTTGGCGGCCAGAAAAACCCGAATCAGTTCCTCCATACGCCGGTACTACGGGCGGCGGCGCTCGCCGTGCAGCACCTGTTGCTGACGCACTACGCCGACGCCGAAGCGCGGTTCCAGGACGACGTGACCGACTACGCGCTCTTTCGCGGATGGACGTGGGACGGTGCGGCCCTGGTCGCCACGCCCGACGCCCCGTTCGTCGATCTGGATCCACGACTGCTCCTGCTCCTGGAGATCGGGGCGGAAGCGCGCTGGGAGCAACAGGTTCGTCTGACGCGTCACCAGCTGCTCGCGTGCGGCGAGACGTTCTTGACGGGGGAAGTGGGCGCCAGCGACAATAAGCGGTCGGGCACCCGCCCGATCTCCGCCACCGCGCTGGAGACCCTCGGGTTCGAGATGGAGTACGGGTACCTGACCGAGTTGGAGCAGGCGTTCCGGCGGGGGGAGATCGCCGACTATCCCATTTTCGCGGGGCGCGAGTTTAAGTCCGGCGTGGTACCGTGGCGAGGCGACGAGCTCACGTCGGTGCACGAGGATGTGCTCAAGACGTGGAACAAGCGGCTAGAGAAGGCGCTCGGCATCACCCCCCTCGAGGGTCGTGGATTCCGCGGGTGGCGGAGACGCCTCTCCGACGTCTACGACCGCTGGACCAGCAACAAGCGGATCAAGCACATGCTCATGGGGCACCAGCAGGTCCACGTGAATTTTCAGGGCGGCTCCACCCGCGAGGTCGTCTACCTCGATGCGCGCGATGAGACCGTCACGGCCGAGGCGATTCGCCTGCTGCAGCACGCACGGACGACGTGGGCCCTTACGGGCGAGGCCCCGCCGGTCGGCGGCTGAACGCCACGCTCTATGGTCTCCGCCCGTCGCGCATGACGGGTGTGGTGCCTCAGAAGTTCTGTCCATCCTGCGTTAAAAGTCTTGTGCAGGATGGGCAGGGAGTGCGCACAGTGAAAGGCCGCTCCAGAAATGGTGCGGCCCTTCATGCCTTTGCAGTCCGGCCTCGTCTGGCGCCGCGGCGCGTCGAATCTCAGGTTATTGCGTCGCCGTCAACGCGGCTCAAGCAGCGCGCTGTTCCGACAATTAGGGACAGAGCGTGGCAGCGGCCGTTCACCCCCTGTCGCCTCGTCAATGCGCACTCTCGCCACCGCCCGCATGATCATGATCGGCAGCATTTTGGTGGTGCTCGCGACGCCCGCTTTTGCCCAGCAGCCTTCGCGCGCGCCGTCGGCTGCCGCCTCGCCTGTCTCGGACGCGTTCCGGACGTTTGTGCGTGAACTCTACCCAAAAGTGATCCTGGCGGCCGAGGCAATGCCCGCCGAGAAGTACGCGACTCGAGTGGCGACGACGACCCTCACCTTTCGCGAATCCGTTTGGCGGATTGTCGACATGGGGGCGTGGATGTGCTTTCGCCTTGGCAATTCGCGCATGCCTTGGACGTCGCAACCTCAGGTAGGGCGCGACAGTCCGAAGGATTCGCTCGTGCTACGCATGCGTGATGACGAGCGATACTGCGAGGCGCAGCTCACGGGGCTGACCGATGCAGCACTGGCAGAGACGATCCGACTGGATCTGCGCCCCGATCCGGTGGGGACGGCGCCTCTCATCCCCCGAGGAGCGGCTCTGGTGCATGCGACCGCATACTTAGCCGATAGTTATGCCCGCCTCGCAGAGACGCTGCGTCAGAACGGCATTGTGCCACCAAAACCGAGCAGCGCCAGCGTGTCCGATCCCAACCCGGGCTCAGGGATCATGCGCTGTGATCCGGCAAGGCCGCCCCGGGAGGGGGAGCGGTGGGGCGGTCCGGGATTCGCGTTCACGCTGAGTGACGCGCGACGTGAGACTCCCTACACGGTCACGAGCGACGGGCGCGGGCCATACGTGTTCGGCACGAGCAACGTGTTGGCGCTCGCAGCCAGCCGGGCCGGCGTGATGGTGCTCGGTGGCCCCTCGACAGACGGCACTCCGCGCCGAGCGATACGTGTGGATCTGAGCCAGCCCGTACCAGGCGGTGGCGGCGTGGCGAGAGGCATAGTGACCGACAGCTCGCATCTGGAGGTGGCCGCGCAGTGGCGAGCGGAGCCAAACGGCGAGCGCCGGCGCGCGTACGCGCTGGTCGACATCCCGGAAGGCACCACGGTTTCGGCGGCGCAGCTCGACGTCCAGTTCCACATCGACGGCGTTGTTCACGTGCTCCAGATGGGCCCTCAGCCCATCGGGCATTGCTTCTCGGACTCGCCCGCAATCAGCGGTGCGGGGACTACGAGCGGCACCATTACTCGGCGGGACGCGAACACGTGGGTCGTGGACTTGCCGCCAGGTAGCGTGGGCCGGCTGTACGACGTGCATCTCAGCTACCCGCATGCGGTGGATCGGGGTCTCTACCGCGTCGCGCTCCGTTTTGTTATCACGCGACGATAGCCGACGACGGCGCTCAGCTTCGCCGGCAGGTACCCACTGCAGGGTGCGTATGGAACTCTTGAAACACCTTGCACCGAATGCTGCGGCCCACACCCGAAGCAGACACGATCCTCACGCGGCACATAAACGAAGAAGGCGCCCTCCAAGTCGGGAGAGCGCCTTCTTCAATATGTCCTAGCGGCCCCAGTTTCTGGCATACTCACCGGGCGCATTAGGCAGAACCTTTGACACACCCCGGACAGGACTTTTGCGACACCACAGACGGGCCAGACGAAGGAGACAGCAAATACGACGGGGGCGACCATCATGGCCGCCCCCGTCGTGCTTCGTGCTTGTGGTGGTACCCAACGTCGCCCGTCACGTCGTCCACCGATTTTTCTGCTGGCGACGTGGAGTCGCCAAGTCAAAGCGTTTGAACTACTTACCCTAGTCGGGACGGCGGGATTCGAACCCGCGACCCCCTGAACCCCATTGATCTGGCAGGCTCTTCCTGAAACCGCTCGAGTAGGACAATCAATGACTTAGCGGTTTCGAATAGCACAGGAATTCAGCCGAAATTGGGCCGGTTGGGGGGGAACTGGTCCCCGTACTGGCCCCCGCGCCGCGACGCCCGGGCGTCTGAACGACCTCAGCTCAGCGCGTCGGCGTCCGGCTCATCCACGCGCTCGATGCGCACCCGCGCCACGCGCCGCCCCTCCATCGCCTCGACGGTGAACCGGTGTCCGTCGTGCACGACCACATAGCCCTCGGCCGGCACGCGCCCAACGCGACTCATGAAGAAGCCGCCGACCGTGCGGAAGCCGCGCCCGCCGTTCGGGTCGAGGGGCGACACGTCGAGCAGCTCCTCGACATCGGCCGCGAGCGCGCTGCCGGCGGCGACCCAGGTCCCGCTCCCCACCGCCGCGAGGGCCGGCGCCTCGTCGGCGCTCGGGAGCGGGCCGACGATGCCCTCGAGGATGTCGTCGAGCGTGACGACGCCGAGCAGGCCACCGTACTCGTCCAGTGCGACGGCGACCTGCTGGCCGGCCTCGCGCAGCACCTCGAGCAGTCGGAGCACCGGCATCGCCGCCGGCACGTACACCGGGACGGACAGCGCGCCGCGCAGCTCCGCGCCCTGCGCCGCGAGGCAGAGCCGGAGCAGGTCGTCGACGTACGCGACACCGGCGATGTGCTCCAGGTCCCCCTCGCACACGAGCAGATAGCGCCGTCCGTGGCCCACGAGCGCCTCGCGCAGCTCTGCGGGCGAGGTGGACACGTCCACCCATTCGACGTCCGGACGCGGCGTCATGATCGACGCGACCTGCCGGTCGCCGAGCCGTGTCAATGATCGCCTGATTCTCCCCACCTAGTGATCGTCTCAAATTCCCCACCCGGTTGAGGTCACCCTTCGGATTGAGGGGTCACCGCGGAGCGCATCAGCCCCGCTTTGCGTTTCTCTCGCAAGCGATATGAGTCGCCCTTGATGTTGATCGTGGTCGCATGATGCAGGAGCCGGTCGAGGATGGCGCTGGCGATGACGGCATCACCGAAGACGTCGCCCCATGCACCGAGGCTCTGGTTGCTGGTGAGCAGGATTGCGCCGCGTTCGTAGCGTCGGCTGACGAGTTGGAAGAAGAGATTGGCGCCTTGTCGATCAATCGGGATGTAGCCGATCTCGTCGATGATGAGCAGCTTGGGCTGCGTGAGCAGCTTGAGGCGTTCTTCCAGGCGATTCTCGTAGAGCGCTTTGCCGAGCGTGGTGATGAGCGCGGCGGCCGTGGTAAACATCACGCGGAGCCCGAGACGACACGCTTCGAGCCCCAGCGCCACGCTGAGATGGGTCTTGCCCACACCCGGTGGGCCGAGGAGCAGCGCGTTCGCGCCGTTCGCGACGAAGCGCATGGTTGCGAGCTCCTTGATCACTTTGGGATCGATGGACGGCTGCGCCTTCCAGTCGAATGCGTCGAGCGTCTTGTGAAACGGAAAGCGCGCCATCTGCACGCGCAGCGCTTGATGCTTCTCTTGCTTCGCCGCGACTTCGGTGGCGAGCACGGTCTGTAGGAAATCGCTGTAGCTCAGTTCCTGTTGCGCCGCTTGCTCGAGCAGCGTGGGCAGGAGCTGCACGACACGCGTGAGGCGCAGATGCTGACAGTGATCGCCGAGGACTTCGAGCTCGGCGCCGGTAGCGAGTGGGATGCGGCTCATGCGGCCACCTCCGCGGCGAGTGCGGCGTACTGCTCGTACACGGCGAGGTCGCGGACAGCGACCACGCCGTGGCCGACATAGCGCGGATCATGCTGCGGGGGCGCAGCGGCCAGCGGTGTCTGGTCGACGCGCAGCAGTCCAGCATAGTGCGCCGGATCCATGCGCACCTGATGCCGTGCCTGACGTGGATGTCTGGCGACCAGTGTACCGTGCGCCCAGATCGTGAAGTCGGTGGCGTGCTCGCGCACAGTGACCGTCGTGCCGGCGAGATGCGCCGGCACACTGTAGCGACTGCCGTCGATGCTCACGAGCGCATCGCTCGCCACGACGCGCTCGCGCACGTGCATCCACGCGTACGGGGGACGACCGTCGAGTGGGGTCAGCGCCTCCTGCGCAAAGCGCGTGGCCGGCACTTCGTGCGTGGTGCCGTGCACGCGCTGATCGGCGATGGTCGTCGCCCACTCGAGCAGCCACGCATTCAGATGCGCCCACGAGTGAAAGCGCTTGCCGGCGAGCGCATTGCGCGCGACGTACTTGACCCCCGACTCCACTTTGCCTTTCGTCTGCGGGCGATACGGCGCGCAGGCCCACGGGCGAAAGCCGTAGTAGCCGGCGAAGTCGACATACGTCGGATGCCACGTGATCGCGCCGCGCGTGTGCGTGAGCACCATCGCCTTCGCATTGTCGACGACCACCGTGTCGGTCACGCCGCCGAAATGCTGGAAGGCCTGCTCATGCCCGGCGAGCCACTCGCGCAGACGCTGGCGCGGAAAGGCCACGGCGAAGCTGCGGCGCGATTAGCCCAGCGTCATGACGAAGATCTGCGCGGCCACGCACTCGTCTGCAATCCATACGCGCACTTGGCCGAAGTCGACCTGCGCCTGCTCGCCGGGCGCCGTCTCGAAGCGCACCGTCGCGGGGCTGGCGCGCGTCGCCCGGAGCGGCACGACCGCTCGGCGCACGATGATCACCGAGCCGGTAAAGCCTCGCTCGCGGAGCTCCCGAAACAGCACCGTCGCGTTATAGCCCACCTCGGGCGCTCGTGCCGCAAGCCACGCGCGATAGGGATCGAGCTGCGACACCGCCGTCCGCGCCGTGCGGGGCGGCGGGCCACCACGGCGGCGCCAACCCCGCACCGCCTTCCGGCGCGTGCCGTAGGCCCTGGCCCCTGCCGATACCGGCCCCCCCCGGGCCAACGCCGGCCCGATCCGCTCG
>JACVCT010000200.1 GCA_016741895.1 Gemmatimonadaceae bacterium | reverse complement strand
ATGTCGGGGGGACACGGCGACAATGCTGTCGCCTTGTGCGTGCCGCACGCCGGCCGGGAGGCACAGCAGCAGGGGCACAAGCAGCAGGCGGCGCGAGCCAGTGCGCATGCGTGGCGGCGCTGGTTGCGGTATCGGCCGTCGGCACACGACCGGCGTTGGGACGGAAGCGCGCCGCCGGATCGGCCAGCAGCGCGCGCACGCCCGACCAGGTGGTCAGCGTGCCGCCGTGCTCCGCGAGGAGGGTGGTGGTGTCGGCATCGGCCGCAAACGCGACCAGTTCGCGGCCCATGGGCGAGCGCAGGCGACTGCCATGCAGGTATACGGCGCGTGTGGCATCCACCCAGCGGGCGGGCGCCGAGAAGTCGGCCACCCAGACCGTGCGGGGCGGTTCGCTGCTGGCGAGCCCCTGCACGTAGGCCGCCGCACACTCGATGGAATCAAAGGTCTCGAGGCGACCCTTGGCGGTCACCACCAGCGCACCGAATCGTACATCGTCGATGGTCATGCGACAGAACGCGCAGCTGTCCTCACCGGGCACCAGGGGACGTGGGCTCGCGGTGCAGGCCATGGTGGAGAGGCCAAGTCCGCCGACGGCCAGCCAACCCAGGGTGGCCAGCGCGTCGCGGCGGGAAAGTGTCGGTGTCATGCGCTCACCCTGCGTGAGCGCGTGGCGACGCCAAGCGAGAGCAGCACGGCGCCGATCGCCAGCACACCACCAGTGGCCGGCAGTGAGGTGGCTGTGAAGTTGAGCAGGTTCTTGCTGCCGATGAGCGGCGGCTGATAGGTCATGCCCGGCACCTTGATGGGCGCATTCTCGAGATCGAGATCGTGGCCGTAGTCGTACTCCCAGCGCCAGAAGTCCACGAGGCCGACGATGGCCGACAGGACCAGCACGCCGGTCCACCAGCGCATCCAGCGCAGCTGCCCGATGGCCGCCACGAGCAGTCCGAGTGCGGCCATGGCGAGAATGCCGGGACGCATGACCTTGAGTTCGGGAATGGATTCCGGCACGATGGCCTTCATGCCGATGTAGTGATTGAGCCCGTTGATGTTCTGGAGATCGTTTGGCCCGATTCCAGCCACCGTGTGCGCCCAGATGTACATGCCCAGTCCCTCGGGGTACTGCGGCGCGGTCAGCGAGACGCGCCAGAGCGGAAAGAGCACAGCGGCACCGAGTGCCAGGGCAGCCACGGCAAACAGGACGCGGGAACGCAGGGAAACCATTGTATCGTCACCCGGGCTCCGGATGCGGGGTGTCTGGAGCACCACCGCATCCGGGTCCCTGAAGGGAGAATGAGAGAGGTCCGCGTCAGCGCGGCTGCGGCATGCTGCTGTGGCCCGCATGCGGGTTCGCGCCTTCACCGCTCGGCGGTGTGGGCAGCGTCACGCCGCGGGCGGCCGCGCGGGCCACCTGACCCTGGCCCTTGACCGCGTTGCCCTTGAGCGGCACGCTCGAGCCTACCGGCGACACGCGCACGTAGCCCGACATTTCCTGGTGCAGCGCCGAGCAGAAGTCAGTGCAGTACATCGGGTACACGCCGACCGTCTTCGGCACCCACTTCAGCGTCCGCGTTTCGCCCGGCATGATGAGCAGCTCGGCGTTGGTCGCGCCCATGATGGCGAAGCCGTGCGGGATATCCCAGTCCTGCTCGAGGTTGGTGATGTGGAAGAGCACCGTATCACCCACCTGCACGCCCTCGAGGTTGTCCGGCGAGAAGTGCGAACGGATGGCCGCCATCTTCACGTGCACCGTCTTGCCACTGCGGCTCACACCCGTTTCCTTCTCGTTCCGCACAACCTGCGGGTGCTTGTTCTCCGCGAGCGTGAAGAACTTCTTCTGGTTGGGCTTGATCTTGTCCGCGGCAATGGCGTTGCCGTAGTGCGGCTCGCCCGTGGTGGGGAAGTCGAGCAGCAGCTTCATGCGTTCGCCGGAGATGTCGTAGATCTGCGCCGACTGCGTGAGCTCGGGGCCCGTGGGCAGATAGCGATCCTTGGTGATCTTGTTGAGCGCCACGACGTACTTGCCCGAGGGCTTGGTGGTGGCGCCACCGGGAATCATGAGGTGTCCGATGGAGTAGTAGGTGGGCGCGCGGTCCACAATCTCCCAGGTGCCCAGCTTCCACTTCACGATCTCGCTGGAGATGAACAGCGAGGTGTAGGCATAGCCCTTGTCGTCGAACTCCGTGTGCAGGGGGCCAAGGCCCGGATCCTTCACTTCGCCGGCAAGAATGGCCTCGTACTTGAGCACGGGGATGCCATCGATGGTGGTTTCGAAGGCCTGATCCTTGATGGCCTGCTGCAGCTTGGTGAAGGAGTGCACGGGGATGACCGTGGCCAGCTTGCCACCGGCCACGATGTACTCACCGCTCGGATCCACGTCGGCGCCGTGCGGCGACTTGGGCGTGGGCAGGAAGTAGATCGAGTTGGGGCAGGTGGTGGGCGTGAGCACCTTCACCGACTTCTTGACCTCGTTCTGCGCGGTGCGCGTGGCGTGGTCCATCGTGTTGTGCATGTACTGCGCCGGCCAGGTTTCCGCCTTGCCGTTTGCCACGCAGGCCTCGAGCGACTTCCAGTTGATGGCCGCAATGAAATCCTTGTCGGCCTTGGAGGCGTTCACTTCGAGCTTCTCGTACGCCTGCTCCGAGTTGTACGACGTGAAGAACACCCAGTCCTTGGACGGGCCCTTGCCCGCACGCGCCAGATCGTAGTTGTAGCCGGGCACGAGCAGCTGGAAGGCCACGTCCATCTTGCCGGGTTGGTCGGCCTTCACGAAGGAGATGGTGCCCTTGAAGCTCTTGGCGTAGTCGGCGATGGCCACATCGGCCTGCGGGATGGGCACCGAGAAACGGGTGGACGCCAACACATACTCGCTGTTCGAGGTGATGAACGGCGAGCCGTGATTGCCACCCGAGTTGGGGATCTGGAGAATCTCGTCGGTCTCGAAAGTGGCGAGATCCACGCGTGCCACACGCGGCGTGTTGTTGGCGTTCACGAAGAGCCAGCGCCCATCGTCTTCGCCGTTGGTCTGCGACAGCGCCGTGTGATGGAGATCATCCCACGGAATGTTGCCGAAGGTGGTCTCGAGCATCGGCTTGGTCTCCTCGGAGTAGCCGTAGCCGTTTTCGGCGAACTGCGAGAACACCGGAATGATCTTCAGCAGACGGCCCGAGGGCAGGCCGTACACACCGACCTGGCCATTGAAGCCACCCGAGAGGAAGGCATAGAACTCATCGTGCGTGCCCGGTGCGACATACACCTTGCTGGCAGCGTCACCGGTGCCGATGGTGCCCGCCGGCCGATTGGCCGGTGCGCAGGCGAAGCCGTACACCAGCGTGGCCACAATGGCGGCCGACGCGGCAATCCATCCGGTGCGGCGTGTTGCAGACATGGAGAAACCCCCGAGGGAGTGAGAGGTGCGGGGAAGGCTCGATCACCCCCAATGGGCGACCGGTCCTGCACGTACGAATCTCGGATCCCGGATACCGGATTGAAGTCGGAGAATTCCCGTGACATGGCGGGATTTCCCTGACAGGAAGCGCGGGGGGGCACGCTGCAACTTGCTTCGCATGCGACTCACCCAATTCAGCGACAACGCGCTGCGCTGCCTGCTTGCCCTGGGACTCCAGCCCGAGCAGGTCGTATCCATCAATGTCATTGCGGTGCAGATGGGCATGTCGCACGAGCACCTGATGAAAGTGGTGCACCGTCTGCACGACCTGGGCTACGTGGAAACGCGGCGCGGTCGGCATGGCGGTGTCCGGCTGCTCAAAGCTCCGGCCGATATTGTGCTCGGGACCGTGATTCGGCAAACGGAAGACAATCTGGATCTGGTCGAATGCTTCAATGCTGAAACATCGCGATGCCCAATTGCGCCGGCGTGCCAGCTGGCCGGCATGCTCGACGAAGCGCTCTCAGCATTTCTCGGCGTACTCGACCGTTACACGCTGGCCGACGCCCTGGTCAATGGCAGCGCGCCGGTACCGCTGCTGCGGAGCACACGCGCCTGAGCGCGGCACCCCGCAGCAGTTGGCCGCACTGCGGCACGCGGCAGCGCGCCGCGGCTATTGTGGCGGCAGCAGGACGCCATCGATGACATGCACCCAGCCATTCGACGCCCGCACCGACGCGACAATGCGCGCGCTGCCGATGTAGGTGTTGCCATCCTTGCGGGAGATGCGCTCGCTGCCCCCGGCGACCATGCCCAACTCCTGCCCGTCAGCCAGCGACTCGAGATCGAGCGCGGAGGTGGTCACATGGTGATGCAGCACGGCCGTGAGTTGGCTCTTGTTGGCCGGCTCCATCAGCGAGGCCAGTGCGCCCGGTGGCAACTTGTCGAATGCCGCGTTGGTGGGCGCAAACACGGTGAACGGCCCGGGATTGGCGAGCGGATCCACCAGATTTGCGGCCTGCAGCGCCTTCACGAGGGTGGTGTGATCGGGTGACTTCACCGCCACGCGCACCACATTGGGAACGGAGGTGGTGTCGTCAACCAGTGCCTGACCGGCCGAGGCGCCGGCTGCAGGAGCATCGGTGGTGGCGGGCGGCGTATCGCCGCGATTGCAGGCCGCGAGGCCAAGAGTGAACGCGGCGGACACTACGAGCACAGCGCGCGACATGGTATCTCCTGCGTGGAGAGGGAGGAGCTGCGACTGCCGGAGGCGTCGATGTTTTCGGTCGCTCATTTCGAGTCGACCTGGTCGAGTTGCTCCGTGAGGGCGACTCAGTTGCTGACGATGGCCGGCGCTGCGGTGCGAGCCGGGCGACGACCAACCACGTACATGCGCGCGGTGTTGAGGACCACGAGGCCCGTGCCAAGCGCCCAGAGGGCCGCGGCGGCGCGCGCGCCGGCGGCGTGTTCAGCCAGCAGGGCAATGACCAGCAGGCTCCATCCCGCGCCGAGACAGATGGCGCTCACCCGCTGCCAATCGTCACGCAGCAGTGCGTTGGGGCTGCCAAGCGCTGCGAAGCCGGGCATGCTGCGCACCAGGTTGATGTAGCTGAGGTGCGGCAGGATCTTGGCCATCACGCCAACCACCAGCACCACCAGACAGCCGGCGACGAGCGCGACGAGCAGTGCGGCCCACCGATTGAAGCGATAGGGGTCGCCCAGCAGGAGCAGGAGCCCGACGAGGGTGGCGGCGGCGAGCGCCAGCATCGATGAGGCCACCTGCCAGAGCGCGCCATCGAGCGGACGTCGCCGCCGCGCAAACCACCGCCACGGCAACATGAGTGTGGGCACTGCGGCAAGCATGAGCAGCCAGCCGCCGCTTCGCATGAGCCAGCCTTCGGTGAGCACCGCGCCGCCGCTGTAAACCAGCAGGGCCGTGCTGCTCAGCCCGAGCTGCCAATGCAGCCAGCGTGTGTCGTCGCCCGGACCCATCAGAAACGTGGGCAGCATGCGGCTGCCCACACCCATCACGGACAAGAGGCCAAAGCCCACGGCGCCGAGCAGCGCGTGCGCACTCACCAGCGCCATGCGGTCCACCTGCCACCAGCCCAGCGTCTCGCCGATGCGCGCGAAGGCCACGGCCATGCCGACACCGAGCGCCGAATGCGCGACGCTGATGTAGAGCCCGACCAGCTTGCCGTTCACGCTGTGTCGGCGCGCGCGCAGCACGTTGCGGGACACCGCGCCCACGGCAGCCAGGATGGCCAGCCAGCCGAGGCCCTGCGCCCAGCCGCGCCAACCCAGAAAGCCCAGCACCAGCAGCACCACGCCAAGCTGGAGGAGCCAGAAGCCCACGAAGCCAAGCCGCACACTGCGCAGCGGGACACCGAGCCCACCGGGCACGAACTGCTGGAGGGTGCCGAAGATGGCCGAGCCGACCACGCCCAGCATGAGGCTGTGCACGAGCGCAAAGACCGGCGGATCAAAGACCCGCCCGGCGGCCAGTCTCGGCGCCAGCCACACCAGCAGACCCGCGGACAACACCAGCCAGATCAGCGCCGCCGCGAAATGCACGGCGGGCAGGGCGAAAGGTGGCGCGGTGACCGGGCCGCCTGCCGTTGGGAGTGCGCGTCCTTGTGCCTGTACCATGGGTCGGAATGTCGGATCTGACTTACTGGATTTCCGTCAGTCGATCCCTGACAAAGGGGTAGGGGAGTGCAGTTGGCAGAAATACGGTGTTTGTTCGTAAAATGGAGCTGTGTTTCCAATGCAGACACGTAACGGTGCAGAAATTGCAGCAAAAGGCTCGAAAAATCCCGGAGATTGCGCCAGAAGTGTTCCGGTGCTGGAACATTTCTGCGGATTCTGCAATTTTCAGGAAGCGCCGGTCTCGTCGCCCCCTCCTCCGCCTTCTCCCTTCCCACATCATGAAGCTCATTGTGGCCATCATTCGCCCGCAGCGCCTGGCCGAGGTCAAGCGGGCCCTCTTCGAGGTCGGTGTCACCGGCATGACGCTCTCGCGTGTGAGCGGGCACGGCGGCGAACGCGATGTGGTGCAGCAGTACCGTGGCGAGTCGGTCGTGCTCGAGTTCCACGAGAAGGTGCGCATCGAGATGGCCTGTTCGGAGGAGTTCGTCGAGCGCACCATCGCGGCCATCTGTGAAGGGGCCCGCACCGGTGAAGTGGGCGACGGCAAGATCTTCGTGCTGCCGCTCGAGCGCACCGTGCGCATTCGCACCGGCGAACGTGACAACGACGCGCTCACGGCGGTGAATGCCGATGAAATCATGCGCCAGACACAGCTCGAGATGCGCATCCCCTCGCCGGAGTCGCTGTGAGCAACAGCGTCGCGGAGGCGTCCACCATGGTGGCGGGTGATACGGCCTGGGTGCTCATGAGCACGGCGCTGGTCCTGCTCATGGTGCCGGGGCTGGCATTCTTCTATGGTGGACTGGTGCGCACCAAGAGTGCGCTCAACACCATGCTCATGAGTCTCGGGGCACTGGCCGTGGTGACGGTGCAGTGGGTGCTGCTGGGCTACAGTCTGGCCTTTGGGCCGGGCTCCACCTGGATCGGCGACCTCTCATACGTCGGTTTCGCGGGCGTCACCGCCGCACCCAATGCCACGTATGCCGCCGGTCTGCCGCAGCTGCTCTTCGCGGCCTTTCAGGCCATGTTTGCGGGCATCACGGTGGCGTTGTTTTCGGGCGCCGTGGTCGATCGCATGCGCTTTGCGGCCTATCTCGTGTTTGGCGTGCTGTGGACCACCTGCGTGTACGATCCGCTCGCGCACTGGGTCTGGGCGTCCGGCGGCTGGCTGCGCGAACTGGGCGCGCTCGATTTTGCCGGGGGCACCGTGGTGCACATCAGCGCCGGCACCACGGCGGTCGTGCTAGCAATCGTGCTCGGCCCACGCCGCGATTTCCGGCGCGTGCCCAACGTGCCGCACAACGTACCGTTCGCGCTGCTGGGGGCGGGGCTGCTGTGGTTCGGCTGGTTTGGTTTCAACGCCGGTTCGGCGCTGGCGGCAGACGGTATCGCTGCGAATGCGCTGGTCACCACGCATGCGGCGGCGGCGGCGGGTCTTGTGACCTGGGTGCTCATCGAGTTCATGCGCAGCAAGCGCGCCACCGCGGTAGGCGCGGCCACAGGTGCGGTGGTGGGCCTCGTCGCCATCACGCCGGCTGCCGGCTTCGTGACGCCGCTTTCTGCGTTGGCAATGGGAGCGTTGGCGGTGCCGTTCTCCTTCACGGCGCTGCACTACCGTCCCAAGACGCGCCTCGATGACACGCTCGACGTGCTGGCCTGTCATGGCGTGGCCGGTGTGGTGGGTGCCGTGCTCACGGGCGTCTTTGCAAGCAAGGCCGTCAATCCGCTCGGCGCCGACGGGCTGCTGTCGGGGCAGGCCTCGCTGTTGGGCGTGCAGGTGCTGGCGGTGCTGGCCACGGTGATCTTCACGGCGGTGACCAGCGCGGGGGTGTTGTTTGGGCCTTGGCTGCTGATGCCGCCCCGCGGGGCGATCGTCGCGGGAGTGGGGGGCATCGATCTCGCCGCGCACGGGGAGGAGGGCTTCCATGGCGGCGGGCCGATCGACCCGACCGGGGGAGGCACGCTCCTCGGTGCAGCGGGGGTGGCGCCGCGGGGGCTGCGTCTGGAGGAAAGAGGCGGCAGG
>JACVCT010000199.1 GCA_016741895.1 Gemmatimonadaceae bacterium | reverse complement strand
CGGTCGCCTGCCATCACGGGCCAGCGACAGGCCCCCCGCTCGCGTGTTGCGACGTGTCGCGTAGCCGCGCGTCCAGCACCCACCATGTATGACCACCACCAGCGGAAACGGCCCCTGGCCCTTGGGCAAACGCAGCTCACCAACCTGGAGCGAATCCGCGCCATATGACGCGACGAGATCCGGTGCGCGACTTGGCAGGGTATCGACATCACGTGGCCGGAGTCGCTGCGCCATGGCGGACGACGCACTGGTGGCGAAACTCACGAGGGCCACGAAGGCAACGGTTGGCAGAATGGTTCGCATCGGCAGGATCAGAGGGGGCGAAGAGGCCATCAATCATCGCTGCCGCCGCGCGGCTGCGCCAGAGACTGCGCTGTTGCTTGCCTCGCTGCATGCGCCGGAGGCATAGTAGGTCCACAGCCGGCGTCCGCGAGGGCGCAGTCTCCCTGACAATGGAGGAATTCTCATGCAGACCGAGTGGCGGAACGCGTCAATCACCTTTGCGATATTCGCCGCACTACTCGCCGCGCTCGCCGGCGTCGTGACACCCGGTGCGTTGTTGGCGCAATCGCGTGCAGCTCCCGACTGCGCCGGAAAAGTCTACGGTCAGGGCCGCCGTGCCATCTGCCTGCCCCAGGGCGCCGCCTCGTTTGCCGACTCAGTGCTGTCCTTCACGCCGGGTGCCCGTCCGTCGGAAGGTGACTGGGCACAACCGCGCTACGCCCTCGGCGAACCCGATTACACGCGCACCACCGCGCCCGGCTTCCTCTCATTGGGCTGCGATGGCGTGCTCGTGCTGCGTTTCGACGACAATGCACTCGTCGACGTGGACGGGCCCGATCTCTATGTCTTCGAAGTGGGGCCTGCCGTGGAGGCCACCGAGCTGGCCGTCTCGGTGGATGGCCGCAGCTGGCTCGAAGTGGGGCGTGTCGAAGGCGCGCGTGCGGAGCTTGAGCTGACGGGGATCATCGATCCCGACGAGGCGTATCGCTATGTGCGCCTCACCAATCGCAGCCGGACCTGCGGCGGCCGTCATTCGGGTGCGGACATTGACGCCGTGGCCGCCGTGGGCTCGGCGCTGCGTCTCGCCCTCGATGCCGCCGTCCTGTTCGATGTCGCCTCCAGCACGCTCAAGGCCGACGCCAGTGCCGCCATCGCAAACGCGGCCGCGGTCATCCGGGAACGCCGTGCCACTCGCGTTCTCATTGAGGGCCACACGGACAGCGATGGAGACAACGCCGCCAACGACGCCCTGTCGCTGGCGCGTGCCACCGCCGTGCGCGATGCGCTCGTCGCTGCAGGCGTGGATCGCAGCATGATGCGCGTGCGTGGTCACGGCGAACGCCGACCGGTGGCGCCGAACGACACACCGGCCAACAAGGCCCGCAACCGGCGCGTGGATCTGCTGCTGCGCTGAGATTCCGGCATCTCGCTCCCGAATGCGCTAAGTTACAGGGCACCGTTGCAGTTCCCACCTCTGCTCTCGACCCATGTCCACGAGCTTTCTGGCCCAGGTCAACGACGCGTTCGACCGCGCGGCCTCGCATACCAAACACGACCCCACGCTGCTCGCGCAGATCCGCGCCTGCAACGCCGTCTATTTTGTCAGCTTCCCCATCCGCCGCGACAACGGCAGCATCGAAGTCATTCAGGGCTGGCGCGCCGAACACTCGCAGCACAAGTCGCCCACCAAGGGCGGCATCCGCTACGCGCCCAACGTCACGGACGACGAAGTGCAGGCGCTCGCCGCACTCATGACGTACAAGTGCGCCATCGTGGATGTGCCCTTTGGCGGCGCCAAGGGTGGCGTCAAGATCGACCGTCGTCAGTACTCCGAGGCGGAGCTCGAGCGCATCACCCGCCGCTACACCTTCGAGCTGGTGCGCAAGCGTTTCATCGGCCCCGGCATCGACGTGCCGGCCCCCGACTACGGCACCTCGTCCAAGGAAATGGCGTGGATTGCCGACACGTACGCGTCACTCGCCAACGGGGAGCTCGACGCCATTGCCTGTGTGACGGCCAAGCCGCTGGCGCAGGGCGGCATTCGTGGCCGCACTGAAGCCACCGGCCGCGGCGTGTTCTACGGACTGCGGGAAGCCTGCGACGATGGCGAGTCCATGAAGAAGCTGGGCCTCACCCGTGGACTCGAGGGCAAGCGCGTCATCGTGCAGGGCCTTGGCAACGTGGGGTACTGGGCCGCCCGCTTCTTGCACGAAGCGGGCGCGAAGGTGGTGGCGGTGGCCGAGTACAACGGGGCCGTGGCCAACGATCAGGGGCTCGACATCGTGGCGCTCGATGCCTGGCGCAAGGAACACGGCAAGCTGCTGGGCTTCCCCGGCGCCAGGGACATCGTCGATTCCATGTCGGCGCTGGAGCTGCCCTGTGACATTCTCGTGCCCGCGGCGCTCGAGCATCAGCTCACCGGCGAAAACGCGCCGCGCATCCAGGCCAGGATCATCGCCGAAGCCGCCAACGGCCCCACCACGCCAGAGGCCGAAGCCGTGTTTGCCGAGCGCGGCGTGCTCGTGCTGCCCGACGTGTGGCTCAATGCAGGCGGCGTCATCGTGTCCTACTTCGAGTGGCTCAAGAACCTCTCGCACGTGCGTTTCGGTCGCATGCAGAAGCGCCACGAAGAGGAAACCCTGCGCAAGCTGCTTCGCGCCATCGAGGGCAAGACCGGAACCACCTTCACCGAGGCCGAGGCGCTGTCGCTCACCGAGGGCGCGGACGAAGAAGACCTCGTGGCCTCCGGTCTGGCGGAGTCCATGATCGTGGCCTACCGCCAGCTGGTCGAGGTCCACCGTCGCATCGGCAAGCCCGGAGTCACGCTGCGTACGGCGGCCATGGTCAACGCCATCGACAAGGTGGCCCAGAGCTACGTGGACATGGGCATCTTCCCCTGATCTGGCGGACTCGCCGATGTACGATGTCCATCGGCGTGCCCATGACGAGCACTGGCGAATGCGTGCACCGGAAGCGTGTGATCCGGTGCACGCATTCTTCTTTACGCCAGACGATTCCGCAGCTGCTCGACGCGCGAACGGCCAACCGGAACAACGAGGCCATGACGAAGATGCAGGGTGTACCGGCTGCCACTCTGTACGTCGAGACGCTCCGCGTAGTCGAGGTTGGCGAGGTGGGAGCGGTGCACACGATGAAATGTCGTCGGCAGCAGCGACTCGAGCCTGTCCAGTGACTTGTCATGCAGCAGGCGTCGTCCGTCGCGAAGCTGCAGCAGACTGTAGTCGCCATCGGCCGTGATGCAACAGACGTCGGTGACCTCCACGAATTGCACGTCCCCGCCGCGCCACACACCAAGGTGACGCAGCGCGCGTGTGGCGCCCCCGCGGCCTCGGGCGCGATCAAGCGCTTGCGTCAGGCGTTCGCGGGTGAAAGGCTTCGGCACAAAATCCAGCACACCGTGCGCGAAGGCATCGAGCGCTTGTTCAGTGTATGCAGAAACAACGATGGTGTGAAAGGCACAGGCTGCGGCCTGTTGCATCACCGCAAAGCCATTCTTCCCTCGAAGATTGAGATCGAGCACCAGCAGATCGATGGGACGCGTTCGCAGCAACTCCGCCGCGTCTTCGATACAATCTGCCGTGTGAATACGGGCGCCTTTGCCCAGGATCTCGCGACACAGGCGCTCGAGGCGCTGGCGGACCAGCGGCTCGTCTTCAACAATGAGCAGTCGTTCGCTCATGTGCCGCGCAGGTTCGTATCGTACAGGAGCCGCGCGCTGGCATACGGCAACGCGATCGTGGATTGCCACCGCCCGTTGACAGCCCGTTGCTCCAGACGCCACTGCGAGGGAAACGCGGCTTCAAGACTCGCCTCGACAAACTGCGTTCCAGTCCCGCGACGCGGTTCAGCGACCGCGTTGATTCCCACGCCGGATGGAGTCGCCATCGGGGCCCACAAAGTGAGGGTCAGCATGTCATGCGGTGACCGAACGGACAACGTGAAATCCGGACCTTCCTTCGGTGCTTCCACCCCCCCGTGTGTCAGCCCGTTCTCGACGAGCGTGTGCAGAATCCCCGGCGGCAGAGCGACACCATCCAGCAGGTCCTCCCCTTCCACGTCCATGCGCCGCGGCGTCGGCAGCGCCATGGAGACAATCGCCAGATGCGTGTGACACAGATGCAGTTCGCGCTTGGCGGCAATGAGCGACCGCGAACTGGCCTCGGTTACCATGCGAAACTCATCGCCGAGGAGATCCACGAGATGACTGGCCCGCGATGGGTCCACCTCAATGAGCTCCTGCAGCGACGTCAGCGTGTTCATGAGCCAGTGCGGCTGGATGCTTCGACGCAGCAGCGCGCTGGTCAGGCGCACGCGCGCGTTTTCGAGGGCAAGAGCCTTGGCGGCAATCTCCCGCTGCTGCGTTGCATGTCCCAGCAGCACGACAGCCATGATCACTGCCAGGGCGATGCTGTACAAACCGTCGATGTATGCCGACGGATCGAGCGCCGCTGCGACCAGCGCGGTGAAAAGGAGCGCGGCAACGATGTCTGGTGACGCCTGAGACAGAGCATGGGGCGAACGAGTCGCCAGGCGCGTTGCGCGTCCCGTGATGAACAGCGACAGGGCAAGTCCCACCAGATGGAGCACCCACACCGTCGTGTCAAAGTGCATGAATCCCAGCATGAACGGGAGCCCGATGAGCGCCGCAATGCCGATAGACCAGGGTGGCCGCAGGAAACGTCCTTGTGTGGAGAAACGCGAGGCGAAATAGCTGACCATCAGGCCCATCGTGAGGACCGTCAGCACGAGGATGACGGACAGACGGAGTGCGTGCCACGGGTAGGGATAGCCAACGATCGCGCGCCATCCCTCCGCCATGCTGAGGAGCACTCCACTGCCGGCCAGGCTGAGGAGCAGGCCACTGCTGCGGCCTGATGTTCGTGCCCCCGTGGGTATCACCGCCACATAACATGCGCCCGCCAGCACACAGCCCATGGCAATGAGCGGGATCAGCCAGGCGCGATACCCCATCGCCAGCAGCGCGTCGTATGCAGCAACCCGAACGCGCGCATCACTCGAGCGCAGGGGCCTGGTGACCCCGTGACTTGACGCCACGAGCCGCAGTTCGTGCGTGCCGCGCTGGGAAGACCCCGATGGGACCGGGACCACCCAATCCACACGGCCGGGCTTCTCACTCGCGCGATTGAGGCCGGGCTGCCCATTGGGCGGCAGCGCCACACCATCCCATGTGGCGGCGAACGCTGCGCGCAAGGCGATGTGTATGCCAAGTGGCACCACGGCATCGGCGGCGTCAAGGTGAAACAGATACCGCAGCTCGTAGGGCCCGCGCCACGTGGCAAGCACGGCATCATCCAGGGGTCTCCAGACGCTGTCAGCATTGCGCGCATTGCGTTCCGGAGCCAGCAGCCGCATCTCGCGGCGTGCGGCGGGGACACTGGCCGGAGGGGTGGCCAGCCAGTGAGCCATCCACAACAGCCCAGCCAATCCCGAAGCCACCAGTCCGAGACGGACGCGCGAACGAAGCATGCCGCGAATGTAATCGTCCTGCCGTCCGTGCATGAGACGTTCACCGGGCTCGCAGAGCAGTTGGGCGACGCGCGACACGCACCCGGCGCGCGCGGCGCCAGCATGAGAGACACCGCCTTCGACGGAGTCACGCCATGCCCACAAAATTCATCCGCAGCACCGGTCCCGGCGATACGGCCCCGCGCGCCATCGTCAATGGCCTTCTGCTGGCCTTGATCATCCCGGTTGCGCCGATCCTTGCGCAGCCTACCGCGGCCCATCCCGTCCTTGCACTGGAACCGTTCACGCTGGCCACGCGTGCCCACGGCGAAGTGCAGGCAGAGTTGGGCAGTTTCTCCGTTCCGCGTCACCATGACGATCCGACCGGGCCCGCCATGATGCTGCGCTTCGTGCGTCTGAAAGCGACACGCCCGACGACGGCTCCCCCTGTTGTCTATCTGGCTGGTGGACCAGGCGGATCGGGCATTGAGGCAGCGCGCGGCGTACGATGGCCGGTGTTCAACGCGGTACGGCAGCACGCGGATGTGATCCTGCTCGATCAGCGTGGTACCGGACGCTCAGAGCCGCCCCCTCCCTGCCCGAGCCCGCCCCAGCCGATCTGGCCCGTCGATCGTGCCCTCGGGCCTGCGGAGGCCGCGGCCATCATGAAGGCCGAAGCGGCGCGCTGTGTGAACGCATGGCGCAAGCAAGGCGTGGATCTCGCGGCCTACACCACCATTCAGAGCGCACACGACGTGGACCTGTTGCGTCAGGCGCTTGGCGTACCACAGATCAGCCTCTGGGGCATGAGCTATGGCACTCATTTGGCGCTGGCGGTACTGCGTGCGCATCCCGCAACCGTGGCGCGCATGGTGCTCATGGGCACGGAGGGCCCCGATCATACACTCAAGACGCCACTCGAAGCCGATCGACTCATCGATCGCCTGCATCGCTGGGCTGGCCGCGACCAGGCGGCTCAGGTGCACACACAAGACCTGCGGTTTGTGCTGCGCCGTGCGCTGGTACGGTTGGAGAGTGCACCACTTCAGGTGCGTCTTCCCGGTGCCCCAGCGGAGGCAGCACCGATGCAGCTCGGGGCCTTTGACCTGCAACTGGTGGTGGCCGCCATGATCGGGCGCACGCAGACCAGTTCGCTGCTTCCGGTGATGCTGGGTGCACTGCACCGCGGTGACGCCAGCCTGTTTGCACAGTTTGCCTGGCAGGTGCGCAGTCAACTCTCGCGGTTCTCCGCCATGCCGCTGGTCATGGACGTGGCATCCGGCGCCTCACTCGCCCGCCGCGCAGCGGTCCTGCGCGAGCAGGAGCAAAGTGTCCTGGGCGAGGCGCTCAACTTCCCGTGGCTCACACTGGGTGAAGACCTGGGCCTGCCTGACCTCGGGGACGGATTCCGCGCTCCCATCAACAGCGATGTGCCCGCCCTGTTCGTGAGCGGCACAATGGACGGTCGGACACCGCCAGCCAACGCACGTGAGGTCATGCGGGGTTTTCGGAATGCCCGGCATCTGACGCTCGATCAGGCCGGACATGACGACGACTTGTGGATCTCCTCTGCCACGATTGCGCAGCGGGTGTCGCGCTTTTTCGCGGGCGAGTCGGTCCGCGGGGGAACGCTGCGCACCAAGCTGCTGCGCATCCCCACGCGGCCTCAAGGCAGCTGACGCCGGTCCATCTTTCGAGAACCGGCAACTACCAGCTACGCGTTCAACGGCCCGTTGCCTGGCGCCGCGTTCAGATTGTAGCGAATGATGCCCGCGTGCACGCTCGTCGGATCACGCTCGGCGTCATACACATCCCCGGCCGGCCTGGGCAGTGACGACAACCCGTCGCGCAGCTGCGCGTGATCGCTGGCTGAAAGGGTCAGCCCCAACGTGGCCAGTGTGCGCCTGGCGCTCGCCTCACCGCGAAAGCCCACGATCACCGCCCCCACACCGGGCTGATCGAGCACCCAGCGCTGCGCCACGTTGGCGATGCCTACACCATGCCGACCTGCGATGTCGGCCAGCGCATCGAGCACCCGCTGATGGGCAGGCCATCCACCACAGTCGTCGATGATCAGCCGATACTTGACCAGCGAACGATTCTCGAGATCGCCGCGTGGAGCCGCCGCGCCACGCCATGTCTCTCCCAGAAATCCGCCCGCCACCGACCCGTAGCACAGCAGCTGCAGGCCACGATCCACGGCAAGGGGCGCCAGCGCCGCCGCCGGACGCCGGTCGAGCACCGAGTACTGCACCTGCGTCCCCACCAGCGGAATGCCGGCGTCGAGCAGCGCCGCGGTCTGTGCCGTGTTGGTGTTGGTCAGCGCCAGATGACGGATCTTGCCGGCCTGGCGCAGGTCGTTCAGGAACCCTGCCACCTCCAGCATGCCCGGTACCTCGTATCGCCACCAGTGAAACTGCACGAGGTCGAGGGCCTCCGTGCGCAGGCGCGCGAGCGAGCGCTCGATGATGCCCGCGACATAGGCGCGGTCCACCTGACCCAACGCATCACGATCGGGCACGAACTTGGTGTGCACCTGCAGGCGGCGCCCCGGCCGCGCGGCGCGATACTCACCAATGAGTGACTC
>JACVCT010000198.1 GCA_016741895.1 Gemmatimonadaceae bacterium | reverse complement strand
CCCCCCCTCACTCGTGCCCACGACCCTGCGGGGCGGGGTAACGGGGGTGCGGATCCGGCGGGATTGCCGACCCCGGATGCGGCGGGCCCGCGCTGCCCCGCCGTGGCCGCTTCCCGTGATTCAGCGCATCAGCGCGCCGGCCTTGCCTCGGGACGTCCACCCGGATGCCACGCCGGCTTTTCACCATCAGCGAGGAGACGCACCGCCTTGGCGGTGGCACTGATGACCTGGGCCATGTGCGACACGTTCACCGTGCCCGCTTCATCCTTGGGATGGTGATAGGGCGTAGCGAGGTTGAACGAGGAGAGTGAATGCGCGGGAATGCCGATGCGCGCGAACGCCGCGTTGTCGCTGCGTGTGAAAAAGCTCTGACCCGGACGCGGATCGGGCATGAGGGGAATGCCGTTGTCGGCCAGGAGGTCGCCCAGTGTGGAGCGCTCGTAACCCGTGAGCCAGGCGCGGCCAAAGCCGCCAGCAATGGAGTCGGGGTGCGCGATCATCTCGATGTTGAGATCGACCACGGTCTTCTCCAGTGGCAGCAGCGGATGCTGCAAATACCAGCGCGTGCCGATGCCGCCCACTTCCTCGCCGGTAATGGAGATGAAGAGAATCGTACGCTTGGGCCGCGGTCCGCTCTGGAGGGCGCGGGCGATCTCCAGCAGGGCCACGTTGCCGGACGCATCGTCGTCGGCGCCGTTGTTTATGGAGTCCCCGTCAACAGCGCGTCCAATGCCGATGTGGTCGTAGTGCGCCGTCACCAGCACCACCTCATCACGCAGGGCGGGGTCACTTCCGCGAATGACGCCGGCAATGTTCTGGGTGCGCAGGCGTTGCTCGGCTGGCAGCGCGTTCCATGCCGCCCAGGATTCCACCGGCGCCGGACGTGCGCGGCCCGTGGCATTGGGACCCTGGGCCGCGCGCAGCGGGATGTGCTGGCGATAGCCGCCGGAATCGCCCGCCGGTGCGAGACCCACCGCCCGGTATTCCTGCTCGAGCCAGCGCGCGGCGCGCTCCATACCCGGCGAGCCGGTGAGGCGGCCTTCCATGCTGTCGGCAGCCAGAATGCTGATGGCCCGGCGCACCCGCGCGGTGTCGATGCGGTCCACCCAGGTGGCGGCGGCGCTCCTGCTGGCCGCTGCCGCAGTGCGTGGCTGCGATTCGGCCACCATGGCCAGCCACTGCCGATTGGGACTCACGGCCAATCGCGAGATGCGCGCGAGATGCGCGAACCCAAAATCGCCAATCTCGCGCCAGGCGCTGCGCGCCGTCCCGCTGCCCATGGTCCACTGCATCAGCTTCGTGTTCTGCCCGGTGAGCAGCGTGGTGCTGTCCACCCAGGTCACGTCTTCCGTGCCCTCGGGCAGGGCCACCAGGGTGTCGATGCGATTGCTGTTCACGTCCAATCGCATGACACGCCAGGGCTGAGCGCCCTTCTGCACGAAGCTCACGAAACGTGTGCCGGGAATGCGATGCAGCGAGCGGCCGATGTCGCGCGCGAGAATGCGTGAAGGCGTCGTGCCACCCGTGCGCAGCGTGCGCGTGACCTGCAGGGTGGCCGGGCTGCCCAGTACGAAGGTCACCCAGGTGGAGTCATCGGGCTGCGCGAAGTAGCCAACGGGCTTGAGGTCCGGCAGAATGACGGATGGGGTGCCACTGCCCATTGGCAGGCGCCAGAGTCGCTGCGTGGAATCGGCCTCAACCCGAATGACGGCCAGCGACGTGCTGTCGCCGAGAATGGGTGCGGCCGAGTACTCGCTCTCCGGCTGCGTGCGACGCAGCGGTGCGGTGAGGCCGGTGGAGAGATCGAGGCGCCAGATGTCGGTGTGGCCGTCGCCGAGGTTGGCGGTGTAGAACACGGCGCGACTGTTGGACGCGAAGACGGGCTGATTGTCGTAACCGGCGCGCCGCGTGAGGTTGGCCGGCACCCCCGGGCGCACGCTGTCGCCGCGCAGGGTAAGTGGCACCAGATACACCTCGGCGTCGGGCGACGGGGTGTTGGTGCGGGGGACACCGCGCTGCGCCTGGGCAGCAAGCGGTGTGAGCGAGGCGAGCAGGAGCGCCGTCGGCAGGACCGAGGCAGCGTGGAATCGCATGGGCGTGGGGGAGCGTCGTGGGTGGGGCAGGTGCTGCGAGCCCTTCACGTTGCGGCGCGATGCGATGCGGCACAAGTCGCGCAGCTCGTCGTCGCGCAGCTCGTCTTCACGCAGCTCGACGTCACTACGCCAGCACCCGGGTCAGAACCCGATGTTGATGGCCACGGGAAACATGGACCGCGAAAGTGGGCGACGTGTTGAGCCGAAGTTGGTCAGGCCCGGGTACTGGATGGCCGCTTCGAAGCCAATGCGCAGTGCGCCGCGCTGGATTTCTCCACCCCACCCGATGCGTGGGGCGAGCAGCAGAAACGGGTAGCTGTCGCCGCGATCTCCGAGGGAGCCGTAAAGCGCCGCGCCCGCCAGAAAGTAGTGGCGAACGGGTCGCTTTGTCCCGTGCACACGCAGGTCATAACCCAGCCCGGCAAAGGTCTTGACGGGCCTCTGCTCGGCCTCTCTGAAAACGCTGCGATGGTGCATCATGCCTTCAAGTGCCAGTCGGGCGGAGTACGCACGAAGCGGCTCTTCCTGCACGACACCGAGGCGAAGCAGCAATCCTGGTGCAATGCCCGGTGCATCAAGGGGCAAGCCAAACACGCCGCCCACCGTGCTTTCAAGCCGATAGGTCGTCTGCGCTTCGAGGCGGCCCGTCCAGCCATTTGCCAGCAGGGCCAGCATGCCAAACAGGGTAGGCAGGCCGGGTCGGATACGCCGGGCGGCGGTCATGGCGAATGGTTTGTGCATTGCGCAGTGGGTGCGTGGTCCGGGGTCTTACGCCGTGGCGGCCCATTCATCAGTTTGTGTAACACGCCATGAAACACGACGCTGCGGCCCGTGTTCCGCTGGTGTCCCACCCTTGTTTGTCCCTCCCGCACAACCACTCCCCGCCCTTGGCGGACCTGTGGGGCTCTCTTGATCCAAAGCACACCCAAATCGCAGACCCAATACGACGTGATTGTCGTGGGGTCCGGTGCCGGCGGCGGCATGGCCGCCTATCAACTGGCCGTAGCCGGTCTCAAGGTGCTCGTGCTCGAAGCCGGTCGCAGTTACGACCCGGTGCGCGAGACACCCATGTTCAAGCTGCCGCGTGAGGCACCGCTGCGTGGCGCGGGTTCGCGCGAGAAACCGTTCGGCTTCTATGACGCCACGGTGGACGGCGGCTGGGAAGTACCGGGCGAGCCCTACACCAACGCGCCGGGCACGGACTTCCGGTGGTGGCGCGCGCGCATGATGGGAGGTCGCACGAATCACTGGGGCCGCATCTCGCTGCGCATGGGCGAGTACGACTTCAAGCCCAAGACCCGTGACGGACTGGGCGCCGACTGGCCGCTGTCGTATCAGGATCTGGCGCCGTACTACGACAAGACCGAGATGCTGATTGGCGTGTACGGCGGCGACGACGATCTGGAGAACACGCCGCGTTCGTCGCCCGGTGTGCTGCAGCCGCCGCCGGCGCCACGTCCGGTGGAGATGCTGGTCAAGAAGCACGCCACGCCGCTGGGCATTCCGGTCATCCCGGCGCATCTGGCCATCATGACGCAGCGTCAGGATGCCAATCGTCTGCCGCGCCTGCTGCATCCGGGCAACGCGCTGGCGCAGCGCGTGCTGCGGCAGTCCATGTTGCAACGTCAGGCCTGCTTCTATGCCACGCCCTGCGGTTGGGGCTGCAGCATCAAGGCCAACTTCCAGAGCACCACGGTGCTGCTGCCGCCGGCGCTGGCCACGGGCAATGTGGACATCGTGCCCAATGCCATGGTGCGCGAGGTCACGGTGGGCAAGGACGGTCTGGCCACCGGCGTCAACTACATCGACAAGAACACGCGGCAGGATCGTCATGTGAAGGCGCGTGTGGTGGTGCTGGCGGCCAGCGCCGCCGAAACCGCGCGCATTCTGCTCAACAGCAAGTCCACGCAGAATCCGCAGGGCGTGTCCAACTCGAGCGGCTTGGTGGGCAAGTACCTCATGGACACGGTGGGCGCCGGACTGGGTGGGCAGATTCCGCTGCTCGAGAATCTGCCGCCCTACAACAACGACGGCGCCTCGGGCATGCACGTGTACATCCCGTGGTGGCTGTACAAGGAGCAGATCGGCGGCAAGCTGGATTTCGCGCGCGGCTATCACGTGGAGTTCGGCGGCGGGCGCGGCATGCCGGGCAACGGCTCGTTCAACTTCCTCGAGAATCAGACCGAGGGCGCATACGGCAAGGCCTACAAGGAAGCCGCGCGTCGCTACTACGGCTCGTTCGTGTGGTTCGACGGACGCGGCGAGATGATTCCGAACGAGGACAGCTTCTGCGAGATCGACCCCGAGGTGGTGGATCAGTGGGGCATTCCGGTGCTGCGCTTCCACTGGAAGTGGTCGGATCACGAGCTCAAGCAGGCCGTGCACATGCAGAAGACCTTCGCCGAGATCATCACGGCGATGGGCGGCAAGGTGAACGGCACGGTGCAGACTGATGGCAGTCGGGCGATCGCGCGCGGCGGCCAGATCATTCACGAGGTGGGCACCTGCCGCATGGGTGAGGACCCGCGCACGTCGGTGCTCAATCCGTACTGCCAGTCGTGGGACGTGAAAAACCTGTTTGTCACCGACGGCGCGCCGTTTGTGTCCAACGCGGACAAGAATCCGACGCTGAGCATTCTGGCGTTGGCGTGGCGGACGACGGACTACATCCTCGACCAAATGGCGAAGAGAGAGGTGGGCTAAGTGGAAGACAACGACAACACGCAGGAAGAGCCGGTGGGCTTGGTGCGCCGTGATGCGCTCAAGGCCATGGCGGCAGTGGCGAGCTTGCCGATCCTCTCAGGCTTGCCGCTGGCCGATGCCGAGGCGCAGACGGCGCCTGCTGCAAAAGCCGGCGCGCCGGCGTCGCTGCAGCCGCCGCGTGCCGCGGGCGGTCCGCGCGGCGATGCCTGGGATCCGGACCTGCTGCGTCCCAGGAAAGACTGGCCGCGCAAGCTGACCACGAGTGAGATGGCCACGCTGGCCGCGCTGGCCGACATGATCATCCCGGCGGATGACAAGTCACCCAGCGCATCGACTGTTGGCGCCCACCACTACATCAACGAGTACGTGAGCGCGCCGGGTGATGGCAGCGCGCGCGATCTGGTGCGCGTGCGCGGCGGGGTGAGTTGGCTCAACCTCGAGAGTCAGCAGCGCTTCGGCAAACGCTTCACGCAGCTCACGGTGGCGCAGAAGACGGCCATCTGCGATGACATCTGCTACGTGCCGAAGGCCAAGCCCGAGCACAAGGCGGGTGCGCGCTTCTTTTCGCTGGTGCGCAACCTCGTGGCCACGGGCTTCTACACCACCGATGCCGGCATGAAGGACGTGGGCTATGTGGGCAACGTGGCGCTGCCCAAGTGGGATCCGCCGCCGCCGGCAGTGCTCAAGGCGTTGGGACTCGAATGAACCGGCGTGCAACGTCCACCGGCCATCGTGGTCGGTGGACGCAGGTCGCGGCGGCTATCGTACTGTTGCTTGGCCTGTCCGGCTGTGGATGCCAGTTGGTGGGTTGCATGACGGGCGTGCGGGTCGTGGTGACCAACGCGCCGCCAGATGGCTATACCGCCTTCGCCCGCTCCGGAAGCGGCAACACGCTGCGTGAGGTACGGGTGACCTGCCCTGGAGGTCAGGGATGCGGGGACTGGCTCCTTCTCGAGGGCATTGACGGAGCGCCGGTCGATCTCACGATCAGCACGGCGACCGATACTCGGTATTTCCGATTGAATCCGAAGTTCAGCAAACAGCAACCGAACGGGGCGAGCTGCGGGCCCACCTGCTTCTATGCCGAGGAGACGGTGAGCTGGCAGTGAGGTGCTGTGGTCGGTACTCGGTGCATTCACGAGATCGTCAACAGCTCACGCAGAGAACAACAGGAGAACCGCAGAGTTCGCAGAGGACTGCAGTCTGGGCTTGAACAGCCTTGTCGCGTGCCACTCCGATCATTGGGCAGCCGAAGAGTCGGGCGCCATGCGGGTGAAGGGAAACCCGTTGCAGCCTTTGCGCGGATTGCTGCGGTCGGCGGGCGGTGTGGCGCGCGCCGAGTCGGCGGTGGGTGCACGATAGGCCGTGAGGCAGTAGGCCCAGGTGTAGGGCGGCATGCCCGGCAGCTCCATCCAGTCGATGCGTGTGTAGAGTCCACGATCGGCCGGGTTGCCGGCGTCATTGCGGGCAATGAGATACTGCTGGTCCGTTTGCCATGAGAGCACATGGTAGCGGAGGCGCGCGCCCTGACGAAACAGTGTGTCGTTGATGGCATAGCGCACGTTGTAGTCATCGCGCCACGCACCACCGAGTGGCGAGCCCGTAGCGCGTGACTTCGGGTGGGCCTTGAAGAAGGCCCAGATGATGTCGGTGGCGTTCATGGCATTGCCCGGATCATCGCCGCGCGGGCTCCCGCGCTGACCACCGGGCCAGGCGTGGCCCACGTTCTTGACCTGATGCACTTCCACGCCGAGGCCCGCGGGGCAGAGCCAGCGCCAGGTGATGGCCTGGCGTGTGTCGCTGCTGGTGGGTGTGGCGGGGCAGCCGTTGCTGCGCGCCCAGAAATGCCCCTGATCGACATTGGGCCGCGCAGGTGTTCCATCCCACTGTCCCTTGGCCGGTCCGCCCGGCGGGCCGCCGTTTGCCGGGACGGATTCATCGAGCAGGCCGTTGATCATGATGGCCGACACGGGTGATGCAGCGGGCTGTTCGTCGCCAAACACGGCGCCCACCACCGGGGCAATGGCCGCAATGCGATGAGACAGCTCACGGCCAATGCGATGCGACATCATGCCGCCGTTGGACATGCCGGTGACATAGATGCGCGCGGGATCCACGGCGTATTCACGCGACACCTTGCTGATGAGCGCGTCGATGAAGGCCACGTCGTTGACCTGTTCCTGCATGGCGCTCGCGCAGCAGTGGCCGGCATTCCAGGTTAGCAGGGCGTTGCGGGCCTGTCTGCCGGTGCCGTTGGGATAGGCCACGAGAATGCGCTCGCGCTCGACGAGGCGCGTGAAGCCGGTCATGCGCTCGGCGTTCTGTGCGTTGCCACCGCCGCCGTGCAGCACAATGACCAGTGGCGCTGCCGTGCTCCGTGGGCCGTGGCCGCGTGGTGTGCGCAGCAGGTAGCTGCGCGTGCGACCATCCACCTGCAGCGAATGCTCTTGCTCACTGCCGCGATTGCCGACGCGGTCCCGGATGGGGCGGCGTTGGGCGTTCGCGATCGAGGCTGTGGGCAACAGCGTAGCGGCGAGCAAGGCGGCGCACAGCCAGGTCATGGGGCGTATTGTCATGTGTTGGGAGACGATAGCGCGATTGTGGCGTTAATGGCGAGACTCTGCAGCACTGGCGCTCGACCATGGTCCAGATCCTGAACAGCTCACGCAGAGTTGAAATGAGAAGGGCCTTCCCCCGGCTGGTCGCGGCGTCGCACTAATTAGAGTGCGCGCCAGAGGTGACCACTTACGCGGGCCGCGAGGCCCCTGACCGGAGGTCGGCCATGTCTCACTCCTCGGAAGCTATCACCGGATTCCCGTCGCTGACTATTGGGGTGGATCTCGGGGACCGCCAGAGCCAGCTGTGCGTGGTCGATGCAGCGGGTACCACCGTCGAGGAGCGCGCGATTGCCACGACGCCGCAGGCGCTGCAGCGCTACTTCGCCGAGCGCGACGCGGTGCGGGTGGTGCTCGAGGTGGGGACGCATTCGCCTTGGGTGAGTCGGCAGCTCGCCGGGTATGGACACGAGGTGTACGTCGCCGATCCGAGCGCGATGTATGGCGCGCGCCGCCGCCGGCGCAACGACTGCATGGACGCCGCGTACCTCGCGCGGCTGGGGCGCGTGGACGTGCAGTTGCTGCACGCCATTCAGCATCGCAGCGAAGCGACGCAGGCGCACCTGGCCCAGCTCCGCGCGCGCGATCAACTCGTCAAATCGCGCAGCTGATCGAGATCGTAGAGATGATCCTTCCACTTCTCATCGATCACGTTGAGCATGACCAGCGCCAGCAGACGGTCGGCAAAG
>JACVCT010000197.1 GCA_016741895.1 Gemmatimonadaceae bacterium | reverse complement strand
CCGCAACGCTGCCCGTACTGCAGGCCTACCTGCAGATCCGGCAGCAGTTCGCGGTGTGCGAGCCGTTCGCTCGCTTCCGCCGCGCGGAGTTCGTCCTGCCCGGCCCGTATCATCGGGCGCTCGCGGTCCGCCAACGAGTCCAGCCATCGGCGTGGTGGTATCGAGTCTGGGAAGGCCGGGAGCAACGGGACATGCAGGGCGCCATCAACGTCGCGATCCAGCAGGGCATTGAGGCGAGCAGTCATTGCCTCGCGCATCGCCTGCATGCGCACGGTGTCCTCGACCATGCGGGCGATCTCCACCTGCGCACGCAGTACATCCGTCTGCCGCCCCTCGCCCACGCGATACATGGCCTCCGCCGTTCGTGCGATGTCCTGTAACACGCGCAGGGTTTCGCGCGCCACCGACAGCTGCTGATGTGCGGCGTAGAGGTCGTAGAAGACCATCGCCGCCTGGCTGCGGAGCTCCCACACCACGTCGCTTACACGCGCCTTCGCCGCGGCAGCTGACGCCGACGCCGCCTTCCCCGCGAAGCGCAGTTTGCCGCCCAGCGGAAGCATCTGCATGAGCTGCACCTGCGCCATCCCCAGTACGGGCATGGGCGCCAGTCCCGGCAGCGAGTAGTTCATGAATCCGAACTGTAGTTGCGGATCGGGAGGCCGAGTGACAGACGAAACCCTCGCAGCGGCCGCGCGCGCCTGCGCGTCGGCGGCAGCCACCCGAGGGTTCACTCTGGTGACCTCGGCGAGCACCTGCGCGAGTGACAGCTGTTCGGCGGGGGGCTGTAAAGCCTCACGCGCGGTGGCACGCACCAGCTCGCGAACCGCGTCACCGGATCGCGACTGCCCCGCCACCGGAGCCGCCACTGACAGCACGAGCGCGACTGAGGGCGCGAGGATGCGTACCAGAATGAACGGGTAGTGGCAGTACGCTCGATGTTCCCGACGGAATGCGGATGGCATGGCAACTCCAGTGTTCATCGTGCACATGATGCAGGTCGTCACCGGCTCAGTACAATCAGCGTTCATCAGTCCGAAATGTCAGGAAGCCCCTGACGCTGGTCACGAAAGAGAGCGGTCAGGGGCTTCCTGATGACACCACGCGCAACGCGTCCGCGCGCAGAGATCACTCCGGCATGGGCGGATCGTTCGGCCGACGCGCACGGGAGGCCGTGTGTGAGTGTCGCACGACCCAGCGCGCTTTGTCACCACTGCCGGCGCGCTCGAGGATGAACGTGCCGCGCCCGAAGTTGTCGATGGTGCGAGTGCCCTCCTTGGCTTGCAGGGCATACGCTACGGTCGCCCAGGCGAGCTTGCCTTCGACGCGCGTCACGATCTCGATGGGGCGGTACTTGAACCCCGTCATCTCCTTGAGCTCGGGGCCAAGATGATGATCGCGGTAGTCCTTCCAGCCGCGGTTGATCCCGGCGCTCTCGAAGACCGTAAGACTGTCACCGGCGTACAAAGTGTCCAGCGCCGCCAGGTCCGCTCGCTCCGCCGCCGCGAACACGGCTCGGATGACGGCCGTCGCCTGATCGACGGGACGGGTGGCAGCCTGCGCACTCAGCGTGCTTGACCAGGCCATCGCGCCCATCGCGATGACGGTCGTCGTCATGGATCCCTTGCGCATGGTCAGATCACTTTACGCTGAAGACGTACGACCCGCCCATCGGGTGGCCGTCGGGACCGGCAACGCGGTACTTCACGGTGTACGAACCGGCCGCGAGGGGCTTGGTCACCGGAATGACTACGGTCTCGGGCGCCTGTGCATCGGCCGCCGCATCACCGAGTGCCGCCAGCTCTTCAGTGCCGCGGAGCAGTGTGATCTTCGCGATCTTGATCTCGATCTTTTCCGAGAACGTGAGGCGAAGCTCTTTCGGCGCCGCGACGGTGGTCCCGGCAGCGGGCAGCGAACTCTTGAGCTTGGCGTGCGGCAGCGCCGACGCAACGGCCGTAAGCGGCAGGATGGCAAGGTAGGCGACGGCGCCAACAAGTGAACGTCGAGCGGACATGAGACCCCCGTGAAAGTTGAATTCCGATACGCTGAAAGCTACACGGGCTTTACGGAGCGTAAAGGCTCCGTCTGGACAGGTTCCTTCAATGCGCGTGCTGCTGCTCGGCACTCTTGCCCGGCGTCACAATACGGTCCCGCAGGACATGCCGGCCCACGCGCCACGCACCGTGCAATAGCATGGCTGCGGTCAGCATGACGCCGAGCGCCATCGCGGCGCGATCACCACGCGACAGGGGCCGCCGATGGCGCGTCGGAAGCCGGCCGCGCGAGGCATCCGTCCTGGTCGTCGGTACGCTGGAGAGCACCAGGTCAGCTCCGTTTGCCATGGATGAACGGCGAGAATTGGACAATCAAACCTGTCACAATGATGCCGAGCACGAGCAGTTGGAAGGCCGCCAGCAGCGTCGTATCCACGGCTTTGCGGCCGGTGATGGAAAACGTATGGGTGTCAAGGAAGGGACCGAACAGCCGCCAGAACCTCGGGCGACGCTGGATGATCTGGCCCGTCGCCTGGGAGACGAAGACGTCAGTCTGACCCGGATCGTCGAAGCGGAACTGATACGTCGGAACCGGCCTGTTGAGATCCATATACAGCTGGGATGAGGAGCCGATGTAGGTGAATGCCGGTGTTCCAGTTACCTCCTGACGCGCCAGCGCTCCCGCGGCCATCGGCGACAGCAATCCCAGCGGACGTCCGTCGATCGAATAGACGAGAGGCGGCTCGTCGAGACGGGTGGTGATTGCCCAGACGGGTTGCGTCCCGATCATCCGCCATTCGATGGCTTGAATTGGCCGACGGAGATTCGGTTGTGCCGCCGAAACCAGCCGGAGAATCGACGCTGGCGTAGCAAGCTGGAGCTGTGTCGCAAAGCCCGCGGCCCAGGTCGCGTTGAAGCTTGCCTTTCCGCGGAACGGATCCTCCAGTGGCCCGAGGCTGAGCCAGAGATACGCCCCCACGAGCAGTTGAATTGACAGGATCCCCCCGCCGACAACCCCCAGCTTCCGGTGCAGGGACCGGGCCCGCGCGCCCTGCGCGCTTCGTGCGAGTCCCTCGTCGCTGGCTGAAGCGCGTGGTCGACGCCACCAGAAGAGCAGATAGCCGAACGCCGTCAACAGCAGCACGCCGAGGGCACAGGCGTAGAGCAGCGTCGTCCAGAGGCCCATGTTCGCAGTGAACTGGTTGACGTGAAAGGTACGATACCACCAATCGAACCGCTGCGTTTCGACGTTGAGTCGGCGCAGCGTCCGTCCTTCATCCCGCGAGAGAATGAGGCGCGCCGGCTGTGTTCCGGATACGTCGGCCCAGACGGCGGGAATACGTTCGACGTCATAGTAGCGGTTGTACTCCGTGGCCGCCGTCAGGCCGGCCACGGGGCTGTCGATGAGCGCTTCCGCGGCGACCACGGCCAGCAGCGAATCCGACAACGGGTCGAGGCGTTTTCCGCTGACCGCGTCAAAGGTCAGTGCCAAGGCGGTTGGCGTGGGTTTAGCAACGTACCAGAGCTGCGAACCGCGCGACTGTAGCCGGAGCCAGTACAGCCGGTCGATCCCGTACGCGGACTTGAGGTGGGCGAGGATCTGGGTCGGCGTGATGGTTGCGGAATCGAGCCGAATGTCGACCGAGTTGTACGGATTGAGTCGGTAGACACCCGCGAGACCATTCGGCGCGTTCATCGTGACGAGCGTCATCGCGGCCGCCGAGACCAGCCAGCCGATGAGCGGAATAGTCAGCACCCACCCAAGCCAGCGGTGCCACGCGGCAACGCGTCCCTTCATGCTGGCGGTAATCACGAGAATGATCGCCTTCCTCGATCTGGACAGTCAGGAGTACGCGCGTGGGGCACGACCGTGGGGAGCAGACGTACGGCGGCGACGTGGAGGGCCCGCTCACTGCCGCCGCCCTCACAGGGGCTACCACGCCAGCTTCACGCCCGCCACGTAGTTGATCCCGGGCAACGGATTGAAGAATCTGCCGGCAGCCGCGTTGATCTGTGGCTGCGACGAGTACTTCTCCGAAAACAGGTTGTTGATGGCCACGAACGGCGCAACTTCACCCATCCGCGTCCGCTTCGCCCACCCTGCTCGCAGGTTGACGAGGCGATACGCCGGGTTCTCGGCGGAGTTCGCGTCGTTGAGGAAGAATTTCCCAACCGACTGAAATTCGATACCAGCCGAGCGTCCTCGGGAATCCTGGTAACGAAGCTCCAGAAAGCCATTATGCTTCGGAACGCCGGGAAGCGCATTGCCGCCGAAGTCGCTCGTTCCGGCGACGTAACGTGAATACGAGAAATCCGAGTAGGTGTAGGTGCCAGCGAGCGTGAAATTGGATGTCAGCGGCGTCGTCATTCCGGCCTCGATGCCAGCCTGCTTCACCTCGGCGGCGTTGATGAGCGCACCGAATTGCCCGGTCGCGGGTGCCGGTCGCAAGAAGTTGACGCTGACCGCCTGGTCGCTCACGCGCTGCCGGAAGACCGTCAACTCAACCGATGACTTGCCGATCACGCCTCTCGCGCCCACCTCGTACGTCCGGATTGCCAGTGGCTTGACGGACTGATTGGTGATGAACTCACCGTCCGAACGCGGAGAATTGCGAAGCTGACCGATCACCGGCGCCTCAAAGGACTCGCTGACGTTTGCGAACGATGAGAATCTCTTGTCAATGCGGTAGGTGAGGCCGAGTTTCGGTGTGACGCGCGTGAAGGTGCGCGGATCGGTCTGCGCCGCCCGAAGCTTGTTCTGCTGTCGGAAGCGGATGTTGTCAGACCGCACGCCGGCGGTGAGGCTCAACGCATCGGTGAACGCGAGTTCTTCGAGCACGTACACCCCAACGGCCGTCGCCTGTTCATCAAACGCCGAAAACGCCGTTCCTGCCGCCGCCGTCCTCGCGCGGCCGGTGGTGGTGGTCTGAATTGGCGTATCGTGGAAATCTGCGCCCGCGGTGAAGCGACTGTCGATCGCACCGAGGGCGCGCGTCGACAGTAGGCGAACCGTCACGCCACGGTTGCTGAACCCCTGCTGGATGAATTGCGTCAACGCCGGCCCTTCGTGGATGGTGCGCGGTACGTAGAACAGCTGCGTCTCGAGCTGCTCGTGTGTCGACAACGACCGTTGAATGTTGAGGCCGAATCGGAATTCGTCGAAGCGCCCGAAGTTGTCGAGCCGAACGCCACCCACGCGAGCGAAGGAGGTCGAATCGGCGATGCGAGGCGAACGCCGCATTTCATCGGCGGTCAATCCGCCCGAGACGTCCTGCCCCAGATTGTCGTAGGACATCACCGCGGTCACGGTGCTTCCTTCGTTGGGTTGGTATACGAACTTGGTGGAGAATCCGGTCTGGTCAAAATTGGAATTGTCTCGGTACCCGTCCTGTTGGGTGCGCCAGGCGCTCACGAGATACTTGAGTGTACCGTCAAACGCTTCACCCGTCGCCTTCGCATGCGCGCGGGCGAAGCCGAAGCTCCCTCCGAGTATCTGCAGCTGCCGGCGCGTTGGACCGCCCGCCTCACTGGTCATCGACACAACACCACCCGCCTGATTGCCGTACAGCGTCGAGGCTGGGCCCCGCAGCACCTCGATGCGTTCGATCGATGACATGTCGAGATTGGCCAGGTCCTGACCCGATCCACCGGCATTGTTTTTGGGCACGCCATCAATCATCAAACGTATGCTCCGGACGCCAAAGGGGTTCGACGCCCCGGCGCCGCGGATCGAAATCGTCGCGCGTGACGCACCGCCGAGCTGGTCGCGCACCACCAGACCAGGAACCGTTCGCAGCGCCTCCTCAATGCTGGTGTTTCGTCGTCCTGGTGCCTGGATCACGGCCGAGGAAACGACACTCACCGAAGCGGGGACATTCGCCAGCGCTTGTCCAGAGCGCGTCGCCGACACCACGATCTGCCCGAGAATCGATGGTACCTCCACCAGCGTGATCGTCACTGTCTGCGTGCTGCCTTCGGTCGCGTCGACCGTGACGACCGTTGGCGCGAAGCCGACCGCGGTCGCGCGAAGTGAAACGCGGCCGGAACTGATTGCCGACAGGGTGAATCGCCCATCTTCGTCGGTTCGCACCGTCCGCGACGCTCGTCCGTCGTCGCCGAGCAACTCGACGGTCGCCCGCGCGAGCGGCCTGCCTGCGCTTGACACCACCTGCCCGCGCACGCTGGACGAGGCGGCGGGCTGCTGCGCGCCAACGGGCGCGGTCGAAAGCACCCAGAGGAGGGCGCAGAGGACGTGCAAGAATCGACCCGGGATAGAACTGGAGTGCGTCAAGGGCGAGACCTCGCTGTTCGTGAAGAGTGTCGGAGGGCGATGCGTCGGGAGACCAGCGTGCGCCATTTTACGTTGGTTAAAAGCTCATCGCCAGTCGCGAGGGGCCGTCTGTGCACTCAGCGGGCGGCCGACCGGAACACGAGGGTCGCCCAATGAACGTCCCAGTCCGCACCCGAGCGAGGGGGCGCGGGGACGATCTGCAGGGTGCGCACGTTCCAGAGGCCGGGGGTCGTGATGACCACGGTAGCAACACCGGCACTGTCGGTACTGACGGCGACGTCGCGAATGGAGGCCCGACGCGCGGCTGACGTGTCGACGCGAGAAGACGGCCGCTCCGGCACCGACCCCGCGTGAAGCCGCGCGAATGCCGCCGGCTTACCAAGCAACAGCAGACGGAGACGAAGCGTGTCCCCGGCACGGAGCGCGGACGGGTCCGACAGTGGAATGAACTCCAGCGGATGGCCCGCCACGCGGTCGAATGCGCGGGCTCCCCGCCCGACCTCGACCAGCGTTTTAGCGTACTTTGCGTATCGGCGCGTGAGGCTGTCTCCTCCAACCACGGGCAGCAACCCATCACGCTCGTAGCGCTCGCGCGCCTCTGGTGCACCCTCGAGGTCGAGGTAGCGGCGGAAGCTGGCGGGGGACTCACGGACTGTCCGCGGCGCCAACTGGACGGCCACCATGTGCTGGCCGCCTACCGCCGGCGTATGCGCCAAGCGTAGCGAGGCCCCGTCGGTCGAAAGGGCGGTGATCCGATGGACCGCGCTCGCTGTGAGCACCGAGGCGTTCACGATTCGGTCCGGCGTAACAGCGGACAGGCTTGTCGGGAACAGACTCGAGGTCTGACCGCGAACGCCGATCCGCCCACCTGGCACGAGCGAGAATGCGTCGGGTACCAACCAGAAATCGTGCGCGCGCAGCGCGTTGACCGAGGTGAGCGCCATCGCGGCGGCGACGAGCGCGCAGCACCAGCGCGTAAATCGGGCGGTCACGAGCGGCGACTCCGCGACGACCAGTGAAATGCGCTGATACGCCACCCCATTGGGGTACGCGTAAGGATCGCGAGTTCGGCGCCTACGGAGTTCACGGGGCGTCCACGCGACTCACCCGTTGCCTCGCTGGTCGACGTCGCCCACGCCATGTCACCGCGTACGCGGACGTGGATGCTGCCACGCGTCTGCTTGACTGCCTTCGCGAAGCTGATGTCGCTGGCGAGGTGATGTGAGCGGTAATCCGCCAGCGTCTCGATGCCTCCGGCCTCCACGATCACGGCATCGGGTGTCAACAGCTTGAGTGCAGCAAGGCTGTCGCCTGCAGTGAGGGCCTCGTGATAGGCGCGGATGGTGGCTGCGACGGATGCCGAGTCGCTCTGAGCACCGTTGACCATGGGATCGGCGGGTGCGGCTGTCTGCATGGGGAGCGAGGTGGATTCAAGCGCCGCGGCGAGCAAAAGGCTGACGAGACCAACGAGTGGGAGTGACATGGTCGGGGGCGAAGGGGAGAGGGCAACGCCGCTCGAGCGAAATGCTGAGCGACCGGACGACGTCATGAGCCGTGCGCGTGGGGACAGTCTGCTGCACCAGCTGGGAGAACAGGTCCAGCGACTCGCCAGCGGCAGAACAGATGACCGGCGGCGAACATGCCGTCATGCTCGCAATGCTGATGCGAACCCGGGTGGTCGGGTGCATTCGGTAGATCATGCACGTCGACGATGCCCGAAAGCATGCTCACCGCGAGTACCAGGCTGGCGACGACGACCGAACCACCTGTGAGACGACCGCGAGGTTGGAAGTCCTCGCCCACGAGCCGACGGACACGCC
>JACVCT010000006.1 GCA_016741895.1 Gemmatimonadaceae bacterium | reverse complement strand
CCACCCCTCTCGTTTACAGGGCTCCGCGGCCCACGGGATCCCGCGGCCCCCGGGATCCCCGCCGAAGCGCCAGAGCGTACGCGAGCTCCATCGCCTGCACCATGCTCTCCGCCGACGCCACTCCCTGCCCCGCAATGTCCAGCGCCGTCCCGTGATCGGGTGACGTGCGAATGAACGGCAGCCCCAACGTCACATTCACCGCGCTGCCGAAGCTGGCCACCTTGATGGCCGTCATGCCCACGTCGTGGTAGGGCGCAATCACGGCATCAAACTCGCCACGCATGGCGCGCACGAAGACCGTGTCGGCGGGAAACGGCCCGTGCATCCCGAGCTCACGCGCGACGGGCGTCAGCAACTCGTCATCCTCGTGGCCGAATCGTCCGTGATCCCCGGCATGCGGATTGAGCGCGCAAAGCGCGATGCGCGGGGCGGCAATGCCGAAGTCCTCACGCAGACCGCGCGCCGTGGTCTGGTAGGCCTGCGTGAGCGCGTCGCGCGTCACGGCCTCCGGCACCTCACGCAGCGCAATGTGCGTGGTGGCGAGTACCACGCGCAGCCTGCTGCTTGCCAGCATCATGGCCACGGGCACGCCGGCCAGCGCCGCCAGCATCTCGGTATGCCCGGGGTAGTCAAAGCCGCCCGCCCGCAGCGCGTACTTGTCGAGCGGGGCCGTGACGATGCCGGCCAACCTGCCAGCCAGGGCCAGGCGCGCCGCCCGCTCCACCGCCTCACCAGCCAGCGCCCCCGCCCGTGTGACGACAGCCTCCGTGTTCAAGGCATCCGGCGCCACGGGCACCCAGGGCCCCAGATCGTCGTCCACGGCCACCCCGGTCCCCGAGGGGCCCAGCACAAACCACGAAGCGCCCAACGCCGCAATCCGCGGGTCGTTGAGCGCCTTGCCGACAATCTCCGGACCGATGCCCCGCGGATCGCCGAGCGTGATGCCGAGTCGGATCACGAGAGCGTGGTCAGGGTGTGATGACCTGCGCCACCGGGTCGTAGCGCACCGAAACGTAGGTCTGCTTCTTCAGCGAATCGATGAGCCGGCGCATCTTGCGCTCCTCGGCCAGCTGATCGCGAATGCGATCGCGGTACTCGGCGTAGGTGTACTCACCCGCCTCATCGAGGAAGGTGACCTGCGCCACCACGAACTTGTTCACGCCGGAGCCCGGATCGGGGATGGGGAACGGACCCACGATCTCATTGAGCTTGGCCTCGTCGAGCGCGTTGCGGTACGCCTCCGGCAGCTCATTGCGCGGATACTCCGGAATGGACTTGTCCTCACCGCCTGCATCGTCGTGGAACTTGACGCTGAGTGAGTCATAGCTGCCACCGGCGCGCCAGACCTTGGCAATGCTGTCCGCCAGCAACCGCGTGCGCGCCTCGTCGGTGGAATCGACCGACGGGCGAATGAGAATGTGCCGCGCCTTCACCTCCGCCGGCTGCACGCGATCGACGCGAATGATGTGAAAGCCGAAGCTCGTTTCCACCACCGGGCTGATGACACCCGGATTGAGGGCGAACATCATGCGGTCGAACTCCGGCACCATGCGCCCACGGCGATTCCAGCCCAGGTCGCCGCCCAGTTCGCGGTTCGACGGGTCCATGGACTCGCGCTTGGCGATGTTCTCGAAATCCTCGGGGTGCTTGACCAGTTCAGCGTGAATGGAATCGATCTTGGCCCGCGCCTTGGCCTTGGCAGCCTCCGACGGCTGCGTGGCCACGACGATCTGGCGCATGCCCACCCGCGCTTCCTTGCGCGGCAGCTTGTCCTTGAACGCCTCGTAGGCCTCGGTGATCTCCGACTCCGACACATTCACGGCCGTGACTTTGCCGTCGCGCTGCAGCTTCTGCATGATGCCCTGCTGCAGCTTCACACGACGCGCCTCGTCGGCCTGCATCTTGCGCCACTCGTCGATGGAACCGAAGCCCGCTTCGCGCAGCGCCGTGCGGAATTCCAGCTCCGACTTGAAGTTGCTGCGCGCCTTGCGCTCGGTGTCGTCCACCTGATTCTGGATCTCGAGGTCACTCACCTCGACCTTTTCCAGCTCGGCCTTCTGCACCAGCAGTTCCACATCCACGAGCTGCTGCAGCACGTCCGCCTCGAGCTTGGCCAGCTCCTTGGCATTGGTGACTGGCGCGCCGCGGGCACGGGCCTGATTCACGCCCGAAAGCACCTCGGACACGAGCACCACCTTGTCACCCACAATGGCGGCGATGCCATCGATGGGCAGCCCCTTGACGCTGTCCGCCTTGACCTTCTGCGCCGGCACGTCCTGCGCGCGCAATGCCGCGGACGACGGAACGAGCACCGGAATCAGTGCCACGGCAGTCGCCGCGCAACGCCGGGCGAATCGAGTTGAGAGATGCATCATGCCTGTAAAGTACCCGGGAAGACCCGGGAGGGTTGCCAAAGCGCCCCGATCGGAAGCCGACCGGGGCGCTCGTGGACCGGCGTTACTTCTTGGTGGTGTCCGGCATCGGCGGCATACCGGCCGGCGGAGCGCCGGCGGGCGGCGCCTGCTGCGCCTTGAGCGAGTCCGCCGTGGCCCGCACCGACTTGGCCTTCTCGATGACCGCATCGAGACCGGCCTCGTTGATCGAGAACGGATACTTGGACTGCAGGGCGCGCGAGAGCGGATACGGCACTTCCACCAGCGGCACCTCGTTCTTCACGAGCTTGGAGAAGTACTCGTCGATGCGCGCACCGGCGATCTTCTCCTTGTCCGTCTCCTTGCCCGTGCTGTCGGTGAGCTTGCCCGGCTCCACACCCAGCTGCGACCAGGTCTGCGTGACCGCGTTCTTGAAGTTGAGGAACAGGTTGCTCATCTCGGCCGTGTCGATCACGAACTTGGCGCTGTCCGCCTGACGCAGCACGAGCTCGTTGCGCACGATCTGGCGAATGAACTTGTCCACCAGCGTGTCGGCGGCCGCGGCCAGCTGCGGACGGATCTGCGACTGCGGCGGATAGGCCGACACCCACTCGGCGAAACGCGCGGCGGTCAGCTTGCCACCCTTGTACGAGGCCAGCGCACCGTTGTCCTTGGTGTAGCCGAACGGGTTCTTGGCAATCGCCTTGGCCTTCACGGTGGCGTTGTTCTCCACCTTCACGTCGTTGCCCGTTTCCATCGTGGCGAGGTACGTGCTTTCGGCGATGGCCACGTTGCGCTGCTTGGCAATGGGGCCGAACTCCGCCGCCACGTCCTTGAAGGGCGAGCGGTAGATGACGTGGTAGCCGAAGGAGGTCTCACACACGGTGGGCGAGACTTCGCCGACCTTGGTATCCACCACACACTTCTCGAACTCGGGCACCATCATGCCGCGGCCGAAGAGGCCGAGGTTGCCGCCGCGTTCCTTGGCGTTGGGTTCGTCGCTCTTGGCGGCGAGGGTCGCGAAGTTGGCCGGCGTGGCTTCCTTGAGGATGCCCTCGGCCTTGGTCTTGGCGGCCGCCTTCTGCTCGGGCGTGGCGCCCGGATCGACCTTCACGAGGATGTGACGGGCCGCGAAGGCCTCGCCGCTGTTGTAGCGCTCCTCGTCGGTGCCCGGCGCCTTGTCCGCCCAACCGGCCGAGACGGCGTCATAGAACTTCTTGACGCGGATGTTGTCGATGTTCGACCACAGCGCGTCCTGCATGACCTTGGGATCGTTGAGCGAGTCGCCCTTGGCGGCCGCCACGCCCACCAGCTGGTAGTTGAGCCACAGCTCGGCGATGGACCGGGCCACGTCCTTCTCCAGCGGAGCCTGGGACTGGCCAAGGATCTCGGCGAGCTTGGCAGTCGAGAGTTGCTGATTGCCGGCCTTGGCCGCCACGTCAGGGTTGGATGCCGCGCCACAGGCGACGGCAAACGCGACGGCACTGAGCACGGTCAAACGGTACGATTTCATCAGGCAGACTCCGCCCACGGAGTGAGGTGTGGATAGGTAGGACCCCGATGGCCGCCGAGTGGTTGCCACGGGTGGGTGCGCGTCGGTCCAGCAGGCATACCGGGACGCCTTCAGACGACGAGCGCCCGGAGGGCGCGGATGAGCCCCTCGAGCATCTCCGCGCCACCCAAGCGGGTCAGCTTGAGAGCCAGCGGCTGCGCCCGGCGCACGTCCACCTGGAACTGGACGTCGTGGAACGCAGCGGACAGCCCCTTGAGGCGCGGAACAGCGTCAGCCCTGAAAGTAATACGGGCCTCGGAGGCGCGCACAAGCACCCCCTCCACCCCGAGCAGGGCCCCCAGCACCCGCAGCATGGCCTGGCCAAAGAGTGCCTGGGCCGGGGCCGGCAGCGGCCCGAAGCGGTCCCGGACCTCCTGGGCCAGCGCCGCGATGGCCGCCGGGTCGCGCAGCGCCGTGAGGCGGCGATACACGTCCAGCTTGGCTTCCTGCGAAGCGATGTAGTCGTCGGGCAGGAAGCTCGGGAAGTCGAGCGTGACATCGGCCGGCATCCAGGCCTTCTGGCCCCCGTCGTCCGAGAGCTGCCGCACGGTTTCGTCGAGCAGCCGCAGATAAAGGTCAAAGCCCACCGCGTGCACGAAGCCCGACTGCTCGGGACCCAGCAGGTTGCCGGCGCCGCGCATCTCGAGATCCTTGAGCGCCACCCGGTAGCCGGCGCCCAGTTCGGTGTGGTGCTCCAGATCCGCCAGACGGCGCTCCGCGTCCTCGTCCACCCGATCGGGCACCAGCAGATAGCAGTAGGCGCGGCGGTGCGAACGTCCCACCCGCCCGCGCAGTTGGTAGAGCTGGGCCAGACCCAGGTGGTCGGCCCGGTTGACGAACATCGTGTTCGCATTGGGCACGTCGAGCCCGCTCTCCACGATGAGCGTGGACACGAGAATGTCGAGCTCCCCCTCCACGAAGCGGCGCATGACCTCCTCGAGGTCGCGCTCCTTCATCTGGCCGTGCCCCACGCCCACACGCGCCCGCGGCACGATGCGCCGCAGATGATCGGCAATGGCCTCGATGGTCTCCACGCGATTGTGCACGAAGAACACCTGGCCGCCGCGGTCCAGCTCACGGGCAATGGCCTCCTCGATGAGCGCGTCATCGAAGGGCTCGACAAACGTGAGCACCGGCGAGCGATCGCGCGGCGGCGTTTGCATGAGCGTGAGGTCGCGCAGGCCTGCCAGCGACTGGTGCAGGGTGCGCGGAATGGGCGTGGCCGTGAGCGTGAGCACGTCGGTGGACACCTTGAGCTGCTTGAGGCGTTCCTTGTGCTTCACGCCAAAGCGATGCTCCTCGTCCACGATGATGAGCCCGAGGTCGGCGAAGACCACGTCGGGACTGAGCAGACGATGCGTGCCGATGACGATATCGATCTGCTTCTTCTTGAGCTTGTCCACCACCGCCGCCTGTTCCTTGGCGGTCTGGAAGCGGCTCATGACTTCGACGGTGACGGGGAAGTCGGCCAGACGATCGCCGAAGCTGCGCGCGTGCTGCTCGGCGAGAATGGTGGTTGGCACCAGCACGGCCACCTGCCGTCCGCCCTGCACCGCCTTGAAGGCCGCGCGGATGGCGATTTCCGTCTTGCCATAGCCCACGTCGCCAACGAGCAGACGGTCCATGGGCCGTTCGCCTTCGAGGTCACGCTTTACATCCTCGGTGGCCTTGCGCTGGTCGGGCGTGTCCTCGAAGAGAAAGCTGCTTTCGAGTTGCCGCTGCCAGGCACTGTCGGCGCCGTGTGGCGGCCGCGTGGAGACCTTGCGCCGCGCGTAAAGCTGCAGGAGTTCCTGCGTCATCTCGAGGATGGCCATGCGCGTCTTTTCGCGCTGCGCCTTCCACTGCTTGCCACCGAGTTTGTGCAGGCGCGGCGGCGGCGCATCACTGCTCACATCGCTGGCGCTGCGATAGCGCTCGATCTGATCGATGCGATACAGCGGCACATTCAGCCGATCGCCGCCCTCGTACTCGATGACCGCACTTTCAATGGTGGCCTCGCGCACGAACACCTTTTCGATGCCGCGATAGATGCCGATGCCATGCTCGAGATGCACCACGAAGTCGCCGGGCTTGAGTGCGCCCAGGGTGTCGAGCGACGCACCCGTGCCATACTTGCGCGTGCGGCGCAGCCGGCGATCGCGGCGGAAGATCTCGTGATCGGTGAGCACACGCACGGCGCCCGGAATCACGAAGCCGCCGCCCAGCACTCCAATGGCCAGCGCGGCGCTCACCGGTCCGTCTTCACCCAGCAGTTCCTCGAGACGTTCCGCCTGCCCCGCGTTGTCGCAAAGAATGAGCGTGGGCAGGCCGTCGCGCTGCAGGCGGCGCAGCACGCGCAGGTCGCGCGAGATGCTCTCCGGTGGCCGCGTGGGGAAGGCAATGTCCGGCTCGGGACCGGTGGGCGCGAGATCGGCCGCACTGGCGCTGGCGGCGCGCTGTGGCGGCGGGTTGAGCTTCACCGTACCGAAGCGCGCCAGCGTGCTGGCCATCACGGGCGGCGCGACAAAGAGCTGTTCGCGCGAGACCCAGTCTTCGCCACGCCGCTTGGCCAATTCAATGTGATGCGCGGCCTCGTCCCAGGTGCGCACGAGTTCGGGCAGCACGCTGCTGCCGGCCGGCCATACCACCAGCGTGTCCGATGGCCAGAGGTCGGGCAGCGAGACACGTTCGCCGTTCTCCTCCACCGCCTGTACGCGGCCATCCACCGGCAGCACCAGTGCCAGCTCGGCGTCGCGTGTGCTGCGCTGCGTGTTGAGGTCGAAGTGCCGCAGCTCGACGATGTCATCACCCCAGAACTCGAGGCGCACCGGTTCGGCCATGCCGAACGAATAGATGTCGAAGATGCCGCCGCGTACGGAGAACTGGGCCACGTCCTCGACCATCGGCACACGCTCGAACCCAATGGACTCGAGATGCGCGGCGAGTTCCTCGGGGCGACGCACATCGCCCTTGCGCAGCTCGAGCCGCGCGCCAGCGAGCGCGGTGGGTAGTGCAGTTTTCTCGAGCACGGCGCGCGCGGTGGTGAGCAGAATGCGCACACCACTTCGGCCGAGTTGCTCGAGCGTTTCCACGCGTTCACCGGCCACCTCGGCGTGCGGCTCCACTTCACCAAAGCCCTCGCGCGGCGGATAGAGCGCGACCGGCACGTCATCCACCAGCGACTGCAGGTCGGCCAGCCAGCGTTCGGCGTCACCCAGCTGATCGGTGATGACCGCCACGAGTCGATGCGGCATGGCGCGCGCGAGGGACGCCACCAGTACGGCATCACTGGAGCCGGCGAGTCCCCCCAAACGCAGCGACGCTCCCGGTTCCGGGAGCGCCTTGAATGTGCGCTCCCAGGCCTGCAGCCCGGCGAGCGCGTCCAGCAAACGCGGTAATCCCATACCTGCCCGTTGTATCCTGCAGATCCTGCGGTGAATTCCTGCGTGACGCCCGCCCGAGCTAGCGGCGGCTGACCCAGGCTTCCGCCATGAGGGCCAGCAGAGCCAGTGCCACCAGCGGCAACAGCAAGGCCTGACCGGCCGCGCGCGAGAACACCGCCCGTTGCCACTCGGCCACTGACGACGCAGCCGCCACATCCTGTCCGCGCAGCATGCGCGCCAGAAGGGCCTCCGCACCGCCGGCGGGCATGGGCTCGAACGCCGATTCCTCGGGTTCCGGGTTCACCACCAGTGCGCCCACCCGCGCCGCCTGCCTGCGTAGAAAGTAAACGCCTGAGGTGGCCGGAACGGTTGCCCGATCGCCGGAAAGCGGCAGCAGGCTCCCGTCCGGCGCCTCGAGCGCGGTGAGATCGCGCAGGCCGCTCAGAGTGGCGCCCGGTGCGGCGGTGAGCAGGCGACCTTCGTCACCCAGGCGGCGGGCGAGGGCCTCGAGCACCCAGGGTACAAAGGCCGCGCGCAGCGGAAGGTCAGTGGCCTCGGGATCTAGTGGAGAACCAAGCAGCACGTAGTCGGCGCCGGCCACCACCCAGGGCGCGCCGCCGGCGGTGGCAATGGTGTCGGGGCGATCGGCACCGGCGGCGTTTTCGCCGGGCGAGTAGAGCAAGGGGTAGCGCAAGCGCACTGGCGCCCCGTCAAAGGCACGCGTGGATGCGGCGTTGGTGTCGGCCGATGCGGCGCCGGTTACGCGGGCCAACACGGTGGCGCGGGCAATGGCGCCGAAACGCCAGGGAATGCCGAGCCGCGCGAGTTGGCGGTTGGCCTCGCCCACACGCACGGGGTCGCGCGGCGCAGTGAGCAACACCGGCTTGCGGGTGTCGGCGGCGTCGGCACTGCCGATGGTGACGACGCCGGTCTCGCCCTCGCGGCCACGTGCGAGGCGTTGTTCATCGACCAGCGTGGACAGCGCGGCGGCGAGGAAGGGGCCGCCCTCACCGCGTACGGCAATGGCCGGCGGCGGCGCAACGCGCACGGCAAAGTACCGCGTGTCGTCGGCGCGCAGGGCATCGGCGTCGAGCTCCACACTACCGCGCACCCAGCCGCTGGTGGCGCTGGCCAGTCGTGGGGTGACGCGGGCCGGCGCATCGATGGTGGCCGGCGACACGTCACCGCGGGCCACGGTGCGCCCGTCGAGCGCGAGCCGCCAGCTTGTGGAGTCGGGCGATGCCACAGCCAGCGACACCGCGCCGCCAGGTGTCCAGCGTGTGGGTTCGGGCGTGGCCTGCAGCACGGCGCGATTGGCCGTCATGGCCGCGGGTACGGTGAGCAGCAGCACCGGCACATCGGCTGCATCCAGCACACTGTCGGCGCGGAACGCGGAGGGCTGACCGTCAGACACGAGGGCCACGACGGGTGTACGTGGTGCGCCTCTGCGGGCCAAGCCGAGGGCGCGCTGCGTGGCCGCCGCGAGATCGCCGCGGCCGCCAAGGGGTGCGAGATCACGCAGGCCCGCTTCGAGACTGGCCGGCGTTCCACCCAGCACCCGACCGTCGGCGGTGACAATCCAGCCGCGGTCGTCGTTGGTGAGTTCCTGCAGCAGCGAACGCGCCGCGGCCCGCAGGCTGTCGAGACGCGGGCGTCCATCCTGCACGACGCCGCTGCTCATGGAGTTGTCGAGCACCACGGCCACGGCAATGGGCGCGTGCCCGGTGCCGAACAAGGCCGCAATGGGACGCGCCGCCGCCAATGCCAGCGCCAGCACTGCAATGAGCCGCAGGATGAGCAGCAGCCGATTGCGCAGCTTGAGATCGCGGCTGTGCTCCTGCTCCATGCGCAGCAGATAGCGCACAGCGGGAAAGTCGACGGTGCGCCCGATGCGCCGCCGCAGCAGGTGCACGAGCAGCGGCACGCCGGCCAGAGCGGCCAGCGCGAGAAAGGCGGGAGCGAGGAAGGCCATCAGTTGTTGTACTTCGTGCGTGACGCGAGAGGATGGGCAGGACGCGGCATCACACCATCGCCCCGCGTCCGTTCACACCCACCAGATGCCGCAGCGGCCGCCCGAAGGGTTCGTTCGTGTAGGCCAGCGCGTAGCGCGCGCCGGCGCGGCCCAGCGCAGAGCGCCAGTCGGCGAGCGCCTCCTGCACCGTGGTCTGGTAGGTGCTGCGCACGTCACCCGGACTGGCCGGCACTTCATTGAGCGACTCCGGGTCCCGGTAGCGGGCTTCGCCACTGTCCGGGAAATCGCGCTCGGCCGGATCCATGATGTGCAGCACCAGCACCTCGTGCCCCCGCGCGCGCAGCGTGCGGGCGGCGTCGGCAACGGGCGCGGCATCGGTGAGCAGGTCGGAGAGCAGCACCACGAAGCCCGGACGCCGCACCATGCGGCCGGCCTGCAGCAGGGCGCCCGCCACATCGGAATCGCGGCCGCCGCCAGGCGCGGTGAAGGCCGCCATGAGCCGGCGCCACTGGGCCCGCTGGGCCCGGGCCGGCACCAGGTTCTTGAGACCGGCATCGAAGCGCACCAAGCCCACGGCGTCGCGCTGACGCAGCAGCAGCAGGGCCATGGCGCTGGCCAGCCGCTCGGCGTAGGCCAGCTTGGTGAGCCGGGCCGGGTCGCCCGTCCACTGCATGGAGGCGCTGACGTCCAGCACCAGCATGGCGCGGGCGTTGGTCTCTTCCTCGAACTGCTTGACCACCCAGCGGTCGGCGCGGCCCGCGATGCGCCAGTCCAGGTAGCGCAGATCGTCGCCGGCGATGTACGGGCGGTGCTCGGCGAACTCCACGCTGAACCCCTTGCGCGGCGACCGGTGCAGGCCGGTGATGAAACCGTCCACCACCCAGCGGGCCACCAGCTCCAGGTGACCTAAGGCGGCAAGGACGGCGGGATCGAGTTGGTCGGCGCGCGGGGTGCTCATGTGGGGAGAATACGCGGGGGGCCCGGGAATTGCTCGCGGGGTGGGCCGAGGCGCGGCGGGGTGAACCCAGGACTCGGCGGGTAGACTCAGGACTCGAAACCTGAACCCAGAACTCGAAACTGATCGGTTCCGGGTCCTGCGTACGAGTTCCGGGTTGCAGGTGACCAAGCACTCGAAACCTGAACCCAGAACTCGAAACTGATCAGTTCCGGGTCCTGAGTACGAGTTCCGGGTCGTAAGTGACTCCAAACTCAAAACTTGAACTCAAAGCTCAGAACTGATCAGTTCCGGGTCTTGAGTTCGAGTTTCGAGTCTTGGGTTTCGAAACGCCCCCAGTGCCGTTTGCCCCCCGCCCTCCCCTATTTTTCAGGGCTAGCCGGGAATGGACCCGGCCCGGTAACCCCAGCAAGGCCGTCCGTTGCATCTCAGTCACATCCGCAACTTCTGCATCGTCGCCCATATCGATCACGGCAAGTCCACGCTCGCGGACCGCCTGATCGAAAAAACCGGCACGCTCCAGAAACGCGAAATGAAATCGCAGGTCCTCGACACCCTGGACCTCGAGCGCGAGCGCGGCATCACCATCAAGCTAAACGCCGTGCGCATGAGCTACACGGCAGGCGACGGGCAGAACTACGAGCTCAATCTCATCGACACCCCGGGCCACGTGGACTTCACCTACGAAGTCTCGCGCTCCCTGGCCGCCTGCGAAGGCGCCATTCTGGTGGTCGATGCCTCGCAGGGTATCCAGGCGCAGACGCTGTCCAATCTCTTCCTCGCCATGGACGCCGGGCTCGAAATCATCCCGGTGCTCAACAAGATCGACCTGCCCGGCGCCGAGCCGGAGCGTCGCCGCCAGGAAGTGGTGGACCTCATCGGCTGCATGCCCGAGGACGTGCTCTGCGTGAGCGGCAAGGAAGGCACCGGCGTGCCCGAGCTGCTCGAGGAAATCGTGAAGCGCGTGCCGCCGCCAAAGGGTGACCTGAACGGCCCGCTGCGCGCGCTCATCTTCGACTCGTACTACGACAAGTACCGCGGCGCCATTCCCAGCATCCGCGTGGTGGACGGCGAGATCCGCAAGGGCATGAAGATCACCTTCGGCGTGTCGGACAACGTGTACGAGGTGGCCGAAGTCGGGTATCTGCAGCTGCGTCAGGTGCCCACCGAGGTGCTGCGCGCCGGCGAGGTGGGCTACGTGCTGGCCGCCGTGCGCTCGGTGCGTGAAACGCGTGCCGGCGACACGATTTTCGACAAGGACAATCGCGCCGCCGAAGCCCTGCCCGGCTACCAGGAAGTCAAGTCGTTCGTGTTTGCGGGTATCTACCCCACCGACACGACGCAGTATGAGACCCTGCGTGACGCGCTCGAAAAGATGAAGCTCAACGACGCGTCGCTGCAGTACGAGCCGGAAACGTCCACGGCCCTCGGCTTCGGCTTCCGCTGCGGCTTCCTCGGCCTGCTGCACATGGAAATCGTGCAGGAGCGCCTCGAGCGTGAGTACGATCTCGATCTCGTCACCACGGTGCCGAGTGTGGAGTACCGGGTCACCAAGACCGACGGCACCGAGCTGCTGGTGGAAAACCCGGCCCTCATGCCGGCCGCGGTGCTCATCGAAGACGTGCAGGAACCGTATGTGCGCGCGCGCATCATGTGCCCGGCCGAGTACATCGGCCCCATCATGACGCTCGGCATGGAACGGCGTGGCATCTACAAGAACACGCGTTTCCTCGACACCGTGCGCGTGGAGCTCGACTGGGAGTTTCCGCTCGCCGAAATCATCCTCGATTTCTTCGACAAGATGAAGACGGTGAGCCGCGGTTATGCGTCGCTCGACTACGAGATGCTCGAGTACCGCTCGAGTGACCTCGTCCGTCTCGACATGCTCATCAACGGCGACGCCATCGACGCGTTCTCCGTGATCGTGCACAAGGACAAGGCCTACGAGTGGGGCCGCAAGGTGGCGGAAAAGCTCAAGGAGCTCATTCCCCGCCAGCTCTTTGAAGTGGCCATCCAGGCCACCATCGGCCAGAAGGTCATTGCGCGCGAGACCGTGAAGCCACTCCGCAAGGACGTGCTGGCCAAGTGTTACGGCGGCGACATCTCGCGCAAGCGCAAGCTTCTGGAGAAGCAGAAGGAAGGCAAGAAGCGCATGAAGCAGGTGGGCAGCGTGGAGATTCCGCAGGAGGCGTTCCTGGCGGTGCTGCAGGTCGACTGACAGGAAGGGCTGGCTGAACCGATCAGTTCCGGGTCATGAGTTCGAGTTTCGAGTTCAGGGTTGTCTCGACTCAAGACCCGGGACGCTTACTCACTACTCGAAACTGATCTGTTCAGATGCCCGTGGTTTCGGCTGTCCTCCAAACCAGCTTCCTCGGCGACATGATCCTCACCACGCCGCTCATCGAGCGGCTGGCGGCCGAGGGTCCGGTGCATGTCGTGGCCACGCCGGCCAATGCCGGCGTGCTGGCCAATCACCCTGCGGTGGCCGGTGTACTGGTCTTCGACAAGCGTGGCGCCGATCGCGGTCTGGGCGGATTGCGGCGTATGGCCCAGCGACTGCGCCGCATCAAGGCTGACCGCGCGTTGCTGGCGCAGGGCTCGAGTCGCACCGCGGCCCTGGCATGGATGGCCGGCATTCCCGAGCGCATCACCTTCGATACCAGCGGCGGCCGCCTCTTCACCACGCGCCGCGTGCCGTATCGCCGCGACCTGCATCACGCCGCGCGTCTGTGGCAATTGGGGAATGCAGCGGGGCGCGATGACGTACCGCCGCCACTCAGGCCTTCGCTGCATCCCGGCCCGGCCGATCACGCCTCGGTGCAGGCGCTGCTGGACCGCGCCGGTGTGTCCGCGCAGGAACCGCTGATTGCCCTCGCCCCCGGCAGTGTGTGGGCCACCAAGCGATGGCCACACTACGCAGCGCTGGCAGCAGAACTTGTTCGTTCCATTGGACACAGGGGCGAGCGCATCGTGGTGCTGGGTGCCGCAGGTGATGCACCGCTGGCGGCGGCCATTGCCAGCGCGGCTCTCGAGGCGGGCGGTGCACCGGTTGTGGACGCCACCGGCCAGTTGTCGCTGCTGGGATCGGCGGCCCTGCTTGGGCGCTGTCGTGTGCTCGTCACCAACGATTCGGCACCCCTGCATCTGGCCAGCGCCATGAATGCGCCCACGGTGGCTTTGTTTGGCCCGACCGTGCCCGCCTTTGGTTTCGGCCCGTTGGCCGAACGGCATACGGTGGTCGAGCACAACAGCTTGGACTGCCGTCCCTGTCATGCGCATGGGCCCGCGCAGTGCCCGCTGGGCCACTTCCGCTGCATGCGCGAGCTGTCACCGGCACAGGTGGCCGGCGCCGCGCACGCGCTGCACGGCTGATTCGCCGCTCATTAGTCGCGCGCGAGACCGCAAGGTTAACGCGCGGGAGCTTGCTGCGTCTTCCGAGCATGGTCATCATGCGCGTGGGTCCGATCATTGCGCTGCTGCTGGTCGTCAGTGCCTGCGGGAGCAGCGGAGGCGGGGACGTCGTGGCTCCCCCGCCGCCCACGGCGCCGACCACGCCGCCACCCGTGACGGATGTCAGGTCGCTGCCGTTGGTGTTTCCGCCGAGTACCGGTGCCTGGGCCTCCATCGCACCGGCGGCTCTGGGGTGGGACAGCACGGCGCTCAACGCTGCCCTCGAATGGGCGGGGACGCAGCAGACCACTGCCATGCTCATTGCGTGGCGAGGGCGTGTCGTGGCCGAGCGCTACTGGCGCGGCTGGACGCCCGAGACGGACAGCATCATTGCCTCGGCCGGCAAGAGCGTACTCGCCACGCTGGTGGGGCAGCTGCAGGCTGAGGGACGCGTGAGTCTCGACGCACCGGCAAGCCAATACCTTGGTCCGGGCTGGTCGCGCAGTCCGTCGACCGAAGCCCGCATCACCGTGCGACACCTGCTGCAGATGACGTCGGGCCTCAACGACTCCCTGCAGGCAGTCGTGGCGCCCGGTACACGGTTCTACTACAACAATCCGGCGTATTACCAGCTCTTCGCGCTCGTGACCCGTGTCACGGGTCAGGACATCAACACCGCGACGCGCACGCGCCTGCTCGCGCCCATTGGCATGGGCGGCACCTGGCGCTTCAACGTGGACACCGGGGAGCCGGGGTTCATCCTCAGCTGCACCGCGCGGGACATGGCGCGTTTCGGGCTGCTCATGCTGACCCGTGGACGCTGGAACGGCACGCCTGTCGTGGATTCGACCTGGATCACCCAGATGTGGCGCCCGGGGCCGCCGGACAACGGAGCCTATGGCCTGCTCTGGTGGCTCAATGGCAGCAGCGGGGTGCGTGTCCCGGGTCCGTATTGGTTCCCCACCCAGCCAGGCATGCTGGTGCCCTCGGCGCCACGCGATCTCGTGGCGGCGCTGGGGAGGGGCGACAAGAAGATCTATGTGATCCCCAGCCTCGACCTCGTGATGGTGCGGCACGGCGCCGAAGCGGACGTGTCGGCCGGCAATCCGCTCGCGGTGAGCACCTTCGACGAGCAACTCTGGCAACGGCTGCGGCGGGCGATTCCCTACTGAGCCGCACGGTCGCTCCGGGGCGGGACGGCATTATGTTTGGGCCATGGCGACCTCCACCAATTCCCCCGCGTCCTCATTCATCATTGGCGTCGACCTCGGCGGCACCAACATTGTCGTCGCGGCCATGTCGCTGGACGGAACGCGACTGCTGGGGCAGCAGACGGCGCCCACGTTGGCCGCTGAAGGTGCCGAGTCGGTTGTGCAGCGCATGGCGCAGATGGTCGCACGCACCATCGACACGGTGGTGGAGGAAACGGGCGTGCCGCGTGAGGCGGTGCTTGGTGTGGGCCTTGGCGCTCCCGGCACCGTGGATCGCAAGCAGGGGCTCGTGCTGGCTGCACCCAACCTGCGCTGGTCCAACTACGCGCTGACGGAGCGCATGACGGCCCTCACCGGGCTGCCGGTGCGCATCGACAACGACGCCAACTGCGCCACCTACGGCGAGTGGTGGCTGGGCGCAGCGCGTGGTGGCACCAACGTCATTGGCGTCACCATCGGCACCGGCGTGGGCGGTGGCATCATCATCGACCGGCAACTCTATCACGGCTCCAGCGATGCGGCCGGCGAAATCGGGCACATCACCATCGACCCCACCGGCCGGCGCTGCGGATGCGGCAACTACGGCTGCCTCGAGGCCTACGCCTCGGGCAGTGCCATTGCCGGCCGTGCGCGCGAAGCACTGGAGCACGACGAAACCAGCACGCTGCTCGCGCTCGTGAACGGCGATCTGTCGCAGGTCACGGCGGCGCTGGTGTATCAGGCCGCTGCCGACGGCGACGCGGTGGCCCTCGAGATCGTGCGAGACACCGCGAAGTTCCTGGGCGCCGGCATCGCCAACCTGCTCAACATCTTCAATCCGGACGTGGTGGTCATCGCGGGTGGCGTGACCCAGGCCGGCGATGATCTCTTCACGCCGCTGCGCACCGAAGTGCGTCGCCGCGCCTTCAAGAGCGTGACCGACACCTGTCGCATCGTGCCGGGCACGCTGCCGGGCACCGCCGGTGTGGTGGGTGCGGTGGCCAGCTACATCGCGCAGACCACGGGCCGTCCGCCGGCCTGAAGAGAATGAAGAGTACCGCGTAGTCTTGAACTCCACGACCGAATCCAACGACCACACGTCAACACCGCGCCGCAAGCGCCTTGGCGTCATTGGCTCGTTTGTGTGGGATGTGCTGCACGGCCGCGACGGCCGCAGCGTGCCCATCGAGGAATGGGGTGGCATCACCTACTCCCTGTCAGCGCTCGACGCCGCGCTGCCTGATGACTGGGAACTGGTGCCACTCGCCAAGGTGGGTGACGATCTCGTGGACCGCGCGCGGCTGTTCTGTCGCAGTCTCCGGCGCATGGCGCCCGACGCCGAGCTCATTGGCGTGCCCTATCGCAACAATCGCGTGGAGTTGCGCTATCTCGATGACGAGCGCCGCAGTGAACACCTGAGCGGCGGTGTGCCGGGTTGGACCTGGCTGGGCCTCAAGCCGGTGCTCGATGCGGCGCGGCTCGACGCGCTGTACATCAACTTCCTGAGCGGCTGGGAACTCGATCTCGAGACCACGCAACTCATTCGCGCACACTTCCAGGGTCCGATCTACTGCGACCTGCACATGCTCGTGATGGCCGTGCAGGCCGATGGGCTGCGCACGCCGCGCCCCCTGCCCGATGTGGCGGCGTGGTGCGCCTGTTTCGACGTGCTGCAGGTGAACGAAGACGAGTTGCAGCTCATGGCCCCTGACGCCATGGCGCTGGCCGCCACCGCCATGGCTGCCGGCGTGTCGGTGCTCTTTGTGCAGCTGGGCAAGCGCGGCGCGGCCTACTTTGCTGCGCCGGGGATAGAGAAACTCCGTGACATCCCCGAGCGACGAGGTCACAACTCCGCGCTGTCCACATCACCGCGTGGCGGTGCCGGTGCCCTGGGCGCGGTGCGCACGGCGCTGGTTCCGGCGGTGCCGGCGCGCGTCGATGGGCCCGGTGATCCCACCGGCTGCGGTGATGTGTGGGGCGCCACCCATTTCTCTCGGCTGCTCGCCGGTGATATGTTGACGGATGCGATCGCCGCCGCCAATCGGGCCGCGTCACGCAACGTCGAACATCGCGGGGCCTCCGGCCTCGCCCAGCACCTTCGCGGAGAGCTCAGCATCACGTGACGACCGTCATCGCCGTGCCGCCGTCGCTCGACGAGCAAACGTTCGAGCAGGTGTTCGAGCAACTCGCGCCTGTGCCGGATGGCGAGAAGCTGCTGATCGACGCACGGCATGCCCGTTGGTCGTCGCCGTATGGGCTTGCGGCCCTGCTCTGCGTGGCGCAATCGCGCCACGAGCGTGCCGACTTCGCCGTTCCCGAAAATCCCGACACGCTCTCGTACTGGTCACGCACGGGCTTCTTTCGCCATGCGGCCGAGTTGTACGACCTGCACGGGCACGTGCCGCGGGAACGTGAGGCTCACGAAAGCGATGTGCTGCTCGAGCTCACGCCCATCACGCGCACCGATGATGTGCACGGGGTGGTGGGCCGCATTCAGCAGAAGGCCGCCGACATTCTGCACGGCCAGCTCAATCTCGACACGGCCGTCACCGGCGCCTTTGGCATGACCCTCAGCGAGTCCTGCCAGAACATCGTCGAGCACGCGGGGCTGGGCGGCTGGGTGGCCGTACAGACCTATCGCTACACCAAGCGCCTCGGCCGTCGCGTGGTGGTCATTGCCGTGTGCGACGCCGGTGTGGGCTTTCGCAAGTCGCTCGAAAGTTCGCCCAGTCACCGGCACAGTGATCGATGGGACGATGCCATGGCGCTCGAAGACGCCGTGCTGCGCGCCGTCAGCCGCTTCCGACACGGTGACAAGGGACGCGGTCAGGGTCTGGCGGGCATTCGCCGCTTTGTGGGTCGCTGGGAGGGCAAGCTCACCGTGCGCAGCGGCACTGCGCGTCTGGCCATCACGCCCGACTGGGACGAAGATGTGCCCATGACCGAGTCACTGCCCTACTTCCCCGGTGCGCAGATGCAGATTGTCATCCCCGAGCGTCTGGGCGATGCCCCGGTGCGCTCGCGCACGGCGACACCCCGCAGCCGCACGGGGCGCTGAGTCATGGCGCCTCGAGAAGCGGCAACGCGCGGAGCGGCAACGCCATGATGGTCCACATCGATGTGGGCACCGTGCTGCGTGGCACGGTTTGCGATCTGTACAGCAACCTCGTCACGCGTCCCACCGGTGCGGCGGTGCGAAGTGCCATCGAGCAGCAGGTGCGGGAAATCGAACGGCCGGTGCTCACCACCATCGATTTCTCGCAGGTCAACCTGCTCGATTTCTCCTGCGCCGACGAGATCGTGGCCAAGTTGCTGCTGCGCTACACCGCCGACGACGGCCCGCGTGGATATCTCGCGTTTCGCGGCATCCGTGATGGACACATCGACCCCATCGAGACGGTGCTCGAGCGGCATGCGCTGGCCCTGGTGTCCTGGCACGAGGGCGCGGCCGAGCTCTTCGGTCATGTGACGGACGAGGAACTCCGGCACTGGGAAGTGGTACGCGACCATGGGCCCATTGGCGCCCGCGAAGTGGCCACCATTCTGGCCAGCACCGAAGTCAGTGCCCAGCAGCAGCTCGACCAGCTCGACCGCCGTCGCCTCGTGATGCGCGGCCCGCTGGGCTACAGCATTCCGGGCAGCACCTGGAGCGACGCATGAGGGCTCTGCCGTGAGCAACGACCATCGTGATGGACTGGGCGGACCGGGCGCCGGCCGCAAGCTGAGCATGTTCACCGGCATCGCGCCGCCGGTACAGGTGGTGGGGTTCATCGCCACCCGCAAGGGCGACGCCGAGCGTGGCCCGCTGGTGCGCATGCGCGCGGATGACGCGCTGGTGCGCCTCGTCAACGCGGGCGAACTGGTGCGGGTGGTGTCGCAGCGCCGATCGGAGCTGGCCGTGCTGGAAATCGACGACAGCCTGCCGCGCGGCGGGGTGGTGCTGCGTGACGTCGCGGGCGCTTCGCTGTCAGAAGTGGTACGCATCATCCGTCTCGACACCGATACCCGGCCGCGCGCCTGAGCGCCGCCGCCCTTTTGCTCACGCTGCCGTGATTGACCTGCTGCACCGCCGACTGGCTGACCTCGAAGGGGCCGACGCGGCGCTCGTGCTCGCGAGCGGCCGGGCCGCCATCGCCTGCACCGTGCTGGCGCTGCTGCGCCCGGGCGATCACGTGCTGTCGAGTGCCTGGCTGCGTCCGTCCACCCGCACCTTCTTTCAGCAGGAACTGGCGGGGCTTGGCGTGGATGTGACCTACGTCAATCCCAGCGACGTGCGCGCGTGGCGCCGCGACATGCGCCGCAGCACACGGGTGCTGTTCGTGGAGTCGCCGGTCATCGAGCACGGGCGGGTGGTGGACCTCAAGCCGCTGCGCACGCTGGGCCAGGAGCTGGGCGTGGCCATCGTGGTGGATGCAAGCGGTGCGTCGCCGGCGGCGGCCACGCCCCTGGCAGCGGGGGCCGATGTCGTGGTGCATGACGCGCGGGTGCGGCTGTTCAGTGTTCCGGACACCGAGGCGGGCGTGGTGTGCGGCACCGAGGCCGTGATCGACGAGGTGCGGAGCAAGATGCATGTCTGGGGTGCCGTGCCACATCCGTCCATTGCCGAGCGCCTGCTGCATGATCTCGCCACCCTATCGCTGCGCGTGGCGCATCAGGCGCACGTGGCCCACGCGGTGGCGCGGGCCGTGGCCATGGCCGCTCCCGCGGGGCTGACGGTGCACTACACGGGCCTCGAGTCGCACCCCGATCACCACCTGGCCGCCGAGGCGCTGCGACATCAGGGGCCGGTGGTGCAGCTGCAGTGTCCCTCGGCCGACGCCGCCGACCGCCTGGCGCAGCGTCTCACGCGGCATCTGGCCGCGCAGGCGCGTCCGCACGGCGCGGACATCCGTCTGGCGGAAGCACCGGACACGGTGCGACTGCACGTGGGGCTCGACGAGGCCAGTGTGCTCATCGGCGACCTGGGCGACGTGCTGCGCGACGGAGTGGCCTGACATGTCGGGCATCGTGCGCGTGACGAACGTGAGCAAGGAGTACCCGCGCTCCGGCATGGCCCTGCGTGGTGTGAACTTCGAAATCGCCAAGGGCGAGTTCGTGTTTCTCGTGGGCCATTCCGGCGCCGGCAAGAGCACGCTGCTGCGCCTGCTCACCATGGCCGAGCGTCCCACCACAGGTGAGGTGCGCGTCTCGGGCTACTCGAGCTTCTCCATCAAGCCACGCGAGATTCCGCATCTCCGGCGGCGGCTTGGCATTGTCTTTCAGGACTTCCGGCTGCTGCCTGATCGCACGGCCGAGCAGAACGTGGCCTTTGCCCTCGAGGTCACCGGCACCCCGTCGTCGCAGATCGCGCCCAAGGTATCGCGTCTGCTGCTGCAGGTTGGGCTGGCGTCCCGGGCCACGGCCTATCCGCACGAACTCTCGGGCGGTGAGCAGCAGCGTGTGGCCATCGCGCGGGCGCTGGCCAACGATCCCTTCCTGCTGCTGGCGGATGAACCCACCGGCAATCTCGACGACCGTGCCACCCATGCCATCTACCTGCTGCTGCGCGAAATCAACGCGCGCGGTACGGCGGTGCTCATGGCCACGCACGATGTGGCCATGATCGAGCGGGCGCAGCAGCGCTTCCTCGAACTCGACAAGGGGGAGCTGGTGTTCGACGGCACCGACGTGCTGCGGCTCCGCGCCGACATGCGGGGGCGCAAGTGAGGCTCGCGCTGCGTGAGGTGCTGCTCGCCTTCCGGCGCGCGCCGCTGTTGGCCGTTCTGGCGGTGACAACCATTGCCTTCTCGCTCTACGCCTTCAGCCTCTTTGGCCTGGTGGCGCTCAACATCCGGCAGGCGCTGCGTGACATCGAGGACCGCGTGGAGATTCGCGCCTTCCTCGTGGAGGGCACGCGCGACGCGCAGGTGGAGGAGCTCATGCAGGGTATCGGCAACATGCCGCAGGTGGCAGATGCCGGCTACGTATCACCGGACTCCGCACTCGTGCGGGCGCGCGCCGAGCTCGAGGAGTTTCGTGATGTGATGGAGGGCTCCTTCCTGCCGGCCTCGGTGGAACTGCGGCTCAAGGATGGCTCGCGCGACCCGGAAACCGTCAAGGAAGTTGCCCGGCGACTGCAGACCTATCCGCAGGTTGAGGAAGTGCGCTACGGCCGCGAGTGGGTGGAGAAACTCTATCGCATTCGCAATCTGGCGGGCCTCGCCGGTTCCGTGCTTGGCGCCGTCTTTGCGCTGGTGTCGGTCATCATCATCGGCTCCACCATTCGCATGTCCATTCTCGCGCGCACGCGCGAAATCGAGATCATGCGCCTGGTGGGCGCCACCAACATGTTCGTGCGCCTGCCCTACCTGCTCGATGGGGCGCTCAAGGGACTGGTGGGCGGTGTGCTGGCGGTGGCGCTGGCCTGGGGTACCAGCACCCTGGTGACGCGCTCGCTGTTGGAGACCCGGTTCTTTGAACCGAGTCAGGTGCTGCTCGGCATTGCCGCGGGTGGTGTGCTGGGATTGCTGGGCAGCTGGTTGAGTGTGGGCCGCCATCTGCGGCAGGTCTGGCGCGACTCGTGAACGGCTCGGGGCGGCGGCCCGCGCAACCCCATCGCCTCGCGCGGGTGATTCGCGGGGCCGCAGTGGGTGTGGTGACTTTGCTGAGCACCGCACTGCTGGCCGCAGACGCGCAGGGTCAGGCTGGCACCCAAAGCGCCGAGCAGCGCCTCCGCCAGCAGCAGAGCGAACTCGACAAGCTGCGCAAGGAGCGCAGTGATCTCGAGAACCGCATGAACCAGCTGCAGCGCAGCGCGCGCACCCTAGCCGAGGAAGTGGCCAATCTCGAGGCGCAGCGCCGCACCACGGCGCGCCTGGTGGAAGCGCTCGACAAACAGCTCGAGACCATCAACGAGGAAGTGATCAAGGCCAGCAGTGGTCTGCAGCGTGCAGAGGGCGAGCTCGTCAATCGCCGCGGTGCGCTGCAGCGACGCATGGTGGAGATCTACAAGCGCGGCAGTCTCTACGACGTGGAGGCCATGCTGTCCGCCCAGTCATTTGCCGGCCTCGTGGCCCGCTACAAGTATCTGCACGAACTCGCCGTCAACGACCGCAACCTGGTGCGTCGTGTGGAGGGTCTGCGTGACCAGATCATTTCGCAGCGTCTGCTGCTGGTGCGGCTGCAGGACGACGTGAGTCGCAACCGGCAGGAGAAGGAGCGCGAAGCCCGGCGTCTGGCGGCGCTGGAGAATACGCGGCAACGCAACCTGACGGCCGTGCAGCGTTCCGCCGCGCAGGCCCGCGAACGGCTGCAGCAGCTGGCGCGCGACGAGTCGCGCATTGCCAACGCCATTGCCACACTCGAGACCGCGCGCCGCCGCGCCGAAATGGCGCCCAACGCGAGACCGGCCGCGCCGTCCACCATTCGCACCTCCGACCTTGGCAAGCTGGATTGGCCGGTGGACGGCACGCTGCTGTATCAGTTCGGCCGCGTGGTGAATCCCAACAACACCACAACGCGCTGGAACGGCGTGGGCATCGGCGCGCCGGCCGGCACCGCCGTGCGCAGCATTGCCGCGGGCGAGGTGGTGCTGGCCGACAATGTGGGCACGTATGGGTCCACGGTCATCGTGCAGCACGGCGGCGGTGACTATTCCGTGTATGGCTCGCTGGCGCAGATCGGCGTACGCCGTGGCCAGCAGGTCACCAAGGGCCAGGTCATCGGCACCGTCGGTGCCGCCGATCCGGAATTGCCACCACACCTGCACTTCGAAATCCGCCCCAAGGGGCGGGCGGTGGATCCGCTGGACTGGCTGCGCGGCAAGCGCTGATCGCGCAGGCGCTGATCGCGCAGGTGCTGAGCGCGCAGGCGCTGAGCGCGGCTATTGCTGATCACCCGGCGCGGCGAGGATTTGCCGTGTCTGGCCCGTCCGGGTAATGTGCAGCCATCCGCGAACGCTTCGTCAATGGCGAGGATCCGTTTGTCCCCCTCCGCATCTCTCTCTCCCCGTCCCGTGCCCCGCACCGCGCTGACCCTGCTGGCTGCGTTGATGTTCCCGCTTCCGCTGCGCGCGCAGAGCGCGCCCGAGCAGCTGCCGTGGCGCTTTACGCAGGTGGCCATGGCCTCCGTGAGCGGCACATTTCTCGAAGGCCCGCGCATTGCCACCGTCTCGAGCCCCGTGGGGGCAGGATTGGGTATCGGCTTGCAGCGACGTGTGCGGCCCCGCCTCGAGACCGGGGTGATTCTCCGGGCTCTCGTTTCGCCGGTCAGGGCCACGGAGGCTGGCGCCAGCTGGTCGCTGGGCTCCCTGCGCGAGGTGGGTGCCGTGGGCACCGCCAGTGTAGACGGGTATACCGGCCAGCGCGTCGCACTGCGCCTGGAGGGCGCAGCAGGCATTGCGGTGCTGTCGGGGGTGGATGGAGCCCTGCCCTTCAGTGAGTTGGCGGTGATCTCACCGTCGGTGGAGGCGGGCGTGGCGCTGGGCGCGCCCCCGCGCGCGGGGCGCCGCGAATGGTGGTTCACGGCGCGGGCCAACACGCTGCGCCTCGGGCGTGCATCGGCCAACGCGGGCTTCACCGAGGGTTGGGGGAGTCGTGTGCTGCTGGGTGTGAGGACCGTGCGATGACGCCACGCCTTCGTATCCGCATCGCACCGCTGGCCCTGGTGCTGAGCGCGCTCCTCGTGAGTGCCTGTGACGCCCCCACGGTGGCACGGCCGATGGCCGCGTACAGTCCCACCTCACTGACCAACGGCCAGCTCTATCGCTGGTCCAGCGGGTCGACCATTCGTGTCTGGCACATCCAGCCCGCCGACAGCACCCGAGACGTCTTCCGCGCCACCCAGCTGGCACTGGCGGAGTGGAATGCCGTGCCACGACTGCGTGAGTATCGCCTCGAATCGGCCACGTCTCTGGAGCGCGCCAACATCGTGATCGTGGACCGCAGCACGCCGCTGCCACTTGCACCGGCGGCGAGCTGTCCATTCGATCCCCGGGGCTCGACCGGCTACACCTATTTCTGCGTGAGCGGCAATCGTGCCCAGCGGCTCCAGAGCAGCAGCGGGGCGCCCACCGATGTCTCGGTCATCATCCGGCTCGATGTGGGCGGTATGGCCAGCCAGGCCGTGCTCGAGGCCGTGGTCCTGCACGAAATGGGGCATGCGCTCGGCATTGGTGGCCACAGCCCCGAAACCGCCGACGTGATGTTCGGCAATCCGACCGCGCGTTTCCTGAGCGGGCGCGATGTGCAGACTCTGCAGTTCCTGCTGGGGGAACGGCCGCAGTTTACGCTCTAGCCGGCCACTCGTCTCCGCTTGAAGCGAGTGGTGAAATCCACCATCTTCCCCAGTCTTGGCGCGACATTCTCCCGAATGCGCGCCGAAGCTGTTTTTGGCCAACACGACGCCAACGTCACGTTTGTGTGCTGACGTGATGGGTCGCGTGTGCCAACGCAGCATCCACGCTTTGCATCCGCTGTTCATTCGCTGAGCCAGGCGCTGTCCCGGCGCCGGTTGCAGCTGTCCGCTTACCGAGAGGGTCGCACCCATGGCGACACAGGTCACACCGTCCACGCCTGCCCGCGAAAGCGCCGCCGGCCTCGCCCCGCAGGGCCTCGCGCCCACCGGCCAGATCCACTGGAACTACGTGGCGCCGGAACTCATCGAGGCGGCCATCCGCCGCGGCGAAGGCACGCTGGCCGACATGGGGCCCTTCGTGGCCGTGACCTCGCCGCACACGGGGCGCTCGCCCAACGACAAGTTTGTCGTCAAGGAGCCGGGCAGCGAGGCCGACGTGGACTGGGGCAAGGTCAATCAGCCGCTCTCGCCCGAACACTGGGCCACGCTCAAGGCCGATGTGCAGCAGTACCTGAACGGCCTCGACACGCTGTTCGTGCAGGATCTCTACTGCGGCGCCGATCCGGCCACGCGTTTGAGCGTGCGTTACATCCTGCCCAACGCGTGGCACGCGGCGTTTGTGCGCAACATGTTCATCCGCCCCGACGTGGCGGAGCTGGCGTCGTTTGCGCCGAACTTCACGGTGTACCATGCGCCGGAGTTCCAGGCCGATCCGGCCCGCCATGGCACGCGCACCGGCACGTTCATCGTGCTCAATCTGGCGGAGCGCGCCATCCTCATTGGCGGCACGCGCTACGCGGGTGAACTCAAGAAGTCGATGTTCACCGTCATGAACTACCTGCTGCCCAAGCAGGGTGTGCTGTCCATGCACTGCTCGGCCAACATCGGCGCCGAGGGCGACACGGCGCTGTTCTTCGGTCTGTCGGGCACGGGCAAGACCACGCTGTCGGCCGACCCGGAGCGTGGGCTCATCGGTGACGACGAGCATGGCTGGTCGGCGGAAGGCACCTTCAACTTCGAAGGCGGCTGCTACGCCAAGGTCATCAATCTCTCGCCGGAGAGTGAGCCCGACATCTTCGCCACCACGCAGATGTTCGGCACGGTGCTCGAGAACGTGGTGCTCAATCAGCCGTCGCGCACGGTGGATTTCTCGAGCCAGCACATCACCGAGAACACGCGCGCGTCCTACCCGCTGCATTACATCAAGAACCATGTGCCGAGCGGCCGCGGTGGGCACCCGAAGAACGTGGTGTTCCTCACCGCCGATGCCTTTGGTGTGCTGCCGCCGATTGCGCGGCTCACGCCCGAGCAGGCCATGTACTACTTCCTCTCGGGGTACACGGCCAAGGTGGCCGGCACCGAGCGCGGCGTGACGGAACCGCAGGCCACGTTCTCGGCCTGCTTCGGCGCCGTGTTCCTCGTGTGGCACCCCACCAAGTATGCGGAGATGCTGGGTGAGCTGCTGCGCAAGCACGGCTCGCAGGTGTGGCTGGTGAACACGGGCTGGAGCGGTGGCGCATACGGCACGGGCAAGCGCATGAAGCTGTCCTACACGCGCGCCATGGTGCGTGCGGCGCTGTCCGGCGCACTGGATGGCAGCACGTTCAATACGGACCCGGTGTTCGGTCTGCACCTCCCCACCTGGGTGCCCGATGTGCCCGCCGAAGTGCTTGACCCGCGTGGCACCTGGGCTGATGGCGCGGCCTACGATGCGCAGGCGCGCAAGCTGGCCGGCATGTTCCGCGAGAACATCAAGAAGTTCGGCGACGCGGTCTCGCCGGCCATCCTCGGCGCCGGCCCGCAGGGATAACATCCCTCGCTTGGTTGGCCCCGGCCAACCTGGACAACCGAATACCACGGAAAACACAGATGGGGCGGAAACTTCAGGATTGATTCCTGTGGTTTCCGCCCCATCTGTGTTCATCCGTGGTACTCAGTTGCTGCAGGTGACTCTCGCGAAGGACTAGTTGAGCTTCACCGTCTCGAGGAAGATGCGCCCCTGCTCGCGGGCCTGCAGGTAGATCAGGCCATTGGCACCAAAGCCGGCGATCTGCCGGCCGGGCGGCAGCTTTACGCGATACTGCAGCTTGCCTTCGGGGCTGACCACATCGTACACGAGCGGCGGCTGATTCATCATGCCGGCCATCATGGCCATGGCTGCCGCCGGGGGCGGGCCCTGCCGCGTGCTGTCGCGCGCTGCGCCGGGGGCGCCACCCGCAGCACCCGGTCGTCCACCGGCCTGTCCGGGCATTCCGCCACGCATACCGCCCATGCCACCGGCCCCCATGAACTGCTGCGCGAGCTGCGCCGACAGATTGGAGGTGGTGGGCACCACCCAGAGGTTGCCCTCACGGTCGGCGATGCTCGAGCCCTGACGAATGGGCGGGTAGTAGTCCGGCAAGCGCTCGGCCGCGATGGGCTCGAAGCTCATGCGGAACGTGCTGTTGGGGTTCGCACCCTGACGGCCCATGGCCGCTTCGGCGAGCACCTTGAGCGAGTCCACCAGCTTGACCTTTTCGTCGTCGGTGATGCGCTTCCAGTCGAAGGGCAACTTCTCGGACGCCATGTGCTTGCCATCGGGACGGTAGTAGTCCACGTGATAGTCGAGCACGCGCATCACGGCCACCGTACCATCAGCCAGCAGTGCCCAGTCATCAGCCTGCGGCAGCGGATTGATCTTGACGGAGACGCGCGTGGTGCCGTCATCGCCACGCGTCATCTGCGTTTCGTTCTTCGGCACCTTGAGGAAGGTGACCGTGTCCGCCTTGCGCGTGTCGAAGTCCACGCGCACGATGGGCACTGAATCAGGCTGGTTGTTGGGATTGAAGCCGCGACCTCCGGGGCCCCCAAAGGGCTGTCCACCCTGACCGCCACCCGGCGGGCCACCGCCGGGCGGGCCACCAAAGTCGCCACCGCCGCGATTGTTCTGGTTGGGGCGATTGTTGTTGCCCCCCTGTCCGCCACCGCCACCACCGCGCCCACGGTCCATGCCGTTGCCGAACATGGCACCCATGCCACCACCGGGGCCGCCACCGAACTGCCGGTAGTACATGCGACCCTGGGCATCAAAGGCATGCGTGCCCAGGTTCATGTTGGCCAGCAGGTTGATGTCGTTGGTGCGCGGTGAGGCCATGACACGCGCCGTGCGTCCATCGGGATTGAGCACCACCAATGACGTGGTGGACGGATCGACCACGATGGTGCTGTCACCGAGGTACGGCATGAGGCCCAGCGGGCGCTGCCCGTAGGGCATGAGCGCACCGGGCGCCGTGTCGGCCACAACGGTGACATTGGACAGGCTGGCGTCGAGCTTGAGCAGTTGCCGGCGCTGCACGTCGTTGACGAACACGGAGCCGTCAGGCAGACCACGCAGCATGGTGACGCTTGTGAACGGCTGCGCCGAGCGCGCGATGACGGCTGAGACATCGCGCACTGGCACCGCGGCGGCCGTAGAGGCTGCGGTGTCCTGTGCGGACAGGAGACCCGGTACAGTCGCCGCCGTGAGCAGCACACCGGCAGCGCTCCAACGGGACAGGCGAAGGCTTGACATGAGAGAGAACCCGGAGAGGGAAATGTTCATCGGTTGGTGAGTACTCAGCGGCCCATGCGGCCACCACCGCCGCCGAACCGGTTGTTTCCAACAGTACCGGAGCGGATGCCCTGCAGCGTGCGCTTGTCGAGGAACTGGACGAGCTGGTCGGGAAGGATGCGGATCTGCTCGGGGGTGAGCAGCCCACGGATACCCGGCACAATGCGAATGAGTACGTCCACCGTTTCTTCACGCGCCCGGCGATAGCGACCGTAGGCGTCACCATGGCTGTAGCGGTCAGGGAGCTCCGAAAGGAAGCGGGCCACCGGCGTCCACACGCTGTCGCTCTTGAGCACATACAGGCGATTCAGCGTGGCCAGGCTGTCCGCCTGCTTGCGCGTCAGCTTGAGCGTGTCCGCCTGCTGCAGCAGCTGCTGCATGGGGTTGATGATGCCCACGTTGGCCGTCTGGCGCAGCTGCTGCAGGCTGGGCTTGTTGCCCGGCCGCGTGCGGCCGCGGTCGAGCTGCTGCAGCAACTGCTGCTGCTCGCGTGACTGACCCACGTCATAGCGCACCTGCAGGGTGAACATCACCGGCTGCGAACGCAGGGTGGTTTCGCGCGGCCGTGTGGAGCCGAAGCGCTCATTGACTTCGTACTTGAATGCACGGGTGACCGGGTCGAACCCACGCACGAAGAGGAGCTGCTGCTGCGACTGCGGCAACTGCTGCGCGCCCCAGCCCTTCAGGCCGTCTTCGCCGTTGAGAAGGCGGTCAATGCCGTTGAGCGGATTGGCCACCTGCAGTGAGATATTGGCTCGCTGCGGCAGGCCCAGCTTGAGCGAGTTGAGGCTGAAGTTGAGGTTGCCGGTCATCGACCAGGGGCCGACGCAGGAGTTGCGCTCGGCGAACTGCCCCATCTGACTGCGCAGGCAGGCCGTGGCCTCACGTGTGCCGTTGGCCAGCAGGCTCTCGAGTCCGGTGCGCAGCAGCGGATCCGAAACGGTGCTTGGGTCGAACACGAACGCCCGGTCGTTGCCGTAGCTGTCGCCATTCACATCCTGGTTGATGGTCGGCGTGTAGCGGAAGCCCGAGCTGAACCGGCCATTCCACGAGATCCGAACTGCGTCCCACGCGTTATAGCTCAGGCTGTACTGGATGGCATGACGCGAGAAGAAGCCACCTGGTGACCACTCCTTGCCGACGGGAGTACCTACGGTGCTGTTGAAGCCCAGGAACTGCTCGCGCACGTCGGCAAGCACGTAGTTGAGGTTCCAACCCCAACGCGAGTTGAAGACGGTCGGGCGGAGGCTCAGGTTGAGCTGACGGCTTTCACCCTCAAGCGACGAGGTCTGCGCCGTGACACGACCGTACTTGTCGCTCACACGCGCCTGTCGCCAGGCCACCTGACCCGTGGTGGACACAATGGCATCGGGCGTGACGAACATGGGGCGCCCACCCTCACCATCGAGCGAGAACTGCTGCTGGTTGGTGAAGTTGAGGTCGATGCCACCCTGCTGGCGCTGGTTGCGCGAATAGGTCACGTCGGCCGACAACACGAAGCGATTCTTGAGCACTGCGCCCATCCACTGCAGGTTACCGCGAATGGAGCGCTGGGCCTGATAGTCCGGAAGGAACAACGTGACGTTGGGGTTGCTGTTGGCAAACACCGAACCACTGGTGCCGTCGGCACAGGTGGTCGGGATGGCGCCACGGTCCGCCGCGTAGGCGCTCCAGTCCGGTGTGGGCGTTGCTTCACCAACGCAGGTGAGCTGCTGCAGGCCACTGGGCAGCCCGGTATTGTCAATGGCGCCGGAAATGAGCTGCGTGCCCGGGGTGTTCTGGAACACACCCAAACCACCACGCACCACGGCGCGAGGCGCACGAATCATGCCTGGCATGAGCGCCAACTGGTCGGCTTCACCCAGCGTCCATGAGAAGCCGATGCGGGGGCTCACATACAGACGATTCGGGACTTCCGCGTTGTCATACTGGAAGGTGCCCCGCACATCCGCATTCGTCTGCGGTCCCATGTTGAACTTGTTGCCGTCCACGCGCACACCGTACTGCACCTGCAGATCGTTCGTGGGCCGCCAGGCATCGCCGAGAGACATGGCCGCCACGTACTGGCTTCCCGTGCGCGTGCGCGGGGAGAGCAGACGCGTGAACGAGGCCGGGCGATTGGCCTGCAGGTCGGCCAACGTGTTGTAGGAGAACGAACCGTACTCGTTGAAGTTGAACAGGTTCGAGAAGTCCTCACGGCGCAGCTCCGTCGTGAGCTTCACGCGATGGCGATTGTCCTTGGAGAACCAGGAAAGCGTGTTGTTGCCGGCCAACGTCGTGGTGATGCTGCTGTTGTTGAGCGCCGGATTGCCGCCGAACTGCAGGTTGCCGACCGACGCGGTGCCGTCAGCGAACTGCGAATTCACGCGCACGGCACCAGAGGGCAAGAACGTGTAGGGTTCCGCCGCGTTCCGGCTGGTGCTGTAGCCCACAGTCGTTTCGGTGAAGATGCCCTTCCAACCCACCATGCCGCTGTGGCGCAACTGCGCCGCGCCACCCCAGTTCGTACGCTCGCCATCTCGCGTTGGCGTGATCAGGCTCCCGCCGAATCCGCCAAAGCCGCCGCCACCGAACCCACCGCCACCGCCACCGCCACTGCCGACAGGGGTGGTCTTTCTGTAGTTGGCAGAAAGGGTGACAGAGTACGTGCTGCCACGCGACGAGTTCTGCGGCACCCAGTCAAAGCTGTTCAGCGTGTTGAGGGTGGTCTGGATACGCAGCGGCGAATAGCCATCGATCGTGAAGGGCACGTTGTCGGTGCCCAGAATGTCCAGCATGCGGCGCACCGAGTCGGCCGACACGCCGGCCGCCTGGAATCCGTTCACATTGGTATTGAGCGCCGTCTGAAAATCCTGGAGACGGCGATCGAACTGCAGCGAGGTGTTGTAGAAGAGCACGTCCGGCTTGATGGGGCCGGAGGCCGCGCCACCGAACGACGCGTTCGTATACTGCTGACCCGTCGCCACCCCGACACGGTCCGCCCACTGCAGCTGCGGTGACACGAAGTTGGAACTCACGCTACGATTCGAGAAGTTCGAACCGGCTCGTGTGCGCACCTGCAGCTGCCCACCCGAGAAACCGCCGCGTGATACATCGTACGGACTGGTCGACAGGGACGTCATCACATTGGCGTCACGCGGCAACTGCGCGTCACCGAAGTTGAGACCATTGAGCTGCGTGTTGTTCTGGTCGCCACCCAGGCCAAACACCGAGAAGGCATCGGCCCCACCATCCGCGCCCAGCAGCAGCTGCACACCTGGAATGGCCGAGGCCATGGCGGCGAGATCGCCCATCTGCTCGGCGTTGAGGAAGCCGGCAATCTCGTCGCTCACCGTGCGTTCGGTACCGCTCACATCCGACACGGTATCGGAACGCGAGACCGCAGCGCGCTCCGTAACCTGCACGGCATCGAGCGTGATGGCGGCCGGCGCCATGCGCGCGTTGGCGATGAGAATTTCCTGATCGGCGGTGCGCTTGACCTGGTAGCGGCGCGGCGCGAGACCGATGCCGGAGAATGTCACCCAGTAGTCGCCTTCCCCGCCGGGAAAGGAAATGGTGTAGCGGCCATTGCGATCGGTGCGCTGCGTCCGGCTCACGTTGCCACTCAGCGTGGTGGCCGTGACCAGTACGTTGGCAATGGGCAGCGAGTCGGTCCCGAGGACCTGACCGCGAATGATGTCAACCTGCTGGGCCTCGGCCACGGTTGGCACTGCCATGGAGGGCACGACCACGGCGGCAGAGAGGACAACCAGCGCGCCAAGAAGGCGGCGGAAAAAGGGCATGGTAGTAGTCACGACGGGTAAGACGCACGATGGTCGCCGTTCGTTAACGGGGTTCCATCGGGCGTGGTGCCCGAAAGCCACCCCGGTGACGCCTCGGTGATGCCCGTGTGACGCGGCGGGCGATATGTTCGGAGCATGGAAATCCTCCGCGACCCGCTCTGGAACAACATCCGCCTCGATCCGCTCGCTCTGTCCCTTCTGGAAACACCAGTGGTGCAGCGGCTACGCTACGTGCGGCAGCTGGGCCTGGCGTTTCTGGTGTACCCGGGTGCCACGCATTCCCGCTTTGAGCACGCACTCGGGGCCTGGCATCTGGCCGGAGTCGCGCTTCGTCTGCTGGACGAGCGGGGGGCGTTGGCCGGGATCGGCGCGCGCGAGCAACAACTCATCCGTGCCGCGGCGCTGCTGCACGACGTGGGGCACTATCCGTTTTCGCATGCGCTCGAGGAAATCGGCGTCACCGATCACGAGGAAGTGGCGCGTCCGCTGGTGACACAGGGTGCCGTGGGCACCGTGCTGCGTGAGGCGCTGGGTGACGACGCACCGGAAACCGTATTCGCCCTCATCAGCGGGGTCAGCACACATCCCCTGCAGGGCCTCATTTCCGGATCCATTGACCTCGACAAGATCGAGTATCTCAAGCGCGATGCCACCATGTGCGGGGTGCCGTACGGCGAGATCGATGTCGACCGGCTGCTCAATTCCCTGGTGCTCGTTGAGCTGCCTGAGGGACGTCCCGCAATAGGCGTCCACGAAAAGGGGCTGTCGGCGCTCGAGTCGCTGCTGTTTGCCAAGTACCAGATGTACCGGAACGTGTACTGGCACCACGCGGTGCGCAGCGCGACCGCCATGTACAAGCGACTGGTGGCCGTGGCCCTCGACACCGGGGCCGTGGCCGCCGACCGCGTGGCGCGCTACACCGACGAAGGCCTGCTGGTGCATCTCGACACCCCGGCCCTGGTACCCGAGGCGCGCACACTGCTCGACGCGCTACGCGTGCGGCGCCTGCACAAGCGGGCCTACGAATGTCCCGCCGCCACGCTGGGAGACGACGTGGGTGAGTGGATTGCCAGCGACTACGCACTCACGCGCCGTGTGGAAGACCAATTGGCGGCCGAACTGGGGCTGCCCCGGGGCGAGGTGCTGCTCGACTATCCGACCAAGACCCAGATGCTGGGTGTGGACATCCCCATGCAGCGTCGGGATGGGCGGGTGCAGCACCTGACGGCCAGCGGGTTTGAAGGCGCCCTCAACCTGCCGCGCCTGAGCGACGAACTCTACCGCAGCGCACGACGGCTGCGGGTGTTCACGGCCAACCGGGCGCCGGTGCCGTCGGACGCCGTACTCACAGCGCTGCGCCTTGACGCCGACGCCATTCGCGATCGGCTCGACCGGGGCCTACCGCTGTTGAGCTGACTGACGGGCCAGGCTCAGCGCGCTGGCGCCTGGCCCGTGAAGCAGTGGCGCTGGCCAGCCTTGGCAGCCTCCAGCATCTCGATGGCCTCGGTGACAATTGCCTCACCCTTGTTGGCCGCATAGAAGGCGCGAATGCCGACATGGAGGGAGTCGAGACTGACCACCCCGCGATTGGCACGCGCCCAGTCACGCAGCGGACGCGGCTGCTCCACGATGCAGCCACGCTCCCGACCCTCGGCGTCAAGCAGCACAAAGGTGGGGGTGGCGGTGCGCCCGTCGAGCGAACGGAAACTCTCCTGCACCGGACGGCCAGCCGCCGGCAGCACGATACGCAGGTCGATACCGGGCACCTCCTGCGCAAGGCGGGCCAGCCAGGGCACGGTATTCATGGAATCACCGCAGGCATCCACCGCCACCACGAGCAGCTTCCAGTTGCCACCCACTTGACGGGCGCGGGTGAACAGCGCGTCGCTGACGCGGGCGCTGTCGGCGAGGCCAAGCCATCCGGCACGACGGGCCTTGGTGGCCGCCAGAAAATCGGCAAAGGTCTGCCCCGAGCCGTGCAAGGCAAGCAGGGTGCTGTCGCTCACGCTGTCGTTGACGCTGGACGCACAGGCGAGGGCCGCGGTTGGGCGCAGAGCAGCGGCCGGACGGGACGCGAACAGGAGCGCGCCAATCAGCGAACACGCGAGGGCCGAGCGGGAGACGCCACGACGCGCAGCACAGGAGAACCACGAAAGGCCAGATTTCATCGATGTCGTCTCTGCGGTGATTGCGGGCGAAGGCAGGTCAGCCGGCGCCCGGCCCTTCGGCGCGCTGCGCACCATGCGCCTCGGCCAACTTGCGTCCGATGCCCCGGTAGAACGCCGCATCGAGCGGCTTGCCGTCGGCTTCGAGCGCCATGGCGCAGCTCTCGATGGCATAGAGAATGTTGCCCAGGTACAACTCGGCCAGCGCACCCACGGTGTTGGCGTCGGGAGTCGGCGGCGTCGTCATGCGGTACGCGGCGCGCTCACCCCGGGGGCAGCACGGCCGCCATTTCGCCGGTCGCGACACCGGTGACCTTGACGACCTGCACCACGATGGCCGTGATGTTGTCGAGTCCCCCTCGACGATTGGCCTCGGTGATCATCGCGTCCACCATGCGTCCCGGTGTCTGCCTGGTTTCGAGGATCTTCTTGAGCTGCGGATCCTCGACCATGCCAGTGAGCCCGTCGGAGGCCACGAGATAGACATCACCGGCCTGCAACTCGCCGCTGTGCACGTCGGCCTCGGCCGCCGCGTTGGCGCCGACACAGCGCGTGATCACGTTGCTGTACGGGTGGTACCGCGCCTGCTCGGGCGTGAGGAAGCCGGCGTCCACCTGCTCCTGCACGTAGGAGTGATCCTTGGTGAGCTGACGGAACACGCCATCGCGCAGCAGGTACACCCGCGAATCACCAATGTGACCAATGAACCAGCGCCCGTAGCCCATCATGAGGCAGGAGGCGGTGGTGCCCATGCCCTGCTTGTCGGCTTCCTGGATGGTGCGCTCGTAGATGGCGCGATTGGCCTCCTTGAGCGCCGCCGCCATGCGTGGGCCGATGTCGTCGCGGGTGAGATCGCGCAGCCCGGAGAGCTCACGGGAGACGATCTGCACGGCCATCTCGCTGGCCACCTCGCCCGCGGCGTGCCCACCCATGCCGTCGGCGACGATGAAGAGGCCCCGCTCCTGGTCGGCGTCGGCGTAAAGGCTGTCTTCGTTGCCTGCCCGTATGCGTCCGACATCCGTGCCGGCGGCGACAGAAAGCTGCACGTGTTTGGGGTGGCTCGTCTCAGGAAGTAACGCGGGGGACACCAAACGTAACGTGCGAAGCTATCCGGGCGTGTTGCCCATTGGCAAGCGCAGGAGCCGTTTCCCGTGGCCTGATGTTGATGGACGGCGTGTAGACGGTGGGGACTGGACAAGTGCGGGTCCGGGGCATGGGGCGCAGGTCATGGTCCCGGATGGGGCGGTTCAGGCAGTCACAGGGCCCGCGCCGGCCTGAAGGCGATACAGGCGATCGTACATGCCGCGTCGGTCGAGCAGCTGACGGTGCGTCCCGCGCTCGACGACCTCGCCATGATGGAGCACGAGGATCTCGTCGGCGTCCACAATGGTGCTGAGACGGTGGGCGATGGCGATGTTGGTGCGCCCGGCCATGAGGGCCGCCACGGCCGTCTGAATCTGGGCCTCGATGGAGGAGTCCACGGCGCTGGTGGCCTCGTCTAGCACCAGCACCGAGGGATCAGACGCAATAGCGCGGGAGAAGGCGAGCAGTTGACGCTCCCCGACGCTCAATCCCCCGCCACGCTCCCCCAGGACATGCTGCCAGCGCCCGGGCAGCCGGTCGATGATGCGATCAGCCCCCACACGGCGCACCGCGTCCTCAAGGCGCGCCTCCGGCACGGAGGCCGAAAGCCGGACATTGTCGGCCACATTGCCGGCAAAGAGGAAGATGTCCTGCTGGACATAGCCCACGACCCCGCGCACGACGGCCACCGGCAGTTCGCGCAGGTCGATGCCATTGAGCAGAATGCGGCCGCGCTGCGGATCGTAGAATCGCAGCAGCAGGTTGACGATGGTGGTCTTGCCCGCGCCGGTATGCCCCACGAGCGCCAGCGACTGCCCCGGGCCCACTTCGAAACTCACACCCCGCAGGACCCAGGTGTCGCGGGCGCTGGAAGAGTCCTGCGTGTCGTCCGGCGCGGGAGCCGCGTGCGCGTGATCATCACTCACCCCACCGGCGCCATAGGCAAACCAGACGTCCTCGAAGCGGATGGTCACGCCTTCCCGACGCAGGGCGGCGACCTGACGGTCCACCGCGTCGCGATCTTCCCGCCCTGCCCCATCGGGACGCCGTGCAGCCGCCGGCGTATCGAGCACCGCAAACAATCGCTCGGCAGCCGCCATGGCCGCCTGCAGGATATTGAACTTCTCGGACAGGTCCTGCAGCGGCTGAAAGAATCGGCGCACCAACTGGAGAAATGCCGCCAGGGTGCCGATGGATAGCGCCGGGTCGCCCTGCTGGAAGCCTGCAGCCACGAGCAGGCTGGCCAGCGCCAGCGTCGTGAGAAATTCGATGACCGGGAAGTACAGCGCGTACACGCGGATGGACGCGAGATGCGCGCGCAGATGCGCATCATTCAGCGCCGCGAAGCGTGCCTGCTCGTGGCCTTCCTGTCCGAACAACTGCACCACGCGCATGCCGCCCAGTCGTTCACCGAGGTAGGCATTGAGACGGGCCAGCCGTGTACGGATGTCGCGGTAGGACGTGCGCACATGGCGTCGGAACAGGCGCGAGACCCCGAGCACCAGGGGAATGACCACGAAGGCGGCCAGCGCCAGCGGCGCATCCACCACCAGCATGGCCACGCCGATGGCCGCGAGGGTGAGCAGGTCGCCGAGTCCGGCCACCACCCCGGCGGTGAACAGTTCGTTGAGCGCCTCCACATCGCTGGTCACGCGCGTGACCAGCCGGCCCACCGGATTGCGGTCAAACCACGCAATGGGCAAGCGCTGAAGCTGTGCGAACACGTCGAGCCGCAGGTCACGCATGACCTGCTGCCCGATCCGCGCCGTGATGACGGTTTCCGCGTAGGTGGCGCCGAACTGCAGCAACAGCACGGCGGCAAAGCCCATGGCCGCCCGTAGCACCAGATCAAGGCGCTGCGCCGGCCAGGCGCTGTCGATGACCCAGCGCGTCAGCAGCGGGCCGACCAGCTGGCTGGCCGAGGCCACCGCCAGGGTCAGCAGGGCCAGCACCACCTGCCCGCGATAGGGCCGCACATAGGCGAGCAGGCGCCGCGTCAGGCGGGCGTCGTAAACAGACCCGGCGACCTCGTCGTCGGCTGGTGCAGCATCGGAAACGGATCGTGCCATCCGGTCCGAATCTACTCGGTTGGCCCCCCCGATAGTTTTGTCCCCATGAAGGACCGCATCCGCATCCGGGGAGCCCGGCAACACAACCTCAAGGGGTTCGATCTCGACCTGCCACGCCGCGCCATCACGGTGGTGACTGGCGTCTCGGGATCGGGCAAGTCGTCGCTGGCCTTCGACACCATCTACGCCGAAGGCCAGCGGCGCTATGTGGAGTCGCTGTCGGCCTATGCCCGTCAGTTCCTCGAGCGCATGGAGAAACCGGCGGTGGACGCGGTGGAGGGTCTCTCCCCGGCTGTGGCCATCGAACAGAAGAACCCCACGCGGACGTCCCGGTCCACGGTGGGGACCGCGACCGAGATCTACGACTACCTGCGGCTGCTCTGGGCCCGCGTGGGCCACACCTTCTGCCGTGTCTGCAACCGTGAGCTGCGGCCGGCCACCGTGCAGTCGGTCACCGATCGCGCGCTGGCCCTGCCGGCCGGCACGCGCGTGCTCGTGGCCTGCCCGCTCGTGCGCTCGCAAGCGGTGACCTCGGCGGTGATTGCCGACAATCTGCGGGCGCGCGGCTTCGTGCGGCTCGCCATCGGCGACCCGTCGCAGGGCGCGCCGGACATCGTGCATCTCGACGACGTGGACAGCCGCGGCCTCGATCTCGCCACTGCCCCGCAGGTGGCCATCGTCGTGGATCGTTTGCGCATTGCCACGGACGACCGCGGGCGACTCGCCGACGCGGTGCAGACGGCATTCACCGAGGGCGACGGCGACCTGCTGCTGCTCTTTCCCGATGGCGTGGACGAGGCGGGCACGGCCCGGCACCACCTGGCCTTCACGGAGCGCTTCGAGTGTCCGGATGACGGCTGGCGTGCGCCCACGCCCACACCGCAGCTGTTCTCGTTCAACAATCCGCGCGGCGCCTGCCCCACCTGCAATGGCTTTGGCGCCACGCTCGACTACGACGACGCGCTGATCGTGCCCAACCCGGCCCGTTCGGTGCGCGACGGCGCCATCGATCCGTGGACGGCACCGCGCTACGAAAAGCAGCGGCGCGCCGTCGTGGACTTTGCGCGCACGCTGGGCGTGAATCCCGACACGCCCTGGCAGGAACTGCCGGCGAGCGCGCGCGAACAGTTCATGTCGGCCCGCACGCGGCAATACACCGGCATTCGCCCCTTTCTCGTCAACCTCGAGGAGAAGCGTTACAAGGCCTACATCCGCATCTTCCTTCGCAAGTATCAGAGCGCGCAGGAGTGCCGCACCTGTGGCGGCAGCAAGTTGCAGCCCGACGCCCTGCAGGTGCGGGTGCAGGGTCGCAGCATCGCCGACGTGGCGCGGCTGCCGGTGCGGGACCTGCTGCCGTGGCTCGACACCCTCGCGCTCGAAGGCGCGGAGGCGCAGGTGGCAGACACGGTGTTGCGTGAGGCGCGGGCGCGCACGCGCTTTCTGGCCGATGTGGGACTCACCTATCTCACGCTCGATCGCGCCACCCGCACCCTGTCCGGCGGCGAGGCGCAGCGCATCACACTCGCCAATGCCCTCGGGGCGGCGCTGGTGGACGCCACCTATGTGCTCGACGAACCCAGCATCGGTCTCCACCCGCGCGACCTCGACAGGCTCCTGGCTCTACTGGAGCGGCTGCGCGACCTGGGCAACACGGTGATCATGGTGGAGCATGATCTCGAGGCCATGCGCATTGCCGATCACATGGTGGAGATGGGCCCCGGCGCCGGCGAGCATGGCGGTCAGGTGGTGTTCAGCGGCCCCATGAATCGTGTGGCGGAGAGTCCGCTCACAGGCCAGTATCTCACGGGCGCGCGCCGTATCGAACTGCCACGCGCACGACGTCCGCTCGGGTCACGCTGGCTCGAACTGCGCGGCGCCACTGCGCACAACGTGCAGGGCGTGGATGTGCGCATTCCGCTCGGAGCGCTGACCGTGGTCACGGGTGTGTCGGGCTCCGGCAAGAGCACACTGGTGCATGACGTGCTGTATCACGCCGTCGAACGCACGCTGCATGGCGAGCACTCGGCCAAGGAGCATCTCGGCGAGACCGTGGGGCAGTACACGCAGCTGAGCGGCGTGGAATGGCTGGATGATCTGGTGCTCGTGGACCAGAGCCCCATCGGCCGCTCCCCGCGTTCGAATCCCGTCACGTATGTGAAGGCCTACGACGAGATCCGTCGTCTGTTCAGTGAACAGCCGCTGGCGCGCACCAGGGGCTTCGACGCCGGCCATTTCTCCTTCAACGTGGCCGGAGGTCGCTGTGAGACCTGCGAAGGCGCGGGCCATCTCGAAGTCGAGATGGTCTTCATGGCCGATGTGTTCGTGCCTTGCGACGCCTGCGGTGGCAAGCGCTTCAAGCCCGACGTGCTGGAGGTGCGCTTCAAGGGGCGGAACATCGCCGAGGTGCTGGAGCTGACCGTGGATGAGGCCATTCGCTTCTTTCCGCGCGAGGACAAGCTGGCGCAGGCGCTCTGGCAGGTGCAGCAGGTGGGCCTGGGCTACCTGCGGCTCGGTCAGCCGGCCACCACGCTCTCGGGCGGCGAGGCGCAGCGTCTCAAGATCGCGCGCGAACTGGCGCTCACGGCGCGTTCCGGTCGGGCCGCCGCGCCCAGGGGCACGGCCGTCAAGTCGTCGGCCAAAGCCAGCGGGCCGCGCAAGCTGTACGTGCTCGACGAGCCCACGACCGGCCTGCATCCCGAGGACATCCGCAAGCTGGCGGAGGTGTTCGAGCGTCTGCTCGACCAGGGGCACACCCTGCTGCTGATCGAGCACAACCTCGATGTGATCAAGCTGGCCGACTGGATCATCGACATGGGCCCCGAGGGCGGGGATGGCGGGGGTCGGGTGGTGGCCATGGGCCGGCCAGAGGAGGTGGTGTCGGTCCCGGCGAGTTACACCGGTCAGTGGCTGGCCCCCCTGCTGACGCCACACAATGCGGGAGCAGGCTGAGGCCGCTTGACGTCAGGCCACGGCTCGGCGATACTATGAGGCTCTGGCGCGGCCGGATGGCGCCGGAAGTATTCCCGGGTAGCTCAGGTGGTAGAGCAGGTGACTGTTAATCACCCTGTCGGGGGTTCGAGTCCCTCCCCGGGAGCTGCAACAGATCAGTATCGCGAACGCCTCGACCAGTGGTCGGGGCGTTCGTTTTTTTCGCGGCACGAATCACTGCATTGATTGCGCTTCATGATGCGCTGCTCATACAACAAGGCATTTCTGCGGTCAACGTTCCGCGCTTCGCGAAGGGTGTCACAAGAGGCCCACATGAAGCACTTCTAACGTTGACATGGCGCGTGGGGGGCGTCG
>JACVCT010000196.1 GCA_016741895.1 Gemmatimonadaceae bacterium | reverse complement strand
CAAACATCATCCCCTGCACGCGCTCGTCTCCCCGCATCGCTCGCCTCTGGCTGAAGTCGCGCCATTATACAAAAACGCTGGCGTCGCACCAGAGGGGACGCCAGCTTTTTCAGCATCCTGCTAAAGGCCGCCGTAGCAGACGTATTTGAGTTCCTGAAACGCTTCCAGCCCCTGCCGAGATCCCTCTCGTCCCATGCCGGACTGCTTGACCCCGCCAAACGGGGCAACGGTGGTGCCGATGAGACTTTCGTTCACACCCACCATGCCATACTCGAGCGCCTCCGCCACCCGCCAGCAGCGGGCGGCATGCTCGCTGTACACATAGGCCGCCAACCCGTAGGGCGTGTCGTTGGCCCGCGCAATCACTTCCTCTTCCGTCTCGAAGCGCTGCACCGCGGCCACGGGTCCGAAGATCTCCTCCTGACTGATGGACATGTCCGGCCGCACCCCGGTGAGGACAGTCGGTTCGAACCAGCGCTCACCCTGCACCTGCCCACCCAGCAGCAACTGTGCACCGGCCTGCACGGCGTCATCCACCAGACGCTGCACCTTCTGCGTGGCCCGCGCAGAAATGAGCGGGCCCACCTGCACCGCCGGATCATCGGGGCGTCCGCTGCGCAGCGCCTGCACTGCCTCGCTGAGCTGCTGCACAAAGCGATCATGCACACCCGCCTGCACAAACACCCGATTGACACAGACGCAGGTCTGACCGTTGTGCCGGAACTTGGCCGCCATGGTGCCGCGCACCGCGCGCTCAATGTCGGCGTCATCGAACACCAGCACCGGCGCATTGCCACCGAGTTCGAGCGACAGCTTGGTGAGCCGCATGGCGCTCTGCGCCACCAGCTGCTTGCCCACGGCGGTGGATCCCGTGAAGGACACCTTTCGCACGCGCGCGTCCTCGAAGAACACGGCGCCGAGCTCCGCGTTGCGCGTCGTGGGAAGCGTACAGTACACATCGGCCGGAATGCCGGCCTCGTGCGCGAGACGCTCGGCATAGAGCGCCGTGAGCGGAGTCTCCGTGGCCGGCTTGATGATGACCGGACATCCCGCCGCGAGCGCCGGCGCCACCTTGCGGGTGATCATGGCCAACGGAAAGTTCCATGGTGTAATGGCCGCCACCACGCCAACGGATTGCCGCAGCACAAACAGCCGCCGATCCCGTGATGGCGAGGGAATGATTTCGCCGTAACTGCGCCGGGCTTCTTCGGCGAACCACTCCACGAACGACGCGGCGTAGTCCACTTCCCCGAGACTTTCGGCATGCACCTTGCCGGCTTCACGTGTCATGAGCGCGGCAAGTGGCGCCTTGTGATCGAGCAGCGCATCGTGCCAGCGCCGCAGCAGCTGCGCACGCTCTGCAGCCGGACGCTCACGCCACGCCCCCCACGCCGCATGTGCCCGCACAATGGCGGCGCGCGCATCATCCGGCGTGTGATCGGTCACCTGGTCCACCAGCTCGCCGCTGGCGGGATCATGCACGGGAAACGTCAGGCTGGCCATGTGCAGGAATGCAAGGGGTGGGAAGGCGTACTCCGACATGTTAGCGTGTGCACAGCATGAGCGCCGCTTCTCTCGTCCTGCCTCTCGACGTCTTCGGACGTCGCCGCCTCAAGGTGGCATTCGTCGGCACCCATGGCGTGGGCAAGACCACGCTGTGCTTTGATCTCGCCGCCCAGCTCAAGCGCCTCGATCTGGGCGTGGATCTGGTCAAGGAAGTCGCGCGGCGCTGTCCGCTGCCCATCAACGAGGACACCACCTACGACGCCCAGGCCTGGATTCTGCACACGCAGATTGCCGAGGAACTGGCGGCGGCGGCGCAGTATGAGGTGGTGGTCTGTGACCGCTCGGTGCTCGACAACTACGCCTATCTCGTCGCGCGGCTTGGGCGGAGGCTCGAGCTGGAACCGCTCGTGCGCGAATGGGTGCGCGGCTACCACGCCCTGTTCAAGGTGCCGGTACTGCACGCGCCGCGCTTCGACGGCAAGCGCGCGGTGAGCCCGGCCTTTCAGCAGGAGATCGACGAGATCATCGACGAGCTGGTGCGCGATTTCGCGGTGCCGGTGCAGCATCTCGATCCGTCCGACCGGGATGGTTGGACCACACAGGCGTTGTTGCACCTCGGTCTGCCCACGCAGCCGCCACAGATCGATCTGTTCGCGTCACGCGAGTCGGTCGAGTAAAAGGTGCGTTGTTCGGCGAGTGCGCGCGGTTGCGCCTCGTTGTGGCTTACACGCCTGCTGCTGCGCCGTCGGTAGCCAGACGCAGTGCGCTGCCCCAGGGATCGGTGAGCACGCGGTGTGGCTGATCCACCACGAAGCCGGCCTGCGCCACCTGCGTCAGCACGCGGTCCACGTCGGCGTCCGATGGCAGCACCACGTTCCACTCGGCCAGCCGTGCGTCGTTCGGACCTGGTGACGGGGCGCCACCGGCCCAGGTGTTGACCCCGAGATGATGGTGATAGCCACCGGCGCCGAGGAACAGCGCGCCCGGATAGCGCCACACCATGCGCGTGAAGCCCAGCGCATCGGCGTAGAAGGCGCGCGCCTTGCCCAGATCACCCACGTGCAGGTGCAGATGCCCCATGCGCGTGCCAATGGGCATGCCCTGCCACGTCGTATTGCCTGCAGACGCCAGCACGGACGGCATGTCGATCGGATCGGTCGCCATCATCAGTTCGCGGCCCAGTCGCTGCCAGGTTTCGCGCGGCCGATCGGCGTAGACCTCGATACCCAGACCGTCCGGGTCGGTGAGGTAGAGGGCCTCGGAGACGAGGTGATCGCTCGCCCCGGCCCGTGCGCCAATGGTCGATAGATGGCGAACAAATCGACCGAGCGAGGCGCGGTCGGGCAGCAGGATGGCGAAGTGGTAGAGCCCGAGTCGCGAGCCGGGGCGGATGCCGGTGATGCCGGGCGCGGTGTCGAGCAGCACAAGCGGCTCGGTGTCGCCAGCGGCGCCCAGCGCCAGCACCTGACTCGGCGCGGGCGGACGCAGCGGTACGAGACCGAGGACCTGCTCGTACCAGGCCTGGGAGCGTGCGAGGTCGGAAACCAGCAGACGCACCGGCCCGAGACGCAGCGCGTCGGGCAGCGGGGCGACTGATGGGGCCTCGCCGTAGCTGCCGGGGACGGCGGGCTGCGGGGCGCGGTTGGAGCCGAAGATGTCGGCGGTGGTGACGGACATCTGAGAATAGTAGTTGTTTAACCGATAGTTGGCAAGCTCTTTACCTGCAGCGCTCCGTCCACTGTTCTGAGCCGTGGGCGGTGGGTGATGGGTGCGCGTGGTGCTGCGGCGGCATCTCGTGATCCATGGGATCGCGTGATGTGAACGCTGCACCGCTCGCCCCCAGAGCTCACGGCGCATAGCCCACTGCAGTGGATGGCGAACCCGAACCCCTCCCCGCAGTACGGGTACCACGTGCAGTCCAACGCCATCACCTTTCATCCCATGTCCCTGCTCCCCTTCCTCGCTCTCCTCGTCCTCCCGCTCCAACCGCCTGTCCCGGCCAAGCCAGACGTGGCTTTCATGCAGGGCATGATTGCCCACCACGCGCAGGCACTGACCATGAGTGCGCTGGTCCCCGCGCGCACCCAGCGGCCCGAGCTGCTGGCGCTGACCGAGCGCATTGTGGTATCGCAGCAGGACGAGATCGCCATCATGCAGTCCTGGTTGCGCGAGCGAAAGCAGACTGTGCCGGACGTTGCCGACGCCTCACATGCCGCGCACACCACGCACGCGTCACATGACATGCCGGGCATGCTGCTGCCTGCGCAGATGGACTCCCTCAGCGCCGCCAGCGGCGCCCAGTTCGAGCGAATGTTTCTGCGCTACATGATCCAGCACCACGACGGCGCGCTGCAGATGGTGGCCAGCCTGCTCGCGGCTCAGGGCGGTGCCCGCGATCCGCAGGTGTTCCAGTTTGCTTCTGACGTGGACACCGATCAGCGCGCGGAGATTCGCCGCATGCGCGTTCTGCTCGAGCGGCTTCCGTCCAACACCCCCTGATGTTCCCGTCGGGCCTCCAGGCCCGCAGCCTGATGTTTTCCGATCACCTCACGACACGAGACGCATGATCCGTTCGACCGTTCGTCATCGCGCGCTGCTTGCCGCGACCTCGCTGGCCGCCTCTTCGCTGGCCCTGCTGGCCACGCCCGCGCTGGCCCAGGATCCCCGGGTGGGACTCAAGGTGGGATTCCAGGACGCCGGAGAAGCCATTCGCCATCTAACGCTGGTGTCCCACACGCCCAAGCAGGATGGCTGGTTCAATCCCAACAACCTCGGTGACTTCGGCTTCGCCAATTCCGACCTGGCCTTCCAGAAGAACCTCGTGTTCCAGGGTGGCTGGCACGGCTGGCAGGCCTGGGACATCAGCAACCCGAAGGCGCCGCACCTTCGCAAGGCGTTTGTCTGCCAGGGCGGCCAGGGTGACCTGTCCGTGCATGGCAACCTGCTGTTCATGTCGGTCGAGGATCTCGTGGGCCGCGTGGACTGCGGCACGCAGGGTGTGAGCGATACGGTGAGCGCCGAGCGGTTCCGCGGCGTGCGCATCTTCGACATCAGCGACATCGACAATCCCAAGCAGGTGGCCGCCGTGCAGACCTGCCGCGGCTCGCACACGCACACGCTGCTGGTCGATCCGAACGACAAGGCCAACGTGTATGTGTACGTGCAGGGCACGGGCCCGGTGCGTTCGCCCAACGAGCTGGCCGGCTGCAACGCGCAGCCCGATGATGCGGGCACGTCCCTGTTCCGCATCGAAGTCATCAAGGTGCCGCTGGCTGCGCCGCAGAACGCGGAAGTGGTGAGCATGCCGCGCGTGTTTGCCGACGCCGCCGGCAACGCCGCCGGTCTCTGGAAGGGTGGCTCGCACGGCGAGGGCACGCAGAACACGGCCATCACCGATCAGTGCCACGACATCACCGTGTATCCGGCCATTGGTCTCGCGGCCGGCGCCTGTTCGGGCAACGGCATCCTGCTCGACATCAAGGATCCCGCCAACCCGAAGCGCATCGACGAAGTCATCGATCCCAACTTCGCCTACTGGCACTCGGCCACGTTCAACAACGCGGGCACGACGGTGCTGTTCACCGACGAGTGGGGTGGTGGCACCGCGCCACGCTGCCGCAGCACCGACAAGCCCACCTGGGGCGCCAACGCGCTCTTCAAGCTGGGCGAAGGCCGCAAGCTGCAGCAGGTGGGTTATTACAAGCTGCCCGCGCCGCAGGAGGCCAGCGAGAACTGCGTGGCCCACAACGGCTCGCTCATTCCGGTGCCGGGCCGCGACATCATGGCGCAGGCCTGGTATCAGGGTGGCCTCTCGGTGTTCGACTTCACCGACCCGAGCAAGCCGGTGGAAATCGCGTATTTCGATCGTGGGCCCATCGCGCCCACGCTCACACTGGCCGGCTTCTGGAGCACCTACTGGTACAACGGCCACATCGTGGCGTCGGAGATCGGCCGCGGTCTCGATATCTTCGAACTGCAGCCCAGCGAGTTCCTGACGAAGAACGAAATCGAAGCGGCCAAGCTGGTGCAGGTGGACGAACTCAATCCGCAGATGCAGACGCGCATCACCTGGCCGGCAGCGTTCCCGGTCGCGCGGGCCTATGTGGACCAGCTCGACCGCGCCAACGCGCTACCCGATTCTCGCATCGCCAGCATCAACAAGACCCTCGATGCCGCAGAGAAGGCTGGCGGGTCGGCACGCAAGCAGGCCCTGTCGCTGCTGGTCTCGCAGCTGGCCGGCGACGTGAACCGCTCGGGCGACCCGGCCAAGGTGCGCCTGCTGCAGGACGTCGTGCGCCAGATGGCGCGCTGAACCTGCAGGGACGGCCCGCTGCCTCCCGTCCCACGCAGTCAGTCGTGACCTGAGTCACATCCCTTGGTCCGAATCGGGCCCGTGCCGCTCCAGTACTGAGCGCATGGGCCCGGTTTTTTCGCTATGTATTCAAGGTGACTGTGCCATTTCCGACCGCCGAATCCGATCTCCGCTCCCGTCTCGAACGGGAGCTCGGAGAGAGCTACGCCATTCAGCGTGAGCTGGGTGGTGGTGGCTCGGCCAAGGTGTTTCTGGCCATTGAGCGGGCCCTCGATCGCCCGGTGGTGCTCAAGGTGCTGCCGCCGGAAGCGACGGTCGGAGTGGACGGCGAACGCTTCCGCCGCGAGATCCTCATTGCGGCGCGTCTGCAGCATCCGCACCTCGTGCCGCTGCTGCAGGCCGGCACGGTGAACGCCGAGGCGGGAGACCGCGCGCTGCGCTGGTTCTCCATGCCCTTCGTGGAAGGGCAGACGCTGCGAGAGCAGCTGCAGCGGCGTACACGCTACAGTGTGAACGACGGACTGCGCCTTTTGCGCGAGCTGGCGTCAGGCCTGATGTACGCGCACGCGCGTGGTGTGGTGCACCGGGACATCAAGCCGGAAAACGTGCTGCTCTCCGGCGATGCCGCCATGATTGCCGATTTCGGGGTGGCCAAGGCACTCGACGATGCCAGCGACGGAGCACTCAAGAGCGGGAAGCGTGTGACCACAGTCAGCATGGCGCTCGGCACACCGGCCTACATGTCTCCCGAGCAGATCAGCCGCGCCCCGATGGTGGACCACAAGGCCGACCTCTATGCGTTCGGCTGTCTTGCCTATGAACTGTTTGCCGGTGCGCCACCACTCGAGCGGGAGAGTCTGCGCGCGACGATGGCAGCGCAGGTGCAGGATCCGCCGCCGCCACTGCATCAGATCCGCCCCGATCTCCCGGAGGCGCTGGTCAATGTGATCATGCGCTGCCTGCACAAGGATCCGCTGCAGCGACCGCACTCGGCGTCGGTGATCGTGAAGGTCATTGACGAGGTGCAGACGGGCACGGCCAACAGCGACACAACAAACGTCGAAACGGCAAACAGCGAGAGCCCTGGCGCCGGAAGCCTTCACGCCAGTAGCCGAGAGGCCGGGAGCCGGTCGGGCGATCGTGCGGCGGCGAGAAAGCCGGTCACCACCTACGTGGTGCCACTGCTGGTGGTGGTCGCTGTCGCGGCGGCGGTGGTGTGGTGGGTGTTCTTGCGCTGAAGCGGCGCGCGACTCAGCCCACCACCGGCTTGATGCGCAGCACGCGGCCATTGCCGCTGTCGGTGACCACATACACGTAGCCATCGGGGCCAACGGTCACGTCGCGAATGCGCTCACCGAGTTCGCCGAGGTAGCGTTCCTCTCGCGTCACGCGACCGTTGGCAAGCTCGAGTCGCACGAGCGCACCCGGCGTGAGCGAACCAATGAGCACCGAGCCCTTCCAGCCCGGAATGGCCTCGGCCGTGTAGAAGGCCATGCCCGACGGCGCGATGACGGGATCCCAGTAGTACACGGGCTGCTCCATGCCCGGCTTGCTGCTGCCCTCGCCAATGCGCGCGCCCGAATAGTCCACGCCATACGTGATGACGGGCCAGCCGTAGTTGCGACCGCCCTGCGGCTGATTGAGTTCGTCGCCACCACGTGCGCCATGCTCCACCGTCCACAGCTGGCCGGTGGCGGGATCGAGCGCCGCCGCCTGCACGTTGCGATGGCCGTAGCTCCAGATCTCGGGCCGCGCGTCATTGCGCGCGCGAAACGGGTTGTCGGCAGGTATGCTGCCATCAGTGCCAACCCGCATGATCTTGCCCTGCCCACGCGCGAGATCCTGCGCGTAGTCGCGCCAGTTCATGCGATCGCCCTGCGTGATGAACAGCAGGCCGTTGCGCGCGAACACCAGACGCGAGCCGTAGTGCCCTCCGCCGTTCAGTTTCGGCTCCTGCCGGTAGATGACCTGCAGCTCCGTGAGTCCCGCATCGGTGAGTCGGGCTCGCGCCACCGTGGTACCGCTGCCACCGGCACCGGCTTCGGCATACGACAAGTAGATGCGCTGGTTCTGCGCGAAGGCCGGATCAATGGCCACATCGAGCAGCCCACCCTGCCCCACGGCGTGCACGGCGGGCACACCGCTGAGCGGCGCCGACAGCGTGCCACCGGGCGAGAGCAGACGCAGACGACCGGGTCGCTCCGTGACGAGTGCGCGCCCATCGGGCAGGAACTCGATGGCCCAGGGGTTTACGAGACCACTGACCACCGTCTCCGCCTGCACCACACCGCGCGAATTGCCAGGCGTCGGTGGGCGA
>JACVCT010000195.1 GCA_016741895.1 Gemmatimonadaceae bacterium | reverse complement strand
ATTCTGACCCGCCGACCGTTTGCGCAACGCACTACCGTGACCGCCCCGGCAGCAGCCGCAAACGATGCGCGGCGACACGCTCCACGGCCTCACGCGTGAACGCCAGCGGGAAGTACTCCGCCCGCCCGAACGGCTCCACGAGATTGGCGTAGAACGGACTCCCGGGTTGACCCGACTGCCCCGGCAGATTGGTCGCCCAGCTGCTGTCGGGATGCACCAGGTCAAACACCTCCCGATACGTCGCACCCACGGCCGCCACGAAGCCCGCGCCACCATGACGCTCCACCGCCGGCGCGTCGTAGGCCGCGACAAAGGGATGTGGCAGCTCGCTGCGGTTGAATCGCCCCCAGCGCCACTGGGTCATGTCGGCGCCGAAGCGGGCACGCAGGGAGTCGCGTGCAACGAGCAGGGCATTCTCGAGCACACCCGCCGTCGGTGGTGCGTCCGCTCGCATACGCGCCACCAACTGCGGGCCGACAAAGCGATACGCCGCCGCAGCCAGCGATTCACGGGTATGCTGACCATCCCAGGCGGCCAGAGCGGCGCGCAGTCGCTCGGCCTCCGCGTCCTGTGTCGTCCAACCGGCAAAGAGCCGCGCGTCACGCGCACCAGCCGCGTTGAACGCGTCGTGCTGCAACTGTCGCGAATGCGCCGCGTCAAACGGACCGGTCATCGCAAACTGCTGCTCCAGCCGATCCTGCCGCTCACGCGCCGGACCACGCTTGAAGAACAGCGGCGGATCGTAGCCCTCCGGATGAATGTCGTGATTGGCGGTGGCGATCCAGCCGCGACTCGGGTTGAACTCACGCGGCAGATCATCGCGCAGTCCCCGCCACTCGTAGCGCCCATCAGCGGGCACGGGCAGACGGCCATGCCAGTTGGGGCGCCGCGGCGACGCCGCCGAGGCCTGCCAGGCGATGTTCCCGTCCACGTCACCGCAGATCATGTTCTCGGTGGGCGCCAGATAGTAGCGCTGCGCGTCGAGAAACTCCCGGCAGTCGCGCAGCGCCGGATAGCGCAGCGCACTCAGGTAGCCCGCACTGCCCGGCAGGTGCGCCGTGCTGCGCAGCAGGTAGGCCATGCGTCGCGTCTGATCGATGTGAAACACCGGACCACGCGACGTCAGACGCAACGTGGCCGTATCACTCGGCGCGCCCTTCACGGCAATGACTTCACGCACGACACGTGGCGCCTCCCACACCCCGGCAATCTGCACACGACCTGCATCATCCAGGGGCGCCACATACACGTCGGACTGATCGGTGCCGACAATGGTGAGTCCCCAGGCCAGTCGCTCCGTGCGTCCGATCATCACACCCGGCAGGACCGGCTCGGTGGCACCGATGGCACGATACCCCGGTGCATCGAGATGCACGATGTAGCGGAACGACGGATTCGCGACGGCCCGATGCGGATCGTTGGCCACGATGGGCTTGCCACTCCGGGTGAGTCGACCGGCAATGACCCAGTTGTTGGAGCCCGGTGAGTCTTCCTGCACGCCGTTGTTCACACTGGCGCCGCTGCCCTCGAGTGCCGCGTAGGCCGGCAGCAGTGGTGGCTTTACATCACCGGTGCGAAGCGCCTGCAGCGCGGTGATGGCCGCGCTGTCCAATTGTGCGAGATCAAGACCTTCGGGCAGCACCAACGCACGATATGGGGAAGGACGCGCTAGACGGTTGGCCGAGTCGGCGCCCACCCGCAGCACCTCGCGCGCCAGACGCAGTTCGGCAATCGCGTCAGCCAGCGGCATGGCGGTCTGTGTGCGCAGCACCAGATCCTCGGCCGTCCACCTCCCGGGCTCAACGCCGGTGAGCGTGAACTCCACGGGCAGCCGTGTGCCGGCCTGCGCAATGAAGGCGTTCACACCCCGCGCAAACGCGTCGAATACGCGACGTCCTGCCGGGTGATAGCTGGTCCACTCGCGCTCATCATGCGGGCCGCGGAAGCGCAGCAGCCGTGCGAGGCGATCATGCGCCACATAACCGGGCCCCATGATCGCACTCAGCTCGCCGCGGTACATGCGACGGTACATCTCCATCTGCCACAGCCTGTCCTGCGCCACCACAAAGCCCTGCGCGAAGAACAGGTCGTCGAGCGACTGCGCGTAAATGTGCGGCACACCCCAGCGGTCGCGAATGACCTCCACTGGCGCGCGCAATCCGGTCAGCGTGGTGCTGCCGTCAATGCGCGAGAGCGCCGCACGCGCCAGCGCGTTCAGGTCGGGCGGCTGACTGGCCTGTCGCGCGCCAAGCAGCAGGGTCAGCGCGCCGATGGCCATCATCAGCGCGGGAGCGGTGGTGCGCCGGCTCAATACGGGCCGGACACGATCGACGAGGCGGGTCATGGGCGCAATGTTACGCCCCATTGCCGCGCCCTGCGAGTTCGCCGACCTAAGCCAGCAGCAACGGCACGCCGTAGGCCGTGAGCATGCCATCGCGGGTGACCAGGTGCAAACCGCGCGCCATGGCCTGCGCCACCAGCAGACGGTCAAACGGGTCAGCGTGGTGCGCCGGCAAACGCGCGCTGCGCTGGGCGTCGGCGGCAGACACGGGAAGCTCCACGAGGCCGGTCTCAGTGGCCGCATGCAGCCATTCCGCGGGCAGCGTCAGCTTTCCCTTGGTGGCCTTGATCTCAAGCTCCCATGCCGAGGCGGCGCTGAAGTACACGACACGACCTGGGTCGCTGATTGCATCCCGCGCTTCGCTGCTGAGACGGTCGGGCGCGTGCAATGCCCACAGCAGCACATGCGAGTCGAGCAACAGGTTCATGACTTGCGGCGAGGCTCGACTACGCGGCGCAGCGGAGGTGGCTCAAGCGGCCCGCCGTAGAACAGCGATTCGATCTCCGCGTCATGGTCCCAGCAGTCCGGCGACTCGATGACAGCGCCCGCCAGTTTGCCGAGTTGACGGGGGGCGGCGCCGGCCGCGACCGGCACGAGTCGTACCAGCGGCGTGCCAGCCTTTGAGATCACGACCTCTTCACCATCCAGCACCTCGGCGATGAGCCGGGAGAGCTGGGTCTTGGCGGCGTGAATGTTCACGATCTTCATTAGTCTAGTCTAGTTTAGCTAGCCAGTGAACTCAAGGCGAGCCGTGGGAATTGGCAACAGTCTCCGAGCCATGAGGCCGGACTCGCCACGGCCTGCAGCGCCTCGTATACTCGGCCTGCCCCACCATCGCCGCGTCCGCCAGACCCTGTGGCGCAGTCGCGTGACTCCCCCGCCTCCGCCATCCCATGCGATGGCGTCCTCCCTGTGACTGCCTGCCCCATGAAGCGCGCCCTGCTCGTATTCCTGCTCACCGCGCCGCTGTCCCGCGCCGCCGCGCAGACCAGCGACTTCAACACGCTGCGCTTCCGCGAAATCGGCCCCGCCAACATGAGTGGCCGCGTCGTGGACATGGCGGTGGTTGAGTCCAACCCCTACGTGTGGTATGTGGCGTCGGCCACCGGGGGCGTGTGGAAGACCATCAACAACGGCGTCACCTGGCAGCCGGTCTTCCACCGTGAGGCCACACACTCGGTGGGCGCACTGGCCGTGCATCAGCGCGACACCAACATCGTGTGGGTGGGCACCGGCGAGCGCGCAAACCGGCAGAGCAGCAGCTGGGGCGACGGCGTCTACAAGTCCACCGACGGAGGACGCAGCTGGCGCAACATGGGACTGCGCGAGTCGCATCACATCGGGCGCATCGTGATGCACCCCGGCGATCCGAACACCGTCTTCGTGGCCGCCATGGGCCACCTGTGGGGGCCGAACGAGGAGCGTGGTCTCTATCGCACCACCGATGGCGGCAACACCTGGCTGCGTGTGTTGGGGGTGAACGAGCACACCGGCGTCGTGGATGTGGCGCTCGATCCGTCCAACCCGCGCGTCATGTACGCCGCCACCTACGAGCGGCGCCGCGCACCCTATGGCTTTGACGGCGGCGGACCGGGCAGCGCGCTCTACAAGAGCACCGACGGCGGCGACACCTGGCGCAAGCTCGCGCCCAGCGGTGCGTTTCCGCGCGACTCCGTGCGCCCCGGTGTCCGCCCGCCCACACTGCACGACGCCAACGGTCTGCCACTCGGCGAGTACGGCCGCATCGGCATCACGGTGTATCCCAAGGATCCGCGCATCGTGTACGTGTCCATCGAGCAGGGCTGGCGCTACAACGCGTCCACGGCCTATGTCGGACGACGCGCGGGCATCTATCGCTCGCAGAATGCCGGCGAAACCTGGGAGCGCATGAGCGACTGGAATCCGCGCCCCATGTACGCCAGTCAGCCGCAGGTCGATCCCAACGATCCCTGCCGCATCTACATGCAGAACGAGTTCTCCGTCTCCACCGACTGCGGCAAGACCTTCACCGCGCCGCGTCAGTCACTGCATGGCGACGACCGGTTTGTGTGGATCGATCCGCGCGACTCGCGCCACCTCATCAAGCTCGACGACGGCGGCATTGGCGTGTCCTACGACTTTGGGCGGACCTGGCTGTTTGTGCAGTCTCTGCCCATCAGCCAGTGGTATCGCATTGCGGCCGACAATGCGCGGCCCTTCAACCTGTACGGCGGCCTGCAGGACAACGGCAGTTGGTACGGACCCAGCGCCACCTATCGCTCCGAAGGCATCCTCAACGAAGACTGGACACGCATTGGTGGCGGCGACGGCTTCTTCGCGCTGCCCGACACCACCAACCCGCGTGTCATCTACTCGGCCTCGCAGTACCTCGGCCTGCAGAAGCTCGATCCGCGTACGCTGCAGCGGCAGGATGTCCGGCCTGACAATGCGCGCGGCGCCATTGGCGCGCGGCGCAACTTTGATTCGTGGTTCCTCGTGCAGCCCGAAGCCGAGCTGGCCAACGCCATGGCGGGTGCCAACTGGGACGCACCGTATATCATCTCGCCGCACGATGGCGCCACGCTGTACGCGGGCACCAACAAGCTCTGGAAGAGCACGAATCGTGGGCTGACCTGGACCTCGCTTGGCGACATGACCACCGGCGTGAACCGCCGCGAGCTGCCCATCAACGGCCGCCGCGCCGACGAACTCACGCCTTCGCAGGACGACGGCAACCCGTACTATCCCACGCTCACGGCCATCGCCGAATCACCGCGTCAGCGCGGCCTGCTGTATGTGGGCACCGACGACGGCAACGTGAAGGTCTCGCGCGACGGTGGCGCAACCTGGTACGATGCACACACAGTCATGGGCCGTTTGGCCAGCAACGCCCTGCCGCGCAATGCGTGGATCAACGGCATCGAGGCCTCGCGTCATGCCGTGGGGACCGCGTACGTGGTGGCCAACAATTATCGCAACGACGACTTCGGCAGCTACATCTACAAGACCACCGACGCCGGCCGCAGCTGGACATCCATTACCAGTGACCTGCCGGCGGGTCGTGTGGCGCGCACCCTGCGGGAAGATCCGCGCAATCCCAACGTGCTCTACCTCGGCACCGAGCTTGGGCTGTTTGTCAGCACCAACGGCGGCGCAAACTGGACCGAGCTGCGCGCCAATCTGCCCACGCTGGCCATCAACGATTTGCTCGTGCATCCGCGTGACAACGATCTGGTCATTGCCACACACGGGCGCGGCATCTGGATTCTGGACGACGTGAACCCGCTGCAGGAGCTCACACCGGCCGTGAAGGAGTCGTCGGCGCATCTCTTCCGCATTGAACCGGCCTATCAGGTACGGTTGGCCGCCGAGAAGGCTCATGTGGGCGACATGGTGTTCCGCGGCGAGAATCCGCCGACTGGTGCCATCGTGCAGTTCTGGCTCAAGGATGCAAGCACGAAGCCGACCTTCACCGTGCTCGACGCGAGTGGCAGGACCGTCGCCACCCTGTCGCCCAACGTGCGTGCTGGCCTGAACCGCTTTGTCTGGGGTCTGCGCCACGACTCCCTGCCGGCCGGTGTGCGCGGCGGGGGCGACGAAGACGAAGGCGGCGGTGGTGCCGCGCGCGCCCTGCCCGGCCCATTGGTGCTGCCCGGCACCTACACGCTGCGCATGAGTGTGGGTGGGGTGCAGCGCACGCAGACGGTGCGTGTCATGGACGATCCGCGCATCAACGTGACGCCCGTGGTGCGCGCGCAGTGGAGCGCGGACCTCATGCGCATTGCCGAGGTGTACCGCGCGGCCGTTGAGCTGAACCGGGGCAAGAACAGCGCCGAGACCCGCGAGTTGCTGCGGCGGGTGAGTGGGCTCTACAGCGCCGTGTCAGGATGGACGGGGCCCATGACCAGTGACCAGACGGCGCAGCTGCAGTACTTCAGGAGGAAGATCGCCGAGCTGCGGTAGCCTGCGGTCAGCAGCACAATCACGTCGGGCGCCGAGCTACTCCCCTTCGAGCGCCCGAATGTCGTCAAGATCCTTCGTCCTGCCACTGGCGCGCTTGTTTCTGATGAAGGCTTCGCGGCCAATGAATTGCACGGGCACGTCGAACAGTGTGCCCTGGACGGATTCCTGCCAGGCGCTGGTGAACTCAACTCCACTGATGCTGGTCAGGATATCAATCCGAAACGGCGGGATGCCCAACTGAATCACCTGATTCGGCGTGGTAAAGTCTTTCTCAGATACTCCGAGGGCAGCAAGGGGCGCACCAAAATCAACCAGAGCACGCCAAGTGCGGGTGGCGTTCATCGCCGTGGGTTCAACCCAAACGTCAAGGTCGCCCGTGACGCGCGGCACGCCGTGCGCCGCGAGGGCGTGTGCGCCAACGACCAGAAAGCGCACATCCTCCGCTCGCAGCGCAATAAGCAACTCCCGAAAATCGTCGGTCATTGTCACACATCGCTTAACAACGGCCGCACCACGACCGGCATGGTGGCGCGGGTATACGAAGGAAGAGGTCGTCCCGACAACCGCCACGCTTCGAGCGTCAGCGCGGTCACGGCAGCGACACGCTCGTCGACTGTGCCGCCCATGCGCCGGTCGCCAGCCTCGGCACTCCCGAGGGTGACTACGCGAGCCGTGATCTGTCGACGATTGGCCATATGGGGAAAGTTAGCGTTATCCAAGTGTCTTGGCTCGCGAAGTGCAACTTTTGCCGGGAGGCTCTGGGTATGATATATTGTCATACTGGAGGTGCGAGATGCCCAAGTTGAAGGTTGCTGTCACACTCGAACGTCACCTGCTCGATGAGCTCGACGCACTCGTTGACGCGCACGAATACCCGAACCGCAGCCAGGCAATCGAGGCGGCGGTTGCAGACGCGTTGATGCGTCGAGCCCGAACGCGTCTGGCGACCGAGTGCGCAAAACTCGACCCGGCGGAAGAGCGGGCGCTGGCGGAAGAGGGCATTGGAGCTGAGGCGTGGCCGGAATACTGAGGGGCGAGATCCGTTGGGCGGATCTCGACCCTACCCGTGGGCAGGAGCAATCCGGTCAACGCCCGGTGCTGATTCTGAGCGCTGATGTATTCAACGAGCGTTCGGGTACGGTGATCGCCGTTGCCCTCACCAGCCAGGAACCACGCGCGGGTTTCCCACTCACACTGCGGTTGATGACACGTGGGCTGCCCAAGCAGTCTTGGGTGAAGATCAGCCAAATCCGGGTACTGTCCACGGAGCGCATCGGGCGCCGCATCGCTCGGGCATCTGCAGAAGACCTGGCACGCGTCGTAGAGGGCCTGAACGAGATTATTGGTGGCTAGCAATGCCGACGGCAACAAGCTGAGGCTCGTGGTGGGCGCTACGCCCTCTCCTCGGGATCGGCAAGAAACCACTCCAGTCGGCCGCAACCCACACAGGCAAGCGTAGCCGCCGAGCGGTTGGCCCAGTCGAGATTGAGGAAGGTGAGGCCGGCGGTGTTGAGCTGCGCACGCCCCTCAAGAAAGTGTTCGCCACCGCAGTGCGGACAGCGCACGGGGCGCCCGGCCACTTCGAATCGGTCAGGGGTTGGGCCGTCGGCCATGGCCTTAACGCCAGCGGCAAAGGCACCGAGGAATTTCTTCATGCGGACTCCGCGTCTTCAGGGGGTTCTGACCCACAAACCAGCCAGCATCGGCCACTCGACCTGCTCAAACACCTTACCCGACAATACGGCTCGGATGGGCCCGAACAGCAGATTGATGCCCACGCCCTCACCAAATCGGCGAGAGGCCGGCCCGTGCATGTTAATTTGGGGGAAATCCGGAGTTCCCGGCGTTCCGCGCGGC
>JACVCT010000194.1 GCA_016741895.1 Gemmatimonadaceae bacterium | reverse complement strand
TGCCCCCGCATTTGCTCCTTGGGCGGGCCCACCGGAAAGCCCAACCAGGTTTCACCAGCCGGCACATCACCAATCCCCCCGGCCTGTCCGCCCAACTGCGCACGCGCGCCAATCGTAAGGTGGCCGCCCACTCCAACCTGCCCGCCCAACTGCACGCCATCACCAATGCGCGCCGACCCCGCCACGCCAACCTGCGAGGCGAAGAAGCAGAACCGTCCCACGCGCACATTGTGCGCGATGTGCACGAGACTGTCGATCTTGGTGCCGGCGCCGATGATGGTGTCGTCCACACTGCCGCGATCCACGCAGCTGTTGGCACCCAACTCCACATCGTGCTCGAGCACGCAGCGGCCGATGTGCGGAATGCGCGCGACGCCATCGGGACGTGGCACAAAGCCGAAACCCTCACGCCCCGCCTGGGCTCCGGCATGCAGCACCACACGGTCGCCCAGCTCGGTGAACGGGTACACGACCGCATTCGGATACAAACGAACGTCACGCCCCAGCACGGCACCGGCGCCCACCACGGCGCCCGCGCCAATCCAGCAGCCGTCGCCCAGCACGGCGTCCTCACCGATCACCGCGTGCGGATCGAGGGTCACCCCCGCACCGAGGCGGGCCGACGGCGCCACGACCGCCGTGGCATGCACGCCTTCGGCGCGCGGCTCCCGGCGGTGGAAGCGCGCGAGCAGGCCAACCAATGCGTCGATGGGCTTCTCCACCACAATGCGCGTACTCGGGCGACCCGCCTGCTCAGCATAGGCGGGTGTCACGAGCACCGCGCCGGCCGCCGAATCGGCAAACGACGCGGCATAGCGGGGGTGCGCCAGGAAACTCAGGTGCTGAGCACCCGCGCGATCGAGCGGCGCGATGCCCTGCACCAGCACCGACCCGTCGCCAATGAGCACGCCGCCGACCTGTGCTGCAATGGCAGCGGCGGTGATGGGCTCCTGCCCATCACCGCCGTTCTGCTGCCTGGTGGTGGTTGACCCACCGGGCGCCGGACTCACGTCGTGGGCGGCTTCTTGGTGGTGACACCCGCCGGGGCCGACGCCGGACCTGCCGGCTTGGCGGCAGGCGCCGCGGTGGCCTTGGGCGCGCTCAGGCGCAGCTTGCTCAACACCCGGTCGGTGATGTCGAGGTTCTTGTCGGCCGACACGATGAACGCACCAGCCGTGACGTCGAAGATGAACGAGTAGCCACCTTCCTGACGCACATCGTCAAGCACCTTGCGCAGCCCTTCCATGATGGGCGCCATGAGCTCTTCCTGACGATCCTGCGCGCGCTCCTGCAGCTTCTGCGCCTGCTGCGACCACGCGGCTTCCTTCTCACGCAGCGTCTTCAGGCGCGCTTCCTTGGCCGTGGGGGAAAGCGAGAGCTCCTCCTTGGCAAAGGCCTCCTGCATGGTGTTCAGCGAGTCCTGCAGCTTGGACAACTGCTGCCGGATGCTCACCATGTCCTTCTCGAACGCCGCTTCCGCCTCGGCACGACCCGGGGCGTTCTGCAGCAGCGCCTGCGAATTCACGTAGGCGAACTTCTGGGCGGCCTGGGCCGACGAAAGCGACGGTACCGCCGCCAGCAGGGCGCACGCACCAAGTACGGGGATGAGACGCATGGGAAAAGTCCTGGTTTAGAAGAGCTGGCCGAGTCGGAAATGGAACTGCCAACGGGGGTCCTTGCGGATCCGCCCCGTCAGCACGTCCACCGACGTGCGGTCGAAGCCGTACGCCATGTCCAGTCCCAGCGGACCGAGCGGCGTAACGGTAGATACCCCGAATCCGGCAGAACGGAAGAGGCGTGTGGGGTTCATCTGGCGGGCCGAGGCCCAGTTGTTGCCGGCGTCGGCGAAGATGTTCGCGTAGAACATCTGGTTGAAGCGGAGGCCGATCTCCCCCGTCATGGTCATGAAGGCGTTGCCGAAGGAGGCCGGGTCCGAGCGGAACTGGTCCGTATTCGGGTTGAAGCCCCCCGGCGTGATCGAGAACTCCGGGTAACCACGCAGCTGCTGGCCGAACATCACGCCACCCACGGCAAACTGCTGCTGGAAGAAGAACGGTCCCGAGTTGCCGAAGAGGGCGCCGGCCCGGGCGGTGAGGCCCATGGTGAACTTGATCGGCTGCGACCCCGGGTTCCCGCCGCCGATCTGACCCAGCAGCGAGTAGGCCCGCATCTCGGTGGTCACCCGCTGGAAGTTCACCGTTCCGCCCAGCGGACCGCCGCTGAAGTCGGAGGAGATCATCTTCATGGAACCCTCCGTGGCGAATGGCAGGTCCACACGCGTATCCGAGGTGTACTCGAGGCCGAGATTCGAGCGGAAGCAGTTGCGTGAACAGCTCCCCTGAATGGTACCCGAGGTAAAGGTGGCGGATTCACCGTTGTACGAAATTCCCACGCTCGAGAACAGCGACCAGGGCACCGGCAGGCCCAGGCGGAACTGGCCGCCCGTGCGGATGTTCTGACCCAGATTGCCGACGATGAAGCGCGACTGGGTGCGATAGGCGCTCAGCGCACCTGACAGACGCGTGCCACGCAGCGCGGGATCCGTGTAGGTGGCCGTGAAGTCATTGAAGAAGCGGCCGTACTGCCAGTTGAGGCGACCCGACTTGCAGAGACCGAAAAGGTTGGACTGCTCGAGGCCGATGAAGCCACCGAAGCCCACACCACCCTGCCCCATGCTGGCGCCGAAGTTGATGCTGCCCGTCCGCTTCTCCTTCACGCGGAAGACGATGTCCACGTCGCCCTGATCATTGATGGGGCGATAGTCGGGGAACGGCATCGGCTGCTCGAAGAAATTCATGTTGCCGATGCTCTGGTAGCTGCGGATGAGCGCCGCCTGATTGAACGGGCCGCCGGGCACCAGGAAGATCTGCCGACGGATGCAGTCGTCCGCCGTGTAGTCATTGCCGATGATCTCGATGCGGTTCACGATGGCGGGATTCCGCTCGTCGATTTCCCAGCGGAGGTTCACCGTGGGCACCGAATCGGCGCCCTCATAGCGACGCTCCACCACCGGCCGCACCTGCGCGTACAAGTAGCCGTTGTTGCGATACTCGTTGTTCAACTTCTCGATGGACTCATCCCACTTGGCCTGATCGAAGATGCCTTCAGGCGCCGCCGGCTGACGACGGATGAGGCCCTTGAGCCGCTGACTCAGCGACGGATCCTGCCCATCAAACGGGTAGAAACGCCGGAGGGCATCGGTGGGGAATCGGCGGTTGCCCGCGATCTCGAAACTGCCCACCCGGAACTTGGGCCCTTCGTCGATGCCAATGCGCACCAGGCCCTTGCCCAGCTCACGATCGACAATGAGCGTGTCCTGCGTGATGCGCATGTCCACGTGACCCAGCCGCGCGTACAGCTGCGGGATGCGCTCGCCCAGATCACCCACGTACTTGTCGTCATCGTATTCGCCCTTGCGGAAGAACCAGAAGCCCTCGGGCTTGGTCTTCATGGCGCCGACCACGACTTTCTCCTTCACCGCTTCATTGCCGACGATATCGATGCCGGAAATGGCCAGACGCCGTCCCTCATCCACGGTGTAGGTGAGCGCAATGCGCCCGTCGTCCATCACGGTGGAATCGATCTTCACCTCGGCGAGGTAGTAGCCCGCCGCCTCATACGTGGAGTCAATGCGGGCCCGCGCCCGCGCCACCTGCAGCGGGTCAATGGGCCGACCGATCAGCAGATCGATCTTGTCCGACACGGAGCGTTCGGACAGGGCCGAGGGACCGGTGACCTTGAGGTCACCAAGGATGGCGCGCTCGCGCACCTGGATGACGGTCAGCACCCGCTCGGGCACCGACTCCAGGTCGCAGAGAATCTGCACATCGTCAAACTCACCCAACCTGTAGAGCGCCTTGATGGCGCGCTGCAGCGGCGGGAAGCTGAGTTGCATGCCCTGGGTGATGCCGGCCTCCGTACGAATGCGCGAGGCCTCGACGCGTACGTTGCCACGCACCACCACCGAATCCGCCGTGGCACATCGTCCACTCGCGTCCTGCGCCGGCAGCCGCCCCGGGCTTCCCACGAAAGCACCAAGGACCACCGCGGCCGGCAGCACCCACCGCACCAGTTGTTGGGACACGCGTTTCAGCATAGCCTCGGAATATAGCGGGCAACGCCCCCGGAAGGGGGTGGTGAATCGGGCCCTTCTTCACACCGCGGCCTGGCGCCCCCGTGGGCCCGACGCACAAACGGCCGGCCCACGCAGGGGCCAGCCGTTTGACACCAAGTCCCGCTCGAGCGTTTCCCCTGAATCCCGCCCAGGGGCCCGGACATTCAGGACGCCTGCGGGGTCGGACTGAGCACACGGAACTCCAGCTTGTCCTTCTCGGACGAGGACACCGCCACCTCGATCTCGTCGCCGCGTGAGAACTCGCCCGTGAGAATCTTCTCCGAGAGCGGATCCTCGACGTAGCGCTGGATGGCCCGCTTGAGCGGACGCGCACCAAAGTGCTCGTCGTGGCCGTGGTTGACCAGGAACTCCGTGGCCTCGGCGGTGAGCTTGATCGTGATCTCCTCCTCGGCCAGACGCTTCTGCACGTCGGCGAAGAGAATGGACACGATCTGCGAGATGTGCTCCTTGCCGAGCGGGTGGAACACGATCACGTCGTCGAGGCGGTTCAGGAACTCGGGGTTGAAGACCCGACCCATCTCCTCCTTGACCTTGTCCGCAATGCGCTCGAAATCCCCGCGGGCATCGTTGGTGGCGAAGCCCAGCGACTTGCCCTTGGTGATGTCCTTGGCGCCCACGTTGGACGTCATGATCACCACGGTGTTCTTGAAGTCGATGACGCGACCGTAGTTGTCGGTGAGATGACCCTCATCGAGCACCTGCAGCAGGATGTTGAACACATCCGGGTGCGCCTTCTCGATTTCGTCGAGCAGGATGACGCTGTACGGCTTGCGACGCTCGGCCTTGGTGAGCGTGCCCGAATCCTCGTAGCCGACATAGCCCGGCGGCGCACCGATGAGCCGCGACACGGAGAACTTCTCCATGTACTCGCTCATGTCCACACGAATGAGCGCGGAGGCATCGGCGAACATGAACTTGGCCAGCGCGCGCGCCAGCTCGGTCTTGCCGACACCCGTGGGACCGGAGAAGATGAACGAGCCGATGGGGCGACGCGGATCTTTCAGACCGGCGCGGCTGCGGCGAATGGAGCGGGCGAGGGCCTTGATGGCCTCGTCCTGACCCACCACGGTGCCGTGCAACTCGTCTTCCATGCGCAGGAGACGCGAGGTCTCCGCCTCCTGGAGGCGCGTGACCGGGATGCCCGTCCAGCGGGAGACGATGAAGGAGATCTCCTCCTCACCCAACGTGGGCCGGAACGACTGCCGCCGCTGCTCCCACTCGTCCTGCTTGCGCCGGATCTCCGCCTGCAGCTCACGCTCCGTGTCACGCAGCGAGGCCGCGCGCTCGAAGTTCTGATCGCGGACCGCCGCTTCCTTGTCGGCGTTGATCTTTTCGAGCTGCTCCTTGAGCTCCGCCACCTCTGCCGGCGGCACCTGCGCGGCCAGGCGCGCGCGCGCACCCGCCTCGTCGATGACGTCGATGGCCTTGTCCGGCAGGAAGCGATCGGTGATGTAGCGCTCCGACAGCTTGGCCGCGGCCAGCAGCGTTTCGTCGGGGATGTTCACCCGGTGGTGATCCTCGTACTTCTTGCGGAGGCCCTGCAGGATCTGCACGGTCTCGTCGATTGACGGCGGATCGACCACCACGGTCTGGAAGCGACGCTCGAGCGCCCCGTCCTTCTCGATGTACTTGCGGAACTCGTTGAGTGTGGACGCGCCGACGCACTGCAGCTCGCCGCGCGCAAGCGCCGGCTTGAGCATGTTGCTGGCGTCAATGGCGCCTTCGGCCGCTCCGGCCCCGACAAGCGTGTGCAGCTCGTCGATGAACAGGATGACCTGCTTGTTCTGCGCGATCTCGTTCATGACCGCCTTGAGGCGCTCCTCGAACTGCCCGCGATACTTGGTGCCCGCAATGACTGCCGCCATGTCGAGCGACAGCACGCGGTTGTCGCGCAGCGAGTCCGGGCAGTCACCGTTGGCGATGAGCTGCGCCAGCCCCTCGACGATGGCCGTCTTGCCCACACCGGGTTCACCGATGAGCACCGGATTGTTCTTCTTGCGGCGCGTGAGCACTTCCATGACGCGCTCGATTTCCTTGGCGCGCCCGATGGTCGGGTCGAGCTGCCCTTCGGCCGCCAGTTGCGTGAGATCGCGGCAGAAGTGATCAAGGGCGGGCGTCTTGGACTTCTTCTCACCCTTGGCCGACGAGGGCGCGGCCGACGGCGGTGCCCCGCTGCCTGCCTTCTCGGCGGTCGGCGGCGTCCCACCCTGCGGCATCTCGGTGCCGAGCAGGCGCAGCGTTTCCGCGCGCGCGGCCTCGAGATTGACGCCGGCGTCGGTCAGCACCTGGGCGGCAATGCCCTTCTCCTCACGGAGCAGGCCAAGCAGCAGATGCTCCGTGCCGACATAGCTGTGGTTGAGATCGCGCGCTTCGGCCATGGCGAGTTCCAAAACCTTCTTGGCGCGCGACGTGTACGGAAGATCCGGGCCGGTGGCCTGCGCCGCCTTCCCCTTCTTGACCGTGTCCTCGATTTTCTGCGTGACGTCGTCGAGATCGACGTTGAGGTTCTGCAGCACTGCTGCCGCAACCCCTTCGCCCTCGCGGATCAGCCCGAGCAGGATGTGCTCCGTGCCCACGTATTCGTGGTGCAGTCGCGCGGCTTCTTCGCGCGCCATGGCCAGGACCTTCCGCACCCGCTCGGTGAAGTTGTAGCCGTTCATCGTCCCCTCAGGGTCGTTGGGAAGCGGTTCATTCGACACCGCCGCCTTCGCTCACCAGCACCTGCCGCACATAGCGGGCACGTGCCAGATTCGCCTCGCCGTCCGTCAGCACCCGCCCCTCGCCGTGGGAGAGGTGTGCCGTCTGCGCAAAAATCAGGAGCTTGTTGAGAGTGTATACACTGAGCCCGGTGATCAGTTTCAGTCCGACCGCCAGTCGCACGCCACTCAGGTAGTTCATGGCCTCGTCGAACGTCAGGCTGCGGGCGTACCGCAGCGTGCCATACGCGCGCCACAACTTGTCCTCGATAATATAGCCCGCATCCCGCACCAGCACACGACGGGCTTCCTCCTCGCGCTCGATCACATGACGGACGACGCGCACGAGCAGGTCCTGCAACTCCTCCTCCGACCGTCCCAGCGTGGTCTGGTTGGACAACTGGAAGAAGTTGCCCACCACCTCACTCCCCTCGCCGTACAGGCCGCGATAGGTGAGTCCCATCTGCTGCAGACCGGCCAGGACCTTGCCGATCTCCTTGGTCAGCACCAATCCCGGCAAATGGATCAACACCGAGGCCCGCAGTCCGGTGCCCGTATTCGTCGGACAGGCCGTGAGAAATCCGAACTCGCGGTGATAGGCATACGGCAGCTGACCGCCCAGTTCGCGATCCAGCCGCGTCACCGCCCCAAACGCCTCGGCCACGGCAAACCCCGACCGCAGCGCCTGCAGGCGCAGGTGGTCCTCCTCGTTCACCAGCAAGCCGGCCGTTTCACCCAGGAAGGCCGCCGCACCGGAGCGCACCGGATGCTGGGGGTCGAGCCCTGCCAGTTCCTTGCTGACCAGGTGCCGCTCGTGCAGCAACTGGCGATCCACCGCCTCCAGTTCGTCGAGCCGCACGAGCACGGAACTGCGCAGCGTCGGGACGCCGCCCAGCGCGTCCCGCACCTGGGCCAGCAGCCGCAGCCGCTCCCCGTCGCGCGCCCGTCCCGTGAAGGCATAGCCGCTCACGTTGCGCGCCAGGCGCATGCGCGTGGAAATCACCACGTCGCTGTTGGGGCCCGACGCATCCAGCCACTGCACCCCGCCATCGGGCAGCAGCGACAAGTCCAGTTCCGGACGCGGATTCGTCATACCGTTTCCGTCTCCAGCTGGCGAATGCGATCGCGCAGCGACGCGGCCAGTTCGAACTGCTCGGCCTCGATGGCGCGACGCAGACGGTCGCGCAGATCATGCAGCGTGTCCGGCTTCTCCAGCAGGTGCGTGACCGGCGCGTCGTAGCGCTGCCCCACATGACGCGAGCTGCCATGCAGCCGCCGCAGCAGTTCGCGCAGGCTGTGCTCCATGGCATCGTAGCAGTGCGCGC
>JACVCT010000193.1 GCA_016741895.1 Gemmatimonadaceae bacterium | reverse complement strand
CCCGCCTGCAGCGCTTCCAGCAGACGGGTCACCTCGTGCGTCGATTCCGGTGAAGTCACGGCGGGACGGGTGGGAGGGGGGAGTGTGACGAGAAGCTAACCTTGGCGCCGCCATGCGGCACGTAGGTACCTTGACCACATGACCGAACCCACGGTCCGCCTTCACGGTCGCCCTCCGCAGTCCACCCCGGCGCAGCGCAAGCAGCTGCGGGCGCTCGTGCGCGAGTCGGTGGAGAATCGCCCCGGCGTGTACCGAATGCTTGGTCCCACGGGACTGGTCATCTATGTGGGGCAGTCGCGCGTACTGCGCACCCGTCTGCTGTCGTACTTCCGTGCCAAGGGGCGGCGCAACAAGGCGGCGCGCATTCTGCGCCACGCCTTCCACATCGAGTGGGAGTACACAAATACCGAATTCGGGGCCCTGCTGCGCGAACTGCGGCTCATCAAGCAATACCGCCCGCACTTCAACAGCATGATGGTGGCCGACGACTGGCCACGGGCCTACGTGGCGGTCACCGGCGGCGCGGTCCCCGGCCTGCGCGTGGTGCCACGCTCCGACGATCCGCAGGCCGAGGCCCTCTTCGGTCCCTTCCGGCGCGTGGCCCAGCTGCGCGACGCGGTGCGCGCACTGGCCGAGGCCACCGGCCTGCGCGACTGCCACATCGAAGAGACCCTGCGCGTCAGCGGCAGCACGCGCAGCCTGCCGCTCTGGTTCGCCGAGGAAGGGGCGCAGCGACAGGGGCGTACGCGTGCGCCGGGCTGTCTGCGCCACGACCTCGGCACCTGCGCCGGCCCCTGCATCGGGGCCGGAAACGCGGCGGCCTACCGCGACGCCGCCCGCGAGGTTCGCGACCTGCTCGAGGGACGCAGCGATGCGCCCGTGCGCCGCCTGGAAGACGCCATGCTGCGTGCTTCCGAGTCGCTGGCCTTTGAACAGGCCCGGGTGCTGCGCGATCGACTGGCGCTGGTGCGCTGGCTTCACGAGCGGGTCCAGCACTTCCACGCCAACATGGACCGCCTCACCTTCGTTTATCGGAGTGCGGGGCCTGATGCACGGGAATGGCTGTATCTCGTGCGCCGGGGCACCGTGCGGGCCGAGCTGCCCGCGCCGGAAAGCGCGGAGGAGCGCGCGGCGCTCAAGCAGCTCGCACAGCGCGGGGTCAGCGGCCCTGATGCACAGGGTGCCGACATTCCCACTACCGGTCTCGACGAGTTCTATCTCGTGGCCAGCTGGTTCCGCCGTCGTCCGCTCGAGAAGCGGCGCACGTCACCGCCTTCACGCGCCGGGAGCTGAGGCGTGCGGCTGCTCGTGGTGGAAGACGATCCACATCTTGCGCGCCTCGTGGCCCGTGGTTTGCGCGAGGAGTCGTATGCGGTGGACACCTGCGAGAGCGGAGAGGCGGCCATCGCGCAGACTGCGCTCAATGCCTACGACGCCATCGTGCTCGATGTCATGCTGCCGGGTATGGATGGCTTCGAGGTGCTGCGCACCCTGCGCGCACGCGGCAATGCGGCACCCGTGCTCATGCTCACTGCCCGCGACGCCGTCGCCGACCGCATTGCAGGGCTCGACAGCGGCGCCGACGACTATCTCGTCAAGCCGTTTGACTTCGGTGAACTGCTCGCGAGACTGCGCGCATTGCTGCGCCGGCCCGATGGCCTGCAGCCCATGCGCGTGGAAGTGGCCGACCTGATTGTCGATCTCCAGGCGCACACGGCGCAGCGCGCCGGCACGGCCATTCCGCTCACGGCCAAGGAATACGCGCTGCTCGAGCTGTTTGCGCGGAATGTCGGCAAGGTGCTCTCGCGCAGTGCCATCGTGGCGCATGTATGGGATGACAATCACGACCCGTTCACCAACGCGGTCGAGGTGTACATCAACCGCCTGCGCGCCAAGATCGACCGCCCGCCGTTCGCGCCGCTCATCCACACCCGGCGCGGGCTCGGATACGTGTTCTCCGCCACACCACCGGCCTGAACCCGCGTGCGCGCCTCCATTCTCACGCGGCTCACGCTGTGGAACGCCAGTGTGCTGGCCTGTCTGCTCGTGCTCTTTGCCGCGGCGGGATGGATCACCCTCTCCCGCGCCGTCTCGCAGCGCACCGCCGCCACCGTGCGCGAATCCGCGCGTGCCGTGGCTGGAGCCATCGTGGCCGAGCGACGGGCCGCCGCTGCGCGCGGTGACGTGGAGGAAGTGCCCGGCGCCTATGAGCGCGCCGCGCTGCGGGAAATGCGGGTGGGTGACCTGGACATTTTCATCACCGCCGACGGAGCATCCGACGACACCACACCCGCCGACAGCGTGGAAGTGGTGGCGGCGCGCCAGCCCCGAACGACGCCCGCACAGGTGGTGCCGGTGCCACCGAGTCTGCGAGCGGTCATGGACAGCGTGCGTGACGAACGGGCGCGCGGTCTGCTGTCCGACACCGTCGTGGCCATCCGGCGTGCAACCCTTGGCGATTCCACCTACCGCGTGGCGCTGCTGCGTGTCGAGCCCGAACCCATCGATCGCGAAGACGAACCGCCGCTGCTGGTCACCGTGATGCTCTCGGAAGCCGAGGACCGCGCACTGCTCCGTCAGGTGCGCACCACGCTGTTGCTCGCCATTCCCCTTGCCTTGCTCGTGTCGGTGGCGGCGGGCTTTCTGCTGGCGCGGCGCAGCCTGGCGCCACTCGAAGCCATTGTCGCGCGCACGGCCACCATCACTGCCGCCAATCTCGACGAGCGCCTGCCCGTGCTGAATCCGCACGATGAGCTCGGACGCCTCACACAGATCATCAACGGTCTGCTGGAGCGCGTCGATCGGGCCTTCCGTGTGCAGCGGCAGTTCATGGCCGATGCCTCGCACGAGCTGCGCACACCGCTGGCCATCGTGCGTGGCGAGGCGGAGGTCACGCTGCGTCGCCCACATCGCGAAGAAGCCGAATACCGCGAAGCCCTGGGCATTGTGCAGGCGGAGTCGCTGCGTCTCTCGCGCATTGTGGACGACCTGCTGCTGCTGGCCCGCACCGATGCCGGTGGCACACTCATCACGAGGCGGCCCGTGTCCGTCACTGAGCTCGTGCTCAGTGTGCTGCGCAGTCTGCGCACGCTCGCCGATGCCCGCGGTGTGGCCCTGCAGGCACACATCGACGCCGCGCTCGAGCCCGGCACCGATGACGTGGTGCAGGGCGACGAGTCGCTGCTGCGCCGTCTGCTCCTCAACCTGCTGGACAACGCGCTCAAGTACGCGCCGGCAGGCAGCACCGTGCAGCTCACGGTTGGCCCCGCCGCGCCGGATCTGGCGCAGGGCGTGCGGGTACAAGTCAGCGACGTCGGCCCGGGCATCCCCGCGGCACTCCGTGATCGGGTGTTCGAACGCTTTGTGCACGGCGCCGCGCCCGCCCCCGCACCTTCGTCGCAGAGCGTGTCCGCCGAATCGGGCACCCCGTCCCCGGTGCAGACCGGCGCCGGTCTCGGTCTCGCCATCGCCCAGGCCATCGCCGCCGCCCACGGCGGGCGCATCGTGTTGCTCGACCGTCCGCTCGGCACCACGTTTGATGTGCTGTTGCCGCTCGATCCCACCCTCGGAGGTTCCGCATGATCCGCGCGCTTCGCCTGCCGAACGCAGCCCACCGTACTGCGTTCGCGATGCTGCTGACCGCGTCCACGATGACATCCGTCGCACACGCCCAGTCGCGCCCCGCCGCCGGCGCCGACACGGTGGCGCTCACGGAATGGGACGTGCCCTGGGGCGCCGCCGATCGCCCGCGTGACCCCAGTGTGGCACCCGACGGCCGCATCTGGTTTGTGGGGCAGGAGGGCAACTACGTCGCCCGCTTCGATCCGTCGTCGAAGAAGTTCGAACGCTTCGAGATCGACCCCGGCACGCATCCGCACACGGTGGCCGTCGACCCCACGGGCGACGCGTGGTATGCGGGCAACCGCAATGGCATGATCGGTCGCATCGACGGCAAGACGGGCAAGATCACGCGCTATCCCATGCCGGAAGCCGCCGCCAAGGATCCGCACACCATCGCCTTCGATCAGAAGGGCAACCTCTGGTTCACGCTGCAGTTCAGCAACATGGTGGGCTTCCTCGACAAAGCCACGGGCACGGTGAAGCTGGCCACCGTCTCCACGCCACGCGCACGCCCCTACGGCATCGTGCTCGACAAGGCGGGCCGGCCCTGGTTCAATCTGTTTGGCACCAACAAGGTCGGCACCATTGACCCCGCTTCCATGCGCGTGCGCGAGTATGTGCTGCCCGATGAACGCGCGCGCGGACGCCGCATCGCGCTCACCACCGACGGCGGTGTGTGGTACGTGGACTACTCACGTGGCTTCCTCGGCCGGCTCGATCCCGTGAGCGGCGCCGTGCGCGAATGGGCCATGCCGGGAGGCGCCACCTCGCTGCCCTACGCCATGACCGTCGACGACAACGACCGCCTCTGGTTCGTGGAAACGGGCAGTCAGCCCAATCGCCTCGTGGGCTTCGACCCGCGCAGCAACGGCTTCATCGGCATCACCGAGCTCGGGCCGCGCATGCCCAACACCGTGCGGCACATGGTCTTCGATCCGAAGACGCGCAGCATCTGGTTCGGCAGTGACCGCGGTACCATTGGCCGCGCCGTCGTACCCAAGGCGGGTATCAAGCCCATCGGTTAGTATCGCGTCGGCACGCCGGCCCCACCATCAGGGGAAGGCGTCGCGGTCTGCAGACTCGCGCCGCGCGTTGGCCTCCAGCTGCGCGCGGCGCGACATCGCCAGAATGCTCCAATAGAGACCGCGTATGTCGCGGTCCGGCAATCCCAGATGACGCGCCGTCCGTGCGGCGCGCGTGACCACGGCCACTTCGCGCGCCGGATCCAGAATGGACTGGCCCACCTGCTGCTTGGCGTCCGCCATGGCCCGCGCCAACGCCATCCGACGCGCCAGCGCGGCCACGATCTGATCGTCCACCTGCTCAATCGCGGCCCGCAGGGCCTGCACGTCGTCGTGCGGACCGTCGTGCAGACTGCCGTGCACGCTGTGTTCGGCCGCGGGCATCATGCGAGCATGCCCTCACGCCAACCACAGCGGCGGCCCACAGCCTCCGCCACCGCGCGCACCTGGGTCATCATCTCGCCAAAGGCACCGTACTCGAGACTCTGCTCGCCATCGCTCAAGGCATGCGCCGGATCGGGATGCACTTCAACAATCAATCCGTCGGCTCCCGCAGCCACGGCGGCCAGCGCCAACGGCGTCACGAGATGTGCGCGTCCCCCGGCATGACTCGGGTCCACCAGCACAGGCAAGTGTGTTTCGCGCTTGAGCACGGGAATGGCCGCCACGTCGAGCGTGTTGCGCGTGGCGGTTTCGTAGGTGCGAATGCCGCGCTCACAGAGCATCACATCGCCGTTGCCCTGCGCCAGCACATACTCGGCCGCCATCAGCAGTTCGGTGATCGTGCCGGAGAGCCCGCGCTTGAGCAGCACCGGACGCTGCACCCGACCCACTTCGCTCAGCAGCGCGAAGTTCTGCATGTTGCGGGCACCGATCTGCAGTACGTCCGCGTAGCGCGCCACCAGCTCCACCTGCCGCGGGTCCATCACTTCGGTCACAACCGGCATGCCCGTGCGCGTACGCGCTTCGGCCAGCAACTCGAGACCGGCCTCGCCCATGCCTTGGAACGCGTAGGGACTCGAGCGGGGTTTGAACGCGCCACCACGCAGCACGCGGGCGCCGGCCGCCTGCACGGCATCGGCCGTGGCCAGCAGCATCTCGCGGCCCTCCACACTGCAGGGGCCGGCCATCACCACGAGATCCTGTCCACCAACGACCGTGTCGGCCACGTCGCCCAGGTGAATGGCCGTGTTGGCCACGGAGAATTCGCGCGAGGCCAGCTTGTACGGCTTGAGCACCGGGATGACGCGCTCCACGCCCTCGAGCTGCGTGAGTCCGTGCTCGCCCAGGCGACTCTCTTCGCCGATGCAGCCCACAATGGTGCGCTGCGCGCCGCGCGAAACATGGGCGCGCAGTCCTGCCTGCTCGACATGTTCGACAATCCGGTCGAGTGCGTCCGGCGTGATGCCGGGAGTGGTCACAATGATCATGCAGTCCTCGTGTGGTGGCCCGTTGCCGGGCGGTGGTGCTCCACGAGGGCCGTGCGCGCGAGCCCCGAAACGACCGAGGCCCGTGCAGTGCACGGGCCTCTCGGTGTCGCGGCGGTGGTGACGAATCAGCGCACGCCAAACATGCCGGGGCCCATGCGGGTCGGCATAAAATACCAGTAGCGGCTGAAGGGGCTGGGCGCGGCGTGATGCGTCATACCTGAATGCCTACGGCATGTCGGCGCGTCTGTCAATATGTTCTCTGCATGACTTCGGGCCCCGAACCTCGTGTTGCCTTCCAGGGCGCCTATGGCGCCTTCAGCGAACTCGCCATTGCCCGCCAGTGGCCCGATGGGGCCACGTCCGTTCCCTGTCGCAGCTTTCCCGACGCCCTCACGGCCGTGGTGCAGGGCGAAGCGGACTATGCCGTCATTCCGGTGGAGAACGCCATCGTGGGGCCGGTGCGTGTGGCGCTCGATGCACTGGCCGCCGCCGGTGCCGACGTGGTGGTGCGCGGTGAACTGCGGGTGCCCATTCATCTCTGCCTCATGGCCCCACCGGGGGCCACGCTGGCCGGCCTGCGCGACGTGCGCAGTCACGCCGTGGCGCTGGCGCAGTGCCGCATCTTCTTTGCGCGTCATCCCTGGCTGGAGTCGGTGCCTCACGAGGACACCGCCGGCGCCGCGCGCGACGTGGCGGCGCAGCACGACCGCACGCTGGGCGCCGTGGCCGGCGAATCCGCCGCCGCGCGCTACGGACTCGAAATCATCGCCCGCAACATCGAAGACGTGCCCGCCAACTGGACGCGGTTTCTCGTAATCAGTCGCAACGCCAACACCGCCGTGACACCGTGAACACCAAGCGAAACATCGCGGGCACGCTCGCACTGCTTGCCGGCAGCCTGCTCATGGCGCCAGGCAACGCGAAGGCACAGGCCACGCCCCCCGCCTTCTCCGCCATCACCCGCGGGGTGCACGGCGGCATGAATGGTGAGCGCGCCAAATCCACCGTGGCCTTTGTGCAGCAGTTCTACCGGCTGCCGGGCAACGAGGGCTTCGACGCCGCCATCGACACCGTGGCCGCACTGCTCCGCGCCGCCGGTTACGTGGAGGAGAGCTCGGCGCCCGCCAACGCGCGCCTCGTGTACCGCATCGAGTCGCGGCCCATGCGCGATCCGGCCTGGACGCCGCTCGCTGCCTCCATCACGCTCGACGGCCAGAGCGCCCCCCTGCAGACCTTTGCGCGCAATCTCAACATGATTGCCGCCAACTCCATTGCCACACCGCCCGGTGGTGTGCGTGCGGAACTGGCGCACGTGGGCATTGGTGCCGACAGCAACTTCGCACGTGTTCCGGTGGCGGGGCGTATCGTGTTCACCACCGGCAATGCGCGCGTCGTGCTCCCGCGCGCGCTCAAGGCCGGCGCGCTGGGCGTCATTGCGGCGCAGACCCTGCCGGCCTACAACCAGCAGGAGCGCAACCGTCACGCCATTCAGTTCTCCGGCATCGCGCGCGACACGCTGCAGCCGGGCTGGCTGCTCTATGCCTCGCGGGCTACGAGAGACTCGCTGGAGGCGGCCATGGCCCGCGGCCCCGTGCGCGTGCACGTCGCGGTCGACGTGCGCATCGCGCGCCGACCGGAGCGTACGCTCATTGCCGAGGTGCGTGGCCGCACGCAGCCGCAGGAACGCTTCGTGTATTCGGCCCATGTGCAGGAGCCCGGTGCCAACGACAACGCGTCCGGAGTGGGCGCCCTGGCGGAAATGGCGCGGGTGGCGGCCGACCTCGTGCGCCGCAACGTGGCCACACCGCAGCGCACGCTCACCTTCCTCTGGGGTGACGAGATCCGCTCCACCGATCGTTACATCAAGGAAGACTCCCTGCGCCGCACCGGCATCAAATGGGGCATGTCACTCGACATGGTGGGCGAGAACACGGCCACCACGGGCGGCACGTTTCTCATCGAGAAGATGCCAGACCCCTCGGCGGTGTGGGTGCGTGGCGAAGACCAGCACAGCGAGTGGGGCGGTCGCCCGCTGGCCGAGAAGGACATTCGCGCCCACTGGTTCAACGACTTCGTGCGCAATCGCTGCCTCGACCGCGCGCGTCAGACCAACTGGGTGGTGAAGGCCAATCCGTTCGAGGGAGGCAGCGATCACACGCCGTTCCTGAACTCCTCCATTCCAGCGGTGCTGCTCTGGCACTTCACCGACCAGTTCTACCACACCGACCTCGATCGCATCGAACATG
>JACVCT010000192.1 GCA_016741895.1 Gemmatimonadaceae bacterium | reverse complement strand
CGGGCGGACGACGTGCGCTACGGTTGGCTGCCCGGCACCATCACCGGTCGCATTTTCCGTGACGATGACGGCAACGGCACGTTCAGCGCGGGTGATACGCCCGGCGCCGGATTGTTTGCGGTGCTGCGCCGCGGTACGGCGCGACTGGACTCGGTGCTCGCCGACGAACAGGGTGCGTTCCGGTTCAACTTCCTCGCGCCTGGCAGCTACACAGTGGCGCTGGAGAATCCGGCCACGATTGCCTATGCCGATGGTGCGTCGCGCAACGTGACCGTGACCGCCGGTGCCACCGCCTCGGTCAACGGCGTGTTCACCGGTGCGCTCATCATCCCCATTGCCGAAGCGCGGGCGCGGGCCGTGGGCTCCACGGTCGCCATCGTCGGCAACCTGACCGTGCGGCCGGGTCGCTTCACCTCGGGCACCGGCGGCGTCAACTCCGAGATCTGGGTGCAGGACGCCACGGGCGGCATTGCCGCCTTCAGTGTGCCGACGGCCGACAGCGCGCAGTATCGCCTCGGTGATCAGCTCGAAATCACGGGTACACGCAGTGTGTTCAGCGCGCAGTCGCAGGTCACGGTGACGCGGGTGCGCAATCTGGGCGCCGGCACGCCGGTGGTGCCGGTGGCGCAGAGCGCGTCGCAGGCCAACAGCCTGCAGCGCGACGGACAGCTGGTTCGCGTGCCGAATCTCACGGTGGTCAACATTCCCACCGGAACCGGCGCGGCCTTCACCGTCCTGGCCACCGATGCGGCAGGCGACACGCTGCAACTGCGCATTGCCGGCACGGCCACGGGGCTGTCGCGCGCCAGCTTCACGCTCGGCAACCGCTACAACGTGACCGGCATCCTCACGCGCTTCAACGCCATCGCGCAGCTCAAGATCCGCGACACCGGCGATCTCGAAGCCGGTGTGCCCATCACGCCCATTGGCACGGTGCGCACGGCGGGCACAAACGGTACGACCTACACCATCAGTGGCCGCGTGTCGGCCGCGCCCGGCGCGTTCACGAGTGGCACCAACAACGTGAACTCCGAGATCTGGGTGCAGGACGCCACGGGCGGCATTGCCGTGTTCAGTGTGCCCACGGCCGACAGCACGGCGCTGCCTGTTGGCGCACTGGTCGAAGTCACGGGTTCGCGTAGCGCCTTCAGCGGGCAGCTGCAGCTTGGCACGCCGACCGTGGTGCGAACGGGCGCCGTGGCGGCGCTCACGCCAATCACCGTGACGGCGGCGCAGGCTGCGGCCCGCACCAATGAAGGCCAGCTCGTGCGACTCGCCGGCTTCACGGTCACCACCGTGCAGACCGGCACAGCCACCGCCTTCACGGTGACCGGCACGGTGGACGGCGTCACGCTGCAGGTGCGCGTGGGTGGTCCGCTGCGCGGTCTGTCGCGCGCCAACTTCGTCGTCGGCAACACGTACACCGTGACCGGCATTCTCACTCAGTTCAACGGCACGGCGCAGATCAAGCCGCGCACGGCCGCGGATGTGACACCATGACCCGCATGCGAACCAGTCTCCTGTTGCTCGGCGCGCTGTTCAGCGCCGCCTGTGTCGAGGACCCGGCGCCGGTGACGGCGCTCGAGGAAACGGGCCAGGTGTCCGGCATTCTGTTCTTCGATCGCGACAACAACAACGTGTTCACCCCCACCGCCGGCGACTCCGTCATGCCCGGTGTGACGGTGCGCGTGCTCGATCGTGGCACCACGCGTGTGCTCGGCCAGGCCGTCTCCGGCGCCAACGGGCGCTACGAGATCGCGGTGCCGGTGGGCACGCACGACCTCGATGTCGTGCGCAGCTCGGCCATCGTGGCCGGCAACTTCGTGTGGTGCGGCGCGGCGCCCAGTGTGTACCGCAACGAGGCCACCTTCGTGCCCACGCCGCTCAAGTTCGGTTGCGTGATCCGCATCAACGTGGCCAAGCAGGCGGCGCAGGGTGCGAGCGTGACCATTGCCGGCATCGTCACCGCGCAGCCGGGCCGTTACCGCGCAGCCAACGACAACCTGTATCTGCAGGATCCGACGGGTGGCATTCAGGTGTTCGGTGTGCCGGCCAGCCTCGGACTGCTTGAGGGCGACAGCATCGAAGTGACCGGCACGCTGGCCACCTTCAGCACGCAGCTCCAGATCACCTCGCCGCGCATCGCGCCCAACATCAGGCGTGGGGCCGCGGTGCCGGATCCGGTCCAGCTCACCACGGCGCAGTTGGCCGCGACGACCAATGCGCTGTCGCCCAACGTGGGCCGGCTGGTGCGGGTGCGTCGCGTCACGGTTGGTGCGTTTGCCAGCGGCAACGCGCCCATCAACGACGGCAGCGGCGCGGCGCAGGTGCGCCTCGACGGCAATGCCAACACCACCATCGGGACGGCCCGCTTCGAGTCCGGCAAGTGCTATGACATCACCGGTATCGTGGGCTTCTTCAACAATGCGACGCAGCTCCAGCCGCGCGGCGCGTTCGACGTGACGGAGGTTTCGTGTCAGTAATTCGTGCTCGTTTGGCGCTCCCGCTGCTGGGCGCGCTCGTGGTCACGTCGCCCGTGGTGGCGCCGATGGCCGATTGGCTGCCTGCGGCGCCGGCGCGCCTGATGGCGCAGGAGACCACCGGCTCCATTCGTGGTGTCGTGACCGGGCCCGACAACCGACCGCTGGCCGGTGCCACGGTGACGGCCACCAGCACCGAAACCGGTCTCGTGCGCAACGCCGTGGCCGGTGAGGACGGCGCCTACGTCATCCGCCTGCTGCCCTCGGGTACCTACAAGGTGGCGGTGCGCCGACTCGGCAGCCAGCAGCAGGAACGCACCGGCATTCGTGTGACCGTGGGCAGCAGCACGCCGGTCAACTTCGCGCTCAGCGAGGCGGCCGCGCAGCTTGGCGCGGTGCAGGTGCGGGCCTCGCAGCAGGTGGACGTGGCCGACGGTGGTGTGAAGCAGGCCGTGTCGCAGGAGGAAATCCAGAACCTGCCCACGCTGGGCCGTGACTTCACGGACTTCATCAACCTGTCCGGCCTCGTGAGCCCGACGCCTGAGACCACCACGGGCGGGCAGTTCTCGATCGCCGGCGCGCGCCCGTCGCAGACCAACGTGCAGCTCGACGGTGTGGACGCCAACAACACGTTCTTCGGTGAGAACCGGGGCGGCAGCCGCATTCCGTTCAACTTCTCGATCGAGTCGGTGAAGGAGTTCCAGATCATCACCAATGGCTTCGACGTGGAGTACGGCAACTATGCCGGCGGTATCGTGAACATCATTTCCAAGGGTGGCACGAACCGCCGCAAGGTCACGGCCTACGGCAACTACCGTGGTGATGCGCTGACGGCCGAGAACTTCAACGGCACGCCGGTCAACAACTTCAACGTCCAGCAGTATGCCTTCCAGGCGGAAGGGCCGCTGGTGAAGGACAAGCTGTTCTGGCTGGTGTCGGTGGACGGCCAGCGCCGCCGCGAGCCCTTCGTGCCGAACGGACCGGACGCGCTGCTGGTTCAGGCGGCGGACTTCGAGCGGCGGGCCGATCTGGCGGAAACGCCGGCGCAGGCGGCCTCGCTGCGCGCCTCCGCCGTGCGGGCGCGTCAGACGGCCGACTCGCTGGGCCGCTTCTTCAGCATTCTCAATGACCGCTACGGCGTGGGCAACCCGGCCGGCGCCTACAACGAGTTTGCCACGCGCAACGACGTGCTCACGCTGTTCGCGCGCATCGACTGGAACATCAACGACAAGCACCGCCTGTCGCTGCGCAACAACTACTCCAACTACGACAACGGCAACGAAACCTTCGGCGGCACCGCCATCGGTGGTCTGTCGCAGACGGAGTCGTTCAAGAACCGCACGAACTCGCTGGTGGGTGAGCTCAACAGCACCCTCGGCGATCGCGCCACGAACGTGTTCCGCTTCCAGTACTCGGGTGAGGAGCGGCCGCGTGTGGGTGCCGACCTCAAGCCGCAGCTGCGCGTGAACAACGTCATCCCCGGCACGGCCTACGCCTGGGGCGGCAACAGTCTGGCGTTCCGCAACAATCTCATCGAGAACAAGATCCAGATCGTGAACAACACGACTGTGGATCTGGGGCGCCACACGCTCAAGTTCGGCACCAACAACATCATCTCGCACTACGAGAACGACTTCTGGAACCAGGGGTCGGGCTTCTACACCTTCGACAACCTCGCGGCGCTGGAGGCCTACCGGCCGCTGCAGTACACGCGCAACGTGCGCTCCGACGGCCAGGTGCCGCGCGCGGTGTTCGACACCTACGAGTACTCGGTGTATGCGCAGGATCAGTGGCGTGTCACGCCGCGCCTGCTCGCCACGCTGGGTCTGCGCTACGACCTCTCGCGCTTCGGTGACGCACCGGGCCGCGTGATCGATGCCGAACGCGCGTTCGGCATTCAGACTGGCGTTGCACCGATCGACAAGAACAACATCTCGCCGCGTGTCGCGCTGGCCTGGGATCGCAAGGGTGACGCCACCGAAGTGTGGCGCGCCGGTGCCGGTCTCTTCTACGGCCGCCTGCCGGCCGTGCTCGGCTCGAACGTGGGCATCACCGACGTGCCGCTGCAGAACCTCGCCTGCACGGGCAGTGCCGACGACGGTGAGCCGAACGCCCCGCCGCCGGTGAACGGCTACCGCGACTGGGCTGCCAACGGCGACAACAACCCGTTCAACTGCGCGGGCGCGGCGGGCATCGGCGGCATTCCCGAGTACTCGTTCTGGACGCAGGGCTTCGAGATTCCCGAGACCTACCGCGGCAACATCGGCTACGAGCGTCAGCTGGGCCGGAAGACGCGGGTGTCGGCGGACTACCTGTACGCGTTCACGTCGAACCTGTACACGGTGCGCAACACCAACCTGCGCCAGCCGCTGTTCTCGCTGGCCAACGAGGGGAACCGTCAGGTGTACGTGCCGGTCGGGTCCTTCCGCCCGAATGCGGCGGCCGGCAACGAGCGTCTCATCAACACCGACTTCGGCAATCTCTTCCAGAACTTCTATGATGGCCGGGCACGCTCGCAGGCGCTGACCTTCAACCTCGATCATCGTCTGGCCGAGGAGTCGTCGCTGCGCGCCTCCTACACCTGGACGACGGCCGACGACAACGGCTCGTTCTCCTGCTGCACCTCGTTTGCCGGCTGGAGCGAGGCGCGCATCGGCGCGTCGGGCCCCAACGACATCGGCGGCATCGGCGACACGGACAAGGCCTGGGGCCCTTCGGGCTTCGTGCGCAATCACACCATCATTCTCTCCGGCTTCACCAAGCTCCCCTTGGGCTTCCGCCTGAGCGGCATCTTCCGCATGCAGAGCGGCACGCCCTGGGGCCCGGAGCAGGGTGGTGACCTGAACGCCGATGGTCTCTCGTTCAACGACCGTCCGTTCATCTTCGCGCCGGAAGACTTCCCGGTGGCGATTCCCACGAACGTGACGGGCTCGCAGGCGCAGGCCGAGTACGTGGCGGCGCAGCGCGAGATCTACCGCGGCTATCTCAACGACAACAAGTGCATCGGTGACTACGTGGGGCAGATCATTCCGCGCAACACCTGTCGCCAGCCGTGGTTCAACCGTCTCGACCTGTCGCTGCGCAACCGCATTCCCACGCGTGCGGGCCAGAACGCCGAACTGTCGATCGACTTCTTCAACGTGCTCAACGGCCTGAACAAGAACTGGGGCCGCTATGAGTCCGTGTCGGCGGCGCGCCGCAACCTGATGGTGCCGGTGTCCTACGACCCGACGGGCGAGACGATTCGCTACAATCTCACCGACTTCTTCGGTGATCGCACGCCGCTGGGATGGAATCTCCTCCTGCAGTTCTCGATGCAGGTAGGCATTCGGTACACGTTCTGATCTCTCGGCAGCCCGGGTCCCGACGTCTCATCTCCTCTTGGCAGATGGTGAGATGTCGGGATGTGGGAGTCGGGAAGATCAGATTCGGTATAGATGAATGGGAGATGAGCAACCAATGAGGTGAGAGTCGCGATCGTGTGCGGCTGGGGACTGCGGTTGCGGTCGACCCAGACCCAGACCCCGACCCCGACCCAGACCCCGACCGCCCGTCAAGTCGAACACGATCGCGACTCTCACCTCATTGGTTGCTCATCTCCCATTCATCTATTTCTGTCTCATCTCGCATCGTCTCAACTCCCAGATCCGAGAATCCCACCTCTCAATTGAGCGGAAGCGACGGAAGGAGATCGAGTAGCTCCGGCCAGTCGATGAATGGATTGCGATTGCCCTGCGCTCTGAACACCGCATCATTGCGCGCACGCTCCCACGCGTCCACCGGATCTTCCCGCGCCCAGGCCAGCAGCAGGTCCCGCTCCTGCGCGAAGTTGAGCACGCTGTAGCCGCTGGGCCGGTCGGTGTGATAGCGCAGATAGAAGTAGAGCAGTCCGCGTGCGATGTCGCCGCGCACGCTGGGCCTGGGCTCGAACACCAGTTGGCCACTGTTGCCGCTGGCGTAGCCCAGTCGGCTCACTTCGCTTTGCCCGGCAGGCGGTGTGCTGGTCCACAGCACCGTGCCGCGTACGAGGCCAAACGGATAGTTCTGCCGTCGCTCATTGGCGGCCGAGTCGGAGCTGAAGAGATGGTGCAGGTCACTCAGCGCCGGGTCCACTTCGGCGCCGCGGCTGCGTGGCCAGGTGTGCTCGGTGTTGATGCGCGCATTGAAGGCCGTGGCGCGCGTGGTGACGCCCACGGCTTCGCGGCCTGTGTAGAGGTCGACAATCCAGGGCCGTGTCCCGCGATCGACAAAGGCGTACAGCGAATCGCGAGCGGCCGTGTAACCCAGGAGGCGCTGCCCGCGCACGGCCTGCTGCAGCGCCGACAGCAGCGCGGCGCCACACTTGTTGCGTGCGACGTCGTAGTAGGCCGCCTGCGCCGCCGGCGGGGTAGTGGTACAGCTGTTGACCGGCGGCGGTGTGGTGGGCGCGTCGCTGCTGCTGCAGGCCGCCAACAGCATGGCGGCGAGTGGCACGATCGCGAGCAGGGTTGAGAACCGGCGTGGTCCGGCCCATGCGGTCGGTGCAGCTGGCGCGGTGTCGAGATGCGGGATAGCGTGCGACATCCCGTAAGATGTCACTGAACGCGACGCCCCCGACAGACCCGGAGTGTGGCATGTCACCCACCCGCGCCCTGCTGCAGCACCTGCTGGCCACCATCGCCTATCGCACACAGAAGGCGCTGCGCGATGCGCCGGACGATTTTGGGGACTTCCGTGCCGGACACCACGTCCGTACGCCGCATGAACTGCTCTGGCACATGACGGGCCTCATGGGCTATGCCCGCACCATGCTGCACGGCGGCGACTACGCGCCCCCGCCCACGCCCACCTGGCGTGAAGAAGTCGCACGCTTTCACGATCAACTGGCCTTGCTGCGCGATGATTTCGCCAATGTCTCACTCACGGCGCGCATCAGCGACGAGCAGTTCCTGCAGGGTCCCCTTGCTGATTGCCTCACCCACGTCGGGCAACTGGCCATGCTGCGGCGCATGCACGGCGTGCCGGTGCCCAGCGAAAACTTCATCATGGCCGACGTGCGGCCTGACAATGTGAGTGCGGCGCAGCCGCTGCCGGCGGCGCCAGACGCCTGGTGGCGTCCGGATCAGCCGCCGCTGCCTCCCGGGCCCAATCCAGCGGGCTGACCAGCATCTCGCCCACCGCGGCCTCCTGAAATGCGCGAGCACTGGCTTTCGCCTGAATAGTCAGGACATCGGGCGCAGGTCCCGGTGCGGCACGTGGCGCATGGCGCCGATGGAGCGGGGATGCAGGACATGGATCGAATCGGTCGCGGCAGATGGTTGCGCCGCGTGTGGATGCTGCTGCTGATGAGTGTCATGCAGGACACCGCCCTCTGGGCGCAGCGCGGTTTGCAGACTGGGGCGCAGCGCGGGGCGCAGAGCGGGGCACGTGTGGACTGGCGCGCCGATGATCCGGCGCGTCTGGCCTGGCTCGATGCGCACGGACGCCGGGTGTCGCGCACCCACGTGGTGCTTACGGTTCCGCGTGACAGCATGCACGCGGCGCATCAGGAGGCACTGGCCGACTCGCTGGAGCGCGGCCTGCGCGCCCTGCATGAGCTCGTGCAGTCGCCGCGCACCTGGCAGCGGCACGGCAAGGCGGCGGTGCACATTGTCCTCGCACCTGGCCGCTTCGTCTCTCACGCAAATGGTGATGGCACTGTGTTCATTCCCTTCAGCGCGGCGGCGCGCGGCGAAGCCCCGTACCTGCACGAGAGCGCGCACGTGCTGCTCACGGCGCCGGCCCCGTTCTTTGTGTGGGAGCACGACACGCCTGCGGCGCGTCAGGCGGTGGGTAACAGCACGGCGCAGTGGCTGCTGGAGGG
>JACVCT010000191.1 GCA_016741895.1 Gemmatimonadaceae bacterium | reverse complement strand
TGCCCCGCCGGAGATCCGGGCGCGGTATGCCATGCGCTGTCTCGCGCTCGCGCAGGTGATGCGTCACGCTGGTCATATGGCGTGGCTGCTGGCGCGGCAGATGCCGGACGCCATCGCGCGGCGGTTTGGGGACAGCGGGGTGACGCGCCTCCTTCCGGACCGTTTGTCGGACGACGATGGCCGGATTGGCTCGGCGTCCGATGCGCGGGAAACCGCTGCCGCCGTCGAAGCCGTTGGTGCGCAGTGGGTGGTTGCCGACGGCTACGAACTCCAGCTTATCTGGCAGCGGCAGCTTGCCCAGCTGCTGGCGCAGTCGCGGTCCCAGTCCCGTTCGTCGTCGCAGTCTCAACTGGCTCGTGAATCTGCCGCGCGCCTTGCGCTGCTGGATGACGAAGCGCGAGCCGAGGCGTGGGAGGCCGACCTCATCGTGAACCAGAACTTGGGCGCGACCGCAGCACGCTACGAAGGGCGCGTGGGCGAAGCGCTGGTTCTGGCCGGTGCGCCCTACGCGTTGCTGCGCGACGAACTGCGCCGTCACCTGCCCGTTCGGCGGGAGACAGCATCGATTGCCACACGCCTGCTCATCACCATGGGTGGCTCCGATCCGGGCAATGTCACCACGCGCTGCGTCGAAGCCCTGGTGGCCCTGGAGCCTCGTCCGCTCGCGGTGCGTGTCGTGGTGGGTGGCGCCAATCCGCACGGCGCGAAAATCCTGGCGGCGGCTCGTGCACTGCCGCATGGCATGACGGCCGACGTGCTGACGAGCGTGACGGACATGGCCCCGCATTTTCTGTGGGCGGACTTCGCGCTGTGTGCCGGCGGCAGTACGCTCTGGGAGTTGGCCGCCTTCGGGCTGCCGGCGTTGGCGGTCGTGCTGGCCGAGAATCAGCAGGGCGGTGTGTCGGCCTGCGAAGCGGCTGGCAGTGTGGTGTCACTTGGCCGCGCTGACGGTCTCTCGCACACGGCCGTGGCGTCGCAGCTGGCCACGCTGCTCGACGATGCCGCGCGTCGCCAGGCCATGACAAATGCCGGCCTGCGACTTGTGGACGGTGACGGCGCACGACGTGTGATGCAGGCCATGTGGCAGCTCACCTACGGGCAGGCTGCATGAGTCGCCATCGGACCTTCGATGCCGTGGTGAACTGCGGTGCCGGTCGCCAGCTCAGGGTTGGCGCCCCCTGCTTCGTGGCGGCGGAAATCGGCATCAATCACAACGGGGATCTCACGCTGGCGCGGGAGATGATTCGGGCGGCCGCGCGCGCGGGTGCTGACGGGGTCAAGTTCCAGAACTACCGCACGGAAGACTTTCTGTCGGATCACCAGCTGCGCTACCGCTACGTGCAGAACGGCGTGCAGCACGATGTGTCGCAGTTCGAGATGTTCAAGCGTTGTGAACTGGACGAAGCGGCGCTCGCGCAACTGGCCGGCTGGTGCCGCGAGGAGGGAGTGGTCTTCTTCTCCACGCCCACCAGTGACACCACACTCCAGGAAGCCGTGCGCGCCGGTGCCTCGCTCATCAAGAACGGCTCGGACTATCTCACGCACCTGCCGCTCATTCGCGCCATGGCGCGAACCGGATTGCCCACGGTGCTGTCCACCGGCATGGCGACCGCTGGGGAAATCGATGACACGGTCGCAGCGTTTGCCGAGGCTGGTGGTCATGCGCTCGTGTTGCTGCATTGCACGTCGGCGTATCCGACACCCGATCACGAGGTGAATCTCGCGCGCATTCCGGCGCTGGCTGCGCGATACGGATGCCTCGTGGGCTTCTCCGACCATACCTGGGGAATCGAAGCAGCCATGGGCGCGGTGGCGCTGGGCGCCGTGTTCGTGGAGAAGCACTTCACCATCGACAAGCAATTGCCTGGGCCGGATCAGGCGTTCTCGTCGGATGAGGTCGAGCTGCGTGCGCTTGTGGAGGGCGTTCGTCGCTTTGAGCGCCAGCGCGGATCTTCGGAGCCCGGTCCAACCCCGTCGGAGCAGGAGGGACGGCAGCAGTTCCGTCTGTCCTGTGTGGCAGCGCGAGACCTGCCCGCAGGTCATCTGCTCACGCTGGACGACATCGCCTTTCGTCGTCCCGGTGATGGACTGCCACCGCGTGAGGCGCCCTCACTGGTTGGACGGCGACTGCGGCAGGCCCTCTCGCGTGGCGATCGTTTGGTCGAGGCGCAGCTGCAATGAGCGACGAGCGCACACACGCACTGTGGGAAGGCAAGTACCAGGCCGGACACCGGGAGCGCTATCCCTGGGACGTGGTGGTCTCCTTCCTGTTCCGTCATGCGCCGCCGCGCCCACGGGCAGACGTGCGGGTGCTCGAAGTGGGCTTCGGCACTGCCAACAATCTCTGGTGCGCGGCGCGCGAAGGGTTCGCCGTGTCGGGGGTGGAGCACAGTGCGACGGCGGTGGACATGGCCCAGGCGCGGTTTGCCGATGAACGTCTCGTTGGCGACCTGCGCTGCGGCGACTTCACGGCGCTGCCTTTTGCGTCCGACCGCTTCGAACTGGCCATCGATCGCGCCGCCATCACCTGTGCCAGCTCGGCGGACGCAGCACGTGCCGTGCATGAACTCCGGCGTGTGCTGCGGCCCGGTGGGCGTTTGCTCTCCTGCCTCTATTCGTCCCGGTGTACGAGTGCCGCCAGCGGGACATTGCACGCCGACGGTCGTCGTCACGACATCAGTGTCGGATCACTCACTGGGGTCGGGCCTCTGCGTTTCTACAAAGAGGAGGATGTGCGGCAGCTGTTTGCCGGATGGACCGTGCATCAGCTGCAGCATGTCGAACGGCGCGATGTCGTGGCGGCCGAACCCGTCGTGCACGCCGAATGGGTGGTGATCGCGGAGAAGCCGCAGGCGATTGCATGAAGGTGGCGTTCCTGGGCAACCACACGGTGGGTCTCGTGGCGCTCAAGACCCTGCACCAGATCGCGGAGGTCGTGGCCGTCGTGGCCCATCCCGCCGATCCCGAAGACGGTGTGCGCTATGCCTCGGTGTACGACTGGGCCATGCAACAGAGCCTCCCGGTGTACCGGGGCAAGCCCAGCGATGCAGGGATCGTGCGGCTTCTGGCTGACGCGCATCCCGATCTGCTCTGGGTGACGGACTATCGCTACCTCCTGCCAACATCGCTCTGGCAGGCCACGCCACTGGGAGCCATCAATCTGCACCCGTCGCTCCTGCCGGCGTATCGCGGGCGCGCGCCGCTCAACTGGGCGCTGATTCATGGGGAGACGGAGGTGGGGCTGACCGCGCACTACATCACCGAAGCGATGGACGCCGGGGATATCGTGGCGCAGGTTCGCATTCCGGTTGGACCGGACGACGACATCGGCATGGTGCTCGACGCGCTCATGCCGCACTATGCCGCCCTGCCTCGGCAGATTGTCTCGTCGATCGAGGCAGGCACGCTGTCGCGCCGCCCGCAGGACCATGCGCTGGCCACCAGTTTCCCGCGTCGCACGCCGGACGATGGGCGCATCAGCTGGCAGGCGTCGGCGCGCGCCGTGCACAACCTCGTGCGCGCCGTGACGGCGCCCTATCCTGGGGCCTTCAGCTTCCTGGGTGACACGCCGGTGCACGTCTGGCGCACACAAGTCAGTACAAGGCAGCCCGATGTGGGCACACAGCCGGGGACCATCGTGTTGGTGGACGCCGAGGGACCTCACGTGGCTTGCGGCCCGAGCGATAACCCCGGGGCCATTGTCCTGCGGCATGTCACCATGGCCGGAGCGACGGTGGACGCCGGCACCTGGCAGGTTGGAGCACACCTCTCATGAGCGATCCTCGCCACGCTCCCGATGGACTTGCGCAGCCTGGCCCACGGATGACGGAGGCCGAGGCGCTGGTGGTGGCGCACTATCGTCAGCTCTGGCTGCAGCATGGTGATGCGCCCCAGTCGCTCGACTGGTCCGGCGCCATGACGCAGCAGCGGCGCTTTGCCGTGCTGGCCGACGGGTTGGACCTGAACGGACGACGTGTCCTTGACGTGGGCTGCGGCCTTGGGCATCTCGCCGACTGGCTGCAGCAGTCCGGCGTGGAGGCACAGTACACGGGGCTCGACCTCACGCCGGACTTGTTGTCGGCGGCATCCCGGCGACATCCGCAGCATCGCTTTGTGCTTGGCAGCGTGCTCGATGCGGACGTGCTGCGTGGCGAGCGCTTTGATGTCGTGCTGTCGAGTGGCCTGTTTTACACTTACCCCGAAGGCGGCATGGCCTGGCTGCAAAGCGCGGTGGCGCGCATGTGGTCGTGGACCGATCAGGTGCTGGCCTTCAACTCGCTCAGCACCTGGGCGTCCCGACGGGAAGCCGGGGAGTTTCAGGCAGACCCGACGGAGGTGCTGCGTTGGTGTGGCACCCTCAGCACGCGGCTTCTGCTCCGTCACGACTATCACGACGGTGACTTCACGGTGCAGATGTTTCGCGGCGCAGCGGCGGACCGGCGATGATCGTGTCCATCATGCAGCCCGCCTATCTGCCGTGGCTCGGATACTTCGACCGGCTGTTGCGCAGTGATCTGCACATTGTTCTGGACAGCGTGCCGCTGGGCACGCCGAACAAGAACAACTTCATCACACGCAATCGCATCCGTCGCGCACGTGGTCGGTCGGATACGACCTGGCTCAGTATACCCGTGGCGGCGGGCCAGCACCGCACACCCATTCATGAAGTGATGCTGGCCGAGACCCTGCAGTGGCCCGCGCGCCACGCGGAGACGCTGTGGCATGCCTATGCGCGCGCGGCCTGGTCGGGAGAGGTGAGGGAACTGGCTGCGCACATCCGTCAGCTGGCCAATGCCTCGGAGCCCGGGAGACTTGCGCCGGTTCTGCAGCACACCACGCAGTGGTTGCGCGACCGACTGGCCATAGCCACGCCCACGGTGCAGTCCTCGACGCTCGATGTGCAGGGCGCGAAGGGTGACCTCATTCTGGCGCTCTGCCAGCATGTGGGAGCCAGCACCTACCTGTCCGGTCCCTTTGGCCGGGACTATCTCGATCATGCTGCGTTTGCCAGAGCTGGCATTGCGCTGGCGTTTCACGACTATGCGCATCCTGTGTACTCACAGGACGGGCAGAGCTTTCTGCCATTCCTGAGTGTTGTGGATCTGTTGGCGCACTGTGGTCCGGCAAGTCGTGATGTGCTGCGCGGTGCGCATGCGCAGAGCGCCGGAGCACCATGAGCGGCACGCCGGCAGAACCTGCGCCCAGGGTGCTGGTGGTGGGTGGCGGATTCACGGGCTGCCTGACCGCACTGCGTCTTGCATCGGCCGGCGTGGAGGTTCACCTCGTGGAAGCGCAGCCGCAGCTGGGCGGGGTGCTGCGCGATGAGGAGGCGGTGGGGCGGCACTGGCAGCGCGGCTGCCAATACGCTGACGCTGACGCAGCGTGGCGGCCCTTGCTCGACGAGCAGGTCCTGGCGCAGCTCGAGGACGTGCCTCACAGCATGGGCAGTCTCACCGTCGATGACGGCGACATGCTCTTGGCAAAAGACCTGGCCGTGCCAACGCTTCGCGGCGCACTGCCGACTGGCGTTCGAGATGCTGGTTCCGACGCGGTGGGGCAGGGTGAATTGTGGGCGCACACGCTGGCATCACGATTTGCCGAGTATGGTGCGTGGGCGCCGCGTCTCGCCGCGTTCGCCGCCCGCACGGGGTTTGAGCCCGGCATGCTGTCGGAACGGGCGGCCTTCGGTCTGCAGATGAGCCGCGTAGCGGCTGCCGACGTGTCACCGCAGGCGGTTCTTGCCGCACGGTCCGACTCGGTCTGGGCCGACACGCACCTGGCGGTGTCCCGCGCCGCGCGCGGGCTGCCGATGGCCAGAGCCCTGGTGCCAGGGGTCGGGTGGAGTGCCTTCTTCGACGCTCTGCATCAGCAACTGATCGTGCGTGGTGTGTCCGTGTCACTCGGTCGCGCCGTGCGCGTGTCCGCCGCGGATGGCAGGCTCACGGTGACGGCACCAGGCGACAGCGAGGCTCGTCAGCGCGAGGCCGTGGTGGTATGGGCGGCCAACCCGGTGCCGCTTTACACAACCTGGGCGCGCGCGCAGAGCGCCAGTTCCCTGCCGCGACTCGACAACCTCGCCATGCATGCCGTGCATGTGCACGCCGACGTGACCGCGTGGCAGGGGCCGGTGCCCCACTATGTGCAGTGCTTTGCTCCGGATTCGCCCCTGCTGCGCGTGTATGTGTACCAACACGGTGGCCGGCTCCAGGCCTGCCTCGAGTGTGTGGGACCACTCGATGCCGCCGCCGTGGTGCGTGTGGCGCAGGAAGCGGCCCGTGGTTGCACCACCATGGGACACGGACCGCCGGCCGGTGGCCTCGGCTTCTCGCCGCAGGCGGCGGTGGCCCTGCGTCTGCATCATCTGCAATCGGCAGCTGACGTGACTAGACTCGCGCATTTTGAGGCGCAGCTGTCTGCGCCCGGTCCGCAGCGTATCGTGCCCGGTGGGTGGTTGTCCTATGCGCGCGACGACAAGCTGCGCGACATTGTCCGCGGACTAGGCCTGCACGGGGTGGCGTGCACCTGACGCCGCCCGATGGAAGTGCCGCTCGGTGTCCGCATCACGCGGCGTGACCGGATCGGGCCCCGGGCAGACCGGCGCGGCATCGAGCAGCACCGACACAGCATGATCGAGTCCGGCGTCCCGCCCGGGCTTGAGCTCCTCCAAGGCCGTGTACGCGAGACCGGCGGAGGAGAAGTCGCGCTGCGGCACCAGCGGGAAGGGCAGCATGTAGCGGTACATGGCGAGATAGGCGAAGCGCCACGCGCGGGTGCGGCGGTTGATCACCGCCTCTTCCGCTTCCGGTGCCACGCAGAACCGGTCGAGCATCGCGGCGTACTCCGCTACCGACTGCACATCATCGGTGAAGCCGTAGCCGCCGATGTACGACGACGCGCCCATGATGGCCGGTTTGCCGCGACACGCCGCCTCCAGCCCGGTGGTGCTGAGGTAGGACAGTGTCACGTCGGCCATGTCCATCAGCGTGTAGGTGCTGATGTCGTCATCGGGCCAGACGAAGCGCACAGACGCTGGGGTGGTCGTGGCAAAGTGCTGCAGCCAGGCCAGTTGCTCCGCGTTGCGTCCGGTGGACTGCTTGCCACCCGTGTTGGGATGCACGCGAATGACGAGGTCCACCTCGGGGTGCGACGCAGCCCAGGCGGCCGTGGCCTCGAGCCAACTGCTCTGCGCGCCGAACACGCTTTGGCGTTCACGATTGCCCGCCACCTCGTCTTCGGAGGAGGTGAAGAGCACATACAGTGGTGCGCCTTCGCGCAGCGCGAGGCGGCGGCGCAATTCGTCTTCCGAGCCCGGCGGCGGCGAGAACTGCCGCCAGTTGAGGTTGCGCCCGTAGGCGCGGTCCAGCAGCCAGCTCTGCGTTTGCTGCAGCTCGCTGTCGGTCAGCGGCGTGGTCTCCCAGCGCGACCAGGCCTCGCGCAGGGGCGCGAGAGACAGGCAGTCGGCGTTCTCCGCCAGATACAGTGTGCCGGCGGTCCAGCCGCGTTCGTGGGTGACCACGCGGATGTTGGCGGCGCGCGCCAGTTCGAAGGCCACGCGGAGCACACCCATGCGTCCATTGAACAGCAGCAGCACGTCCGGCTGCCAGCTGTCGATGATCTGCTGCATGGCAAAGGCCGTGAGCAGGCCGGCCTCGAGATGCGCGCGCAGCACCCGCTCGTGATCGGGGTTGGCCGGATCAACGACGTTGGTGCGGAACTGACTGTGAATGGATGAGACAATCCAGGACCCGATGTCCCAGTCCTGCCAGCGGGCACGGGTCAGTTCGGCGGCCGGCAGTGTGGAGGACCAGCGCGCGGCCTCCGTACGCTGCGCCGCGGTGACCAGCGTGGTGAGCCACTCATATGGCGTGAGCAGGCCGCGCGCCGTGCGCGCCCCGCTGCCGGCCGGCGCGCAGCTCGCGGGCGCGCCGTGGTGGGCGTGGCTCGGCGGGCCCTTCGGTGCGCTGTACGGCGCGTTCTTCTGGGCGCAGCGGCTCGTGCAGCCGGTGCAGGACCTGATCGCCGGCACGCGCGCGGTCGCGAAGGGCGACCTGTCGACTCGGCTCGCGCTGTCGTCGCGCGACGAAATGGGCTTCCTCGTCCACTCGTTAAACGACATGGCGAAGCGCCTCGCGCGTGCGCGGGCGGAGGCTGTTGCGTGTTTCGAGAGCGCAGGCCGCACGGCCGGACGAGATACCCCCGGGTGGAGGAGGGCTGGTCGCGGCCTAGGGGGATTTGGCAAATGGTCACGCGCATCGCCGCCACACTCGTCGTGCTCTCGACGTTCGGCTTCGCCGAGCCGGTCCTCGCCCAGGGCTACGGCTCGATCGGCTCCGGTC
>JACVCT010000190.1 GCA_016741895.1 Gemmatimonadaceae bacterium | reverse complement strand
CGACAATTACTTCTTCGGTGTGGCGGCAGTGGGCCGCAACGGGCAGGAAAGTCTGGTGGCGTTTCCGCGGTAACGCGGTGTCGGGGGTTCAGCGCGCGCCCAAGGCCCGCTGAATCCCCGCTTCCACCAGCGGGCTCCTGACACGATAGCCGGCCAGGTTGGGATGTACGCCATCCTCGGCGTACTGCCGGGGCAAGCCCTGTCGCTCGTCGGCGAGCGGCGTATGCAGGTCCACGAACACCTCGTCGTGCTGCGCGGCGTACTCGGCCAGCCAGCGATTGAGCGCCACAATGCGCGGCGCGGGCTCGAGACCGGGACGCCAGGGGTAGTCGTACACCGGCAGCACGGCGCAGAGCACAACCCGAATGCCGCGCGCGCGCGCCGAGTCGGCCATGGCGGCAATGTTCTGCTGAATGACGTCATTGCCGACCGGCCCTTCGTTGCCGGCAATGTCATTGGTGCCGGCGAGAATCACCACAACGCGCGGCGCCAGCGCAATCACGTCGTCGGCAAAGCGCGCACGCATCTGCCGCGTGGTCTCGCCACTGATGCCGCGGCCCACGTAGGGCTTGTCGGGAAAGAGCGCGGCAAAGTGCTGGGCCCAGGCCTCGGTGATGGAGTTGCCCATGAACACCACGCGCTGTTCACCCGCTTTGGGTGCACCCAGACGGGCATTGGCCTCGGCGTAGCGCATGCGGTTGACGGACTCCAGGCGGCGGGCACTCTGCGCCCGCAGATCGGTGTGCATAGCCGGCGACACGCCGGTCAACAGAAAGAGCGCCAGCATCATCGCGGCGCGTGGAGCACGGCATGCCATCGTCAGGGCGGTCGAAAAGAAGCACGGACCACTGTGGTCTGTGCCAACGTGGTTCATGTCACGTCGGCCCGTTTCGAATGTACCGTGATGGCCTGACGTTCGCGCGGCATGCGGACCATTCGTTCGCTAGATTCGCGTCTCATGTCCGGACCACAGCCACACAACGGGGCTATTCCCGCCAGCGCAACAAACCGTCGTGCGTTCCTGCGACAGGCCGCCTTGGCTGGCACCGGCTGCGTCGCGCATGTCTGGCTGAATGCGGCCTGTGCCCCGCGGCGTCAGCGTCAGGCCTGGACGGCACCGGTCAATCCGGTGGTGAGCACGACGCCGTTCGCCAGACTGGAAGCCGTGGGGCCCGATGCCTGGGCGGTGATCTCGACGCCCACCGGTGGTGATCGCACGACCTTCGCCAACGGCGGCATCGTGGCGGGGCGCTCCGGCGTGGTGGTCTTCGAGGGCTTCTATCGCGACGCCGGTGCGCGCTGGCTGGCAGAGGAAGCGCGGCGACTCACCGGTCGCTGGCCCACGCATGTGGTGGTGTCGCACTATCACGTGGACCACGCGTCGGGTTTGCCGGGGTACGCACAGGATGCCGGGCTCCCGCGTGTGCACTGCACGGACATCACACGCCGACTGGCCCTTGGCGGAACGCCCGTGGCGCCGGTGCGCAGTGCGGCGCTCGAGCGCGCGTTTGCCGATGTCGTGGTGACAAGCAGCCGCGAGGTCAGCACCATCGACCTTGGCAATCGTGTGCTGCAACTCATGCCGTTTGCGGGACACACGGCCAGCGATCTCACGCTGCACGACGAGGACGCGGGACTCGTCTGGTCGGGTGACCTCGTGTGGTATCGCATGTTCCCCAATTACGTGGACGCGGATCCGCGTGCGCTCGCAGCCAGTGTGCAGCAGCTCGCCACGCGCCTGCGCAGTGCGCGCGCCGTGCTGGTGCCGGGTCACGGTGGACTGGTGCGCGCATCAGCCATGACGGAGTACCGTGCGCTGCTCGATCATGTCGAAGCGGTGGCGCGTGCTGGGCATGCGGCGGGTACACCGGCGCAAGCTGCGGCGGCGTCGTTTGCCGTGCCGCCGGCGCTGGGTGAGTGGATGGCCAGCCGCGTGAGTGTGGAGCGCGCCATGCAGGCCTGGTACCGCGTGCTGGGCACGCCGTAATGTCACTCCCAATGCCGCCGTCGCGTCGCGTATTGGTGGTGGGCGCCACGGGCAGCATTGGCCGCGCCGTCGCGCGAGCGGTGCTGCGTGCGGGACACGAGGTCGTGTGCTTCGTGCGCCCGGGTACCTCGCGCGATGTGCTTCCTGCGCAGGCCGAGTTGCGGTTTGGTCAGGTCACTGACGCACAGAGTGTGGCGCGGGACGGGTTTCGCGGCGAGCGCTTTGATGCGGTGATCAGCTGCCTCGCGTCACGCCGCGGCGGACCGGCCGACGCGTGGGCGGTGGAGCACGACGCCAATCTGCATGTGCTGCGCGCGGCGGAGGCGGCGGGTGTGTCGATGTTCGTGCTGCTCTCGGCCATCTGTGTGCAGAAGCCGCGCCTGGCGTTTCAGCACGCCAAGCTGGCGTTCGAACAGGCACTCATGCGCTCGGGCCTGACCTGGTCCATCGTGCGTCCCACGGCCTACTTCAAGAGTCTGTCGGGACAGGTGGCGCGTGTGCAGCAGGGCAAGCCGTTTCTGCTGGTGGGCGACGGCACGCTCACGGCCTGTACGCCCATCAGTGATGACGATGTGGCGGCGTTTCTGGTGGACTGTCTCGACAACCCCTCGCGCGCCAATCAGGTGCTGCCGGTGGGTGGACCGGGTCCCGCGCTCACGCCACGCGCGCAGGGTGAGATGCTGTTTCGGTTGCTTGGTCAGCCGCCGCGCTTTCGGCGCGTGTCGCCGCGCGTGTTCGATGTGATCGTGGGCGTACTGGGGGCGCTGGCACGGGTGCTGCCACCACTTCGTGATACGGCGGAGTTCGCGCGCATTGGCCGTTACTACGCCACGGAGTCCATGCTGGTGTGGGATCCGACGGCGGGCCGCTACGACGCCGAGGCCACGCCGCAGTACGGCAAGGACACGCTGGAGGCACACTACCAGCGCATGCTGCGTGGTGAGGTGGGTGACGAACGCGGCGCGCACGCGGTGTTGTAAGGCCGTTCCGAGGGCTAAGCTCACGGGATGTTCCGCCCGTTCATGCTGTGGGTCGCCAGGCGCGCGCTGCGCTGGTACTACCGGGAGGTGCGCTGGGAAGGACGTGAGCGCATCCCGGCCACCGGGCCGGTGCTGCTGATCGGGAATCACCCGAACGACCTGCCCGACGTGCTGGCCGGCTATTTCACCACGACGCGGCCGGTGCGCTACTTGGCCACGGTGTCGGTGTGGAGCGACTGGACGGCCCGCAAAACCTACGAGGCGCTGGACGTGATTCCCGTGGTGCGCGTGCGGGACGCGCGGCGGCTTCGCGACTCGGGGCTGGACCTGACCCAGATCAATGCGGCGGCTGCCCAGGCGGTGGCCAGGGCCTTCGACGCCGGGCAGGTGGTGGGGGCGTTTCCCGAGGGCGGCGTGCATGCTGGCCCGGCTCTGGGGCGTTTGCGTACAGGTGTTGCGAAAATGCTGCTGAACTATGCTGATGGTGGCGCAACACAAGACGTGAGTGTGGTGCCGTTTGGTCTGCACTACAGCGACCCGGCCACCCCGGGCAGTGACCTGCTGGTGCGGATCGGTGCCCCGTTCTCGCTGCGCGCCTGGCTCGATGGGCAGCCCGCGGGTGACGTCAGCTCGGGTCGGCTCACTGACCGGCTGCGGGAGGCCCTGCTGTCCGTAGCGCCCGGCAGCGCGGGTAGTGCCGAGTTTCCCCGGCCTCGGCCCGCGCTGGCGAGCCTGCTGCTGCAAACCCCGTTCGCCGTCGTCGGTTGGGTCATCAACGGGCCCGTGTGGGCCATGGTGCTGGGGCTTGCCCGGCGCATCAGCCGCGACCAGGCGGAGCGTGCGGCCCGGGCCATGGTGCCGGGGCTCTTTGTGGTGGCGGCATGGTACGCGGCGCTGGCCATGGCCCTGTTGTTCACGCTGCGCTGGCCACACGGCGCCGTCACGGCGGCGCTGCTGCTGACCTGGGGTCTGCGCACGGGCGACGTCGCACTCAGCTGGTGGCGTGACCTGCGTGACCTGCGTGACCTGCGTGACCTGCGTGGCCTGCGCCGGGGAGCCGAGCCGAGTACACTACCGGGTTCACCTCCGGTAGAATCGTGACGCAGGCATGACGTACGCATGACGCTGATTTCGATGGGCAACGTGGGCGTGGAGTTTGGCGCCACGGAAATTTTCCGCGACATCTCCTTCACCGTGGCCCCCGGCGACCGCTGGGCCATTGTGGGGCGCAATGGCACGGGCAAGACCACGCTGATGCGTCTGCTCACGGGTGAGTTGCAGCCCAGCAAGGGCTCGGTGGCGCGCATGCCCGGCCTGCGCGTGGCGCTCATGGATCAGCACCGTCGCTTCCCCGACGATCAGTCGCTCTGGGACATCGTGGCCGACGCCTTCGGCGAGCTGCGCAAACTCGAGCAGTCGCTGGCGCAGCAGGCGGCGAGTCTCGAGCACGATCACAGTGAGTCGGCCATGGAGAAGTACGGCCGCGATCTCGAGCGCTTCGAGCGCGACGGGGGCTACGAGATGGCCTCGCGTGTGGACAGTGTGCTCATGGGTGTGGGTTTCGATCCGGCCATGGCCAAGGTCACGCGCATCGGCACGCTGAGCGGTGGAGAGCGCGGACGCGTGGCGCTGGCGCGTCAGTTGGCCACACCGGCCGAGCTGCTGGTGCTGGACGAGCCCACCAACCATCTCGATCTCGAAACGACGGCCTGGCTGGAGCAGTATCTCGCCACCACCGATCGCACGGTGCTGTGCATCAGTCACGACCGTGCATTCCTGAACGCCATGGCCAATCACGTGCTGCACTTCGAGGGTGGAACGGCCTTCGCGTACACGGGCGGCTATGCGTCGTTTGTGCAGCAGCGTGAGGAGCGCCGTCTCACGCAGCAGCGCCAGTTCGACAAGCAGCAGAAAGTCATTGCGGCCGAGTCGGACTACATCGCGCGCAACATTGCGGGCCAGAATACGGCGCAAGCCAAGGGGCGTCGCAAGCGGCTCGAACGCATGCCACGTCTGTCGGCGCCCATTGGCGAGGAAGGCGTGATGGCGCTGCGTCTCAACGCCGGCAATCGCAGCGGCGACCGCGTGGTGGAAGCGCAGCATGTAACCGTGGGCGTGCCCACACCCGACGGGCCGCGTGTGCTGGTGCGCGATGTCAACGTGGTGCTCGAGCGCGGCGAGATGATTGCGCTGGTGGGCCCCAACGGCGCGGGCAAGAGCACGCTCATCAAGACGTTGCTGGGTGAACACGCGCCGCTATCGGGCGAAGTCAAGATCGGCCCCAGTACCTCGGTGGCGTACTACCGTCAGGATCTCGCGCACCTGCCGCTGGACAGCACCATCTACGAGGCCATTGCCACGCAGCGTCCGCTCTGGGAGCGTCGTCTCGTGCAGGGGCATCTGGGCCGCTTCGGTTTCAGCGGCGACGAAGTGCAGCGCACCGTGGGCACGCTCTCGGGTGGTGAGCGCGCACGCGTGGCCATGGCACTGCTCACGCTCAGCACCAACAACCTGCTCATTCTCGACGAGCCCACCAATCATCTCGACGTCGAAAGCATTGAAGTGCTCGAGGACGCGGTGAGTGAGTTTGACGGCAGTGTGCTGATCGTGAGTCATGACCGCGCCGTGCTGCGCGGATTGGCGACGCAGGTGTGGGAGTTGCGCGATCAGCAGCTGCAGGTGTTCAACGGCTCGTTCGTGGAATGGGAAGAGATGCGTGCCGAGCGCGCGAAGCGCGAGGAGCAGCAGGCGCGTGCCGAAGCCCAGAAGGACGCCGAGCTGGCCGCCCGTCAGCGGGAGCGCGAGAAGGAGCGCGAGCGGCAGTCGCACAAGGCCGCGACGTCGGGAGATACCAGAAAGTTGCTGCGGGCCGCCGAGAAGACACTGGCCGACGCGGAGCTGCGGGTCACGACGCTCGAGCAGCGGGTGGCGGAGCTGGAAGGTCAGCTCGATGACCCGTCGCTGTACGACACTCCCGCCGGTGTGCAGAAGGCCACAGCTCTGGGCAAGCAGCTTGATAGCGCGCGCGATGAGCTGGAGCAGGCCATGCACGACTGGACCGCGGCGGAGGAGTACGTGGCCCTGCTCAGGAAGGCCTGACCGCTCGTCTGCACGTGGGCGAGCGGTCGCGGTTTGTAACAGGGACCGAATGCAACTTCTGTCGGGCCTCCAGCGTACTAGCCCGCATATGCCGATCGCCCTTGCCCCCAAAGTGACCGCCGCGGCGCTGATGGTCGCGGCACTCTGCATCAGTTCAAGTCGTGTTGTCGCGCAAGGCGCAGACACCGTGCCCACGCGCACCCCTCTGCTGCGCTTTCTGGCCGAGGCCAGTGAGCGCAACCGATTGCCGGACTCGCTCATCTCGTACCGCAGCAAGGTGGAGACGGAAATCGCCATCCTGCTCAAGCGCGAGGAAGGTACCGAGGTGGTGGCGGCCATCGAGCAGGTGGCCAGCGACCTGTCCTGGAATCGCGCCGGTCACTACGAGCAGCGTGTGGGCGGCTACCGGGCCCAGCAGGTGGGTGCGAACGTGTCCATGCTCCCCCTGTTCCAGACGGGGTGGCTGAATCCGGTGCTCTACGGCAACCGCCTGCGCATTCGCAGCAATACCGGTGGTCGGAATGGGCGTGGGCCCTCCAGCGCCGAGGCGGGCAACCCGCGCCGCAACAACGCGTCGGATACGCTGCCGGCCGTGCATCCGCTGGCCACGGACCGCGAGCGCTACTACACGTACAGTGGTGGTGACACCATCGTGACCATGCGCGCCGGTGATCGCAGCATTCCCATTGTGCATGTGCGGGTGCAGCCGCGACCCGATGTGCCGGAGAAGGTGGTGCTGTTCGACGGCGAGATGGACCTTGATGCCTCACGCGGGACGCTGGTGCGCCTGCGCGGGCACTTTGTGCAGGCGGGCGCGCGGCGCGGGTTGCTGTCGCGCAACCTGGCTGATGCCATCGCCTTCGTGGAGTACGAGAACGGTGAACGGCAGGGCGCCTACTGGCTGCCGGCCCGACAGCGCATCGAGCTGCAGGCCATGCTGCCGGTACTCGGCGACGGCAAGGCGGTCATCCGCATTGCGTCCCGCTTCTACGACATGCAGGTCAACGACACGGTGCTGGACGCGGTCACGCTGGCCAAGGCTGATTCGCTGCGCGCCGTGTCGCGCCGACGTCTGGTGTACGCCCCATCCGATTCGCTCTCGCGCTTCTCGCAGTGGACATTCGGCATCGGGTCCATCACGCAGGACATGCACGCCGATGATTTCAACGACATCGGTCCTGATCGCTGGCGTCCAACCGGTCCGCCGCGCTTTGACATGGCGGCAACGCGACCGGCCGATGTGCTGCACTACAATCGCGTCGAAGGGGTGTACACCGGTCTGGGTGGCCGTGTGGCGTTGCGAGATGCGGCGCCCGGTGTCGTGCTGCGTGCCAATGCCGGGTATGCGTGGTCGGAGCAGACGGTGCGCGGCCGCGCCAGCATCGAGCGCACCCGCGGTCCGTGGACGCTCGAGCTGCGCGGTGGGCGCAGTCTCGACATCACCAACGACTTTCGTGTCCCGCTCGACTCCGGCAACTCGGCCGGTGCCTTCTTTGCGTCCATCGACCCGTACGACTATGTGTCGCGCACCACAGCCACGCTGGCGGCGGTGCGACGCATCGGCAACCGCCGCTTCCTGCTCCGCACCGAGGTCGGCGTTGGCGACGATCGCTACAGTGCCGCGCGCGAAACGCGCAGCCCATTTGGTGGTGAGGCCTTTCGTGCAAATCGCGGGGTGGACGAGGGCGGCTATCTGCGTTCGGCGGCCCTGCTCGAATGGCGGCCCGATAACAGCGCCGAGTTCATTCGTCCGGGTCTGAGCGGTCGACTGTCGTATGAACGCGGCGATGGTACCCTGGCGTGGCAGCGTACAGAGGCGCGTCTCACGGGTCGACGGACGGCGGGACCGTTCGTATTCCTCGCGCGTGGTGATGTGGGCATTGTGACGGGTTCGCGCATTCCGTCACAGCAGCTCTTCGAGTTGGGCAAGTATCAGAATCTGCCGTCGTACGAAGACAAGGAGTTTGCCGGCTCTCGCGCGGCGGCGCTGCGTGCGTCGGTGCAGTACATCACACCGTTCCTGCGTCAGCCCATTCGTGTGGGACGCAATCTCTGGCTGCCGGCGGTGGCACCGGGCCTGAGCGTGGGTGTGCAGAGTGGCTGGGCCGACGCGCCGACAGCCGCGGCGCGTTCGTCCATCGACCGACTGGCGGTGGTGGATCCGAATGCGCTGATGTCCTGGGCGCCGGTTTCGCGGCCCACCGACGGTGTGCGCGCCAGCGTCACGGCGGGGCTGCGCTTCTTCGGCAACGCGCTGTTCGTGGGCGGGACGCGGCCGGTGGATCAGGC
>JACVCT010000189.1 GCA_016741895.1 Gemmatimonadaceae bacterium | reverse complement strand
CCGTTATTCCCGCATCGGGCCTGGCCCCCATTGCCGAGGACCGCGCCTACTGCCTGTGGATGATCCGCGACGGCAAGCCGGTGCCACTCACGCTGTTCCGTCCGGGCAGCGACGGTTCACAATTGCTGCACGACGTGACCGTGGCCACCGGCACCAGCGGGGTGGCGGCGTTCGCCGTGACGGAGGAGGCCGCAACCGGTTCACCCGTTCCCACCATGACGCCCTTCCTCGTGGGTGAGGTGAAGACCGAGTAGTCCTTTGCACGTGAGAGTGACCGCATCGGGCCGCACGCCACTGCATCGCACCGCGATGCATCCGGCGCCTGCGGCCCGACGTACATGCAGCGACGCCGGACGCCACGGTGCACCGGCGCGATGCACGAACACCCTCACTCACCCGATCGCAGAGGCTCTCATCATGTCGCACGCTCTCACGTCGTCCACCACAAAGTCGTTTGCCGCGAAGTCGTTTGCCGCAAAGTCGTTCTCTGTCGCGCTCAGCTGCTCGCTGCTGTTCGCCGGCACGGTCTCGGCCCAGTCCAAGCAGTCCATGAACCCCATGGTCGGTGGACAGGCCATGTATGCCTCCAAGGACATTGTTGACAATGCCGTGAACTCGGCCGATCACACCACGCTGGTGGCGGTTGTCAAGGCGGCCGGCCTGGTGGAGACGCTCAAGGGCAAGGGACCGTTCACCGTGTTCGCGCCCACCAACGCCGCCTTCGCGCAGCTGCCGGCCGGCACGGTGGACAACCTGCTCAAGCCCGAGAACAAGGGCACGCTCACGAGTGTGCTGACCTATCATGTCGTGCCCGGCCGTCTCGACGCCGAGGCGCTCATGGATGCCGTCAAGAAGGGCAACGGGACGGCCACGCTCAAGACGGCCAGCGGCGGCACGCTCTCGGTCATGATGAACGGCCCGCGCAACCTGGTGGTGAAGGATGCCAAGGGACAGGTGGCCAACATCAGCGTGTACGACGTGTACCAGTCGAACGGCGTGATTCTGGTCATCGACAAGGTGTTGCTGCCGTAAGCGCCCACGCGGTGCCACATTTGGGGCATGCGCCCCGCCGGCACCACTGACGCTGTGCTCTCACACCCCCCGCGTACGACCGCGGCGCCATCCCCCTGGCGCGCCGCGGTGGTGCACGGGGGGTTGTGGCTGCTCATCGGGGTGGCGGTGTGGGGGCAGGGGGCGGCGCAGGAACCGCAGACCTCCGAGCGTGTGCTCAACGCGCTGCGCTGGGTGCTGGTGGGCATGCTGTGTTCAGCCCCGATGGTCTGGGCGCTGCGCCGCGTCGCACCCTGGCGTACACCCAGCGCACGGCGTGCCGGATGGTTGCCACTCACGCTGCCGGTTCTGGTAATTGCCGTGGCGGTCGCTGCCACGCTGCCGTGGATGTTCGGCTACCTGTGGTGGACCAACGGCTCACTCGCTGCGCTGGCCAATGAGTCGCTGTCCATGCTGCCACGCATGTTTGTGGTGCATGTGTTCATCATGCTGCTCTGGGCTGCCGGCGTCACGCTGGTGCTGGCCGCGCGTGATGTGGAGCAGGCGCGCGCGCTGCAGACGGCATCGCAGCACCGCTTGCTGGTGGCGCAGGTCAATCCGCACTTTCTGTTCAATGCGCTCAATTCGGTGCGCGCGCTGGTGAGCGAGGATCCCGAGCGGGCCCGCGACATGATCACGCAGCTCGCGTCGTATCTGCGTGGTTCACTGTCACTCGAACCGGCGCATCGGGTGCGACTGGGTGACGAGCTGGCGCTGCACGAAGCGTACTTTGCGGTGGAGAAGCTGCGCTTCGAAGAGCGACTGCAGGTTTCCGTGGACGCGTCGGCCGAAGCGCGGGCCGCGGCCGTGCCCCCGCTGCTGCTGGCGCCCCTGGTGGAGAACGCGGTCACGCACGGACGTGGCACCCCGCTGGTGGTGGCGCTGCGCGCCGCGGTGGAGCATGACCGGCTCTCTATCACGGTGGAGAACAGTGGCGAGTGGACGGGCATTGCACCGGCCAACGGCATGGGGCTCAGCAACGTGCGCGAACGCCTCGCGCTGGCCTACGGCACGGCCGCCTCGCTGCGCACCGAAAGTGGCGAGGGACTGGTGCGTGTGCGGCTGACGCTGCCCTATACCCGGGCGGTAGCGTGACGGCGCCCCGGTGGAAGGCGCTGCTGGTGGACGACGAGCGTCTCGCGCGGGTGGAGCTGCGGCGCATGTTGCAGGCGCACCCCGAGGTTGAGGTGGTGGGCGAGGCCAGCGGCCTGAGCGAAGCTGTGGCCCTGCTGCAGCGTGAAGCGGTCGATGTGGTGTTTCTCGACCTGCAACTGCATCAGGAGCAGGGGCTGACGCTCGCGCCGCTGCTGTCGCCGCAGGTGCGCGTTGTGTGTGTCACGGCGCATGACCGCTACGCCGTGGACGCATTTGGGGTGCGCGCGCTGGACTACCTGCTCAAGCCGGTGTCGGCCGCGCGAATGGCAGACACCATTGCGCGACTGGGGACGCCGCCCCCTGCCTCAGCCGACGAGGGGCAGACCCACGACGAATCCGGCGACACCACAGCGCCCGGGCGGCCGCTTGGCATGCGCGACCGTCTGTTTCTGCGTATCGAAGGCAGCATGGGATTTCTGCCGGTGGCGCAGATGCGCTGTGTGGAAGCCGATGGTGACTGCACCATCGTGTCACTGACGGACGGACGACGTGTGGCCGTGCGCAAGACGCTGGCCGAGTGGATGGCGCGACTGCCGTCGCCGCCGTTTCAGCAGATTCACCGCTCCACGGTCATCAACATGGACATGGTGGAGCGCATTGCCGAGCACATGCCGCGCAGCTATCAGGTGTGGCTGAGAGGGCAGCGGGAGCCGGTGGTGATGAGTCGGAGATTTGCGCAGAAGCTCAAAGAGGAACTGAGGTAAGAAAAACTGCAGTCGGCCATCCACTGCTGTGGGCTTTGGGCTCTGAGCTGTGGGTGTGAGTGGTGCATGGTGCGGCACCACTCACACCCACAGCGCAAGGCACACAGCGCAAAGCGGCCCAAGCGCTCAGGCGAGTCTCGCCTTTACACCGGGAACAGCATCTCGCGGTAGCGCGGCAGCGGCCAGTGTTCGTCGCCGATGCTCATCTCCAGCGCGTCCGAGGCCTCACGCACTTCGGCCATGATCTCGGCGCCCGTGCTCGTGATGTACTGCGCCTGCGCGGCCGCGTCGTCGTGCATGTGCTCGGCCTTGGCAATCACCTTGGCCAGCTCGGCGCGCTTCTTCTGCAGCGTGGCCACCAGCTTGCTGGCCGCGTTGGCCGCGTCCACGATGGGCTGCATGTTGATGCCCGCCGCCGCGCCCTGACCCGCCGTGCCGGCCAGCGAGCCGATGTAGCCATAGGCCGCCGGCAGCACCTGCGTGTCAACCATCTGCTGCAGCGTGTGCAGCTCGATGAGCATGTCCTTGATGTAGCGCTCGAGTCGCACATGGTAGCGGCTCTCGAGCTCCACGTCGGTGAGAATGCCCGTGTCCTTGAAGAGGCTCTTGGCGCCCTTCGTGGTGAGCTGCTCCAGCGCCTCCGGCGTACGGCGCAGGTTGAGCAGGCCGCGCTGCTTGGCCTCCACCACCCACTCGTCGGAGTAGTTGTTGCCTTCGAAGCGCACCGCCGTGCTCTCCTTGAAGGCCTTCTTGGCCACCTTGAGCACCGCGTCATCCACGCTCTTGGCGCTGCTGATCTCCTTCTTCAGTTCGGCCGTGATCTCGCCGATGGCCTCCGCCACCGCCGCCTGCAGCAGCATGACGGGGAAGGCGATGTTCTGCGACGAACCCACGGCGCGGAACTCGAACTTGGCGCCCGTGAACGCGAAGGGCGACGTGCGGTTTCGATCCGTGTTGTCCTGCTCCACTTCGGGCAGCTTGGCCACGCCCAGCTTGAGCATGGCCTGCTCGGCGCTGGACGCCGAGGTCTTGCCGGCGGCGATGTCTTCGACGACCTGCGTAAGGCCCTTGCCGAGGAAGGCCGAGATGATGGCCGGCGGCGCTTCGTTGGCGCCGAGGCGATGCTCGTTGCCCGTGACCGCGATACCTGCGCGCAGCAGACCGGCGTGCTTGTGCACACCCTTCAGCACGGCCGCCAGGAACAGCAGGAAGCGCAGGTTCTGATGCGGCGTCTTACCGGGCTTGAGCAGGTTGGTGCCGTCGAGCGCGTTGTCGGCCACGATGGCCATGGACCAGTTGCAGTGCTTGCCCGAGCCGTTGATACCGGCGAAGGGCTTCTCATGAATGAGCGCCTGCAGGCCATGGCGTAGCGCGACCTTGCGCAGGATGGCCATGACGAGGTGGTTGTGGTCCACCGCCACTTCGGAGTCTTCGAAGATGGGCGCCATTTCGAACTGCGACGGCGCCACTTCGTTGTGCCGCGTGCAGATGGGCACACCGAGCTTGTAGAGCTCCTGCTCGACTTCGGCAATGCAGGCCTGCACGCGCTCGGGGATGCCACCGAAGTAGTGGTCTTCAAGCTGCTGACCGCGTGGCGGCGGCGCGCCCACGAGGCTGCGTCCGGCCATGACGAGGTCGGGGCGCAGCGCGAAGTGGCCGCGATCGATGAGGAAGAACTCCTGCTCCACACCCAGCGTGGTGATGACGCGCAGCACGCCCGTGTCACCGATGAGCGAGAGCAGCTCGGTGGCGCGCGCCGAGAGCACGTCGCAGCTGCGCAGCAGCGGCGTCATTTCGTCGAGCGCTTCACCGTTGTAGCCGATGAACACCGACGGAATGCAAAGATACTTGACGCCACCCGTCTCGCTGATGAACACCGGCGAGGCCGGGTTCCAGGCGGTGTAGCCACGCGCTTCCCAGGTGGCGCGCAGACCGCCCGAGGGGAAGGACGAGGCATCGGGCTCCGACTGAATGAGCTGCTCACCCGTGAACGTCTCGATGGGCAGGCCCGACTCGTCGAAGTTGAGGAAGGCGTCATGCTTTTCGGCCGTCAGACCCGTCTGCGGCTGGAACCAGTGCGTGAAGTGCGTCACGCCACGCGAAATGGCCCACTCCTTGATGACCTGCGCCACGACCGGCGCGATGTCGGAGTCGAGCTTTTTACCGAGGCGAATGGAGGCCGCGAGCTTCTTGTAGACGTCCTTCGGCAGCTTGGCGCGCATCTGGCGCAGGCCGAAGGTGTTCATGCCGAACCAGGCGCTGGTGGGGCTCTGGACGCCGTTCTCCTCAGGACGTGAGGTGAGGCGCGGGGCCCGGTTCGTGATTTCCCGCATGACCGCCATGCGGGAGGAATTGTTGGTGGCCATGGAGGGGGCGTGGTGTAGGTGCTGGTTCGCCGTGGCGGACCCGGAATCGTGCGTCGATTACACGAATATCGGTGCACCATGGCCAAAAACCAAGCCTCCTGCGATGGAACGGACGCAGAAATCTGTCAGAATCGCACAAAATGCCGAACGCTGCGTCGATCTGAAAACATAAACCGAAATAAAACCGTACATTCTCCAGCGGAGGGAACGGAAAATCCGCCTAGCCGCGCCCCGCGCGCAGCATCCGCCGGGCCATGCGATGGAATTCTGCGTCCATCGCCTGCGCGTCCGGTCGGTCGGGACGGTCGGCCCACCAGCGTAGCATCTCCATGAAGGCACCGGAGAGCATGCGCGCTGCCAGCGCCGGGGGCATGGTGGGCGAGGCAGGTCCAGTTGCTGTGCCAGCCGCCGATCCAGCCGCCGCGTCCGCCGGCGCGACAAACACCGCGAGCCGGCGCTGGATCTGGTCGGCGAGCACATCACCCATGTAGTCGAACACCTGTTCCAGCCTGCCGCCGGGCGCGAGGGCGTCGCGCACCCTACCCGCCGATCCCACATGGCGCAGCAACTCCTCGGCCGCGATCAGTCGCGGCGGCGATTCCTGTGCCAGCCCACGCTCGAGCGAGGCCAACATGCCGTCGAGGCTGGCCAGCAGCGCGTCGTCCTTGTTGCGATAGCGCGCGTAGAACGTGCCGCGCGATACGCCGGCGCGGGCCACGATCTGTTGCACGGTGACCTCGTCGAACGCGCCCTCGAACAGCAGGTCGTGCAGAGCCTGGCGCAGTGCACGCTCGGAGCGCTCGACGCGTGGGTCGGGTTCACCATCAGGCTCCGGTTGTTGAACAGCCGGCGGGTTGGTGTTCATCATCCTGCGCACGTGGCGAGAAGGGGGAGCATCATGCGGGCGAGTTCACTCCCTCCAATCCACTCGCCATGTCATCATCCCGCAACTCCGGCCCCGCGCGCACCCCCGCGTTCGTTCTCACACTCATTGGCTCTCTGGTGGTGCTGCTCGTCATGTGGCTGCATCCCACGGGCGCCGAGTCCATTGCCGACGCCAACGCGCATGGGGCGGGCGCGGGCGCTGTGCTGTGGCGAGGGCGCATCGTGCATGGCGCCGCGATTGGGGCCGTGCCCCTGCTGCTGGTGGGAATGGGGGCCCTGAGCTGGCGATTGCGTGCCCGACCGTGGCTGAGCGGCGCGGCGCTTGCCTGCTTTCTGCTGGCGGCGGTGTCCGTGATGGCGGCGGCCATCATGAGCGGGCTGGTGGCGCCGGCCCTGCTCGGCAGTCTCGCCGAGGCATCGGGTGTGGTGCGGGACGCCGCGCGTCGCGAGCTGGCCCTGCAGCAGCTGCACTATACGGGGCGGCTCAATCAGGCCTTTGCCACGGTGTATGTGGCACTGACCGCGGTGGCCATGACGCTATGGGGTCTGGCCATGCGTGGGCAGGCAGGCTTTGCGCCGCTGGTCCACTGGTTGGCGCCGCTGGCCGGCCTCGGGCCCTGGCTGCTGGTACTGGTGGGACATCTGCATCTTGATGTCACGGGTTTTGCGGTGGTCATCGTCTGTCATACGGTCTGGATGACGATGGCGGCGTGGAGTCTGTCGCGCGGAGAAGACAATGACCAGACGGATGCCGGAACAGATGGTGAGGCGGCGCGACGGTCAGGCTGATGTGCTAGCTTGCGCACATGAGTTCCCGTGCTCTGCCTTCGCCTCGCGCGCGCCTGGCGCTGCTCATTTCGACGCTGCTGCTGATGACCGCGGCCTGCGGCGACAAGAAGGACGCCGCGCCGCCCAAGGCCGACGTGAGCAGTCTGCCACCGGTGCCACGTCCGGCCACGCCCTCCGATTCGGCCTGTCCGCGTGATGGCACCTGGCGGCCCTGTCATCTCGAGGACCGCATCAACAAGGCCGGCATGAACGCCAAGGTGATCGACACGCTGACCGTGCCCTACTTCCCCGAGCGGGGCACGCGTTATCGCATTGGCCGCACGGCCACGATGGCGGCCTTCTACTTTGCCGACTCGATGGCGGGTGTGCAGGCGTCGCGCGGACTCGATCGGTTTCGTCTGCTGCCCGAAGGCGACAGCATTGGCGCCTGGCCCGAACCCCCGCTCGATGTCGTACGCTCGGCCAATCTCGTGCTGGTGCTGTTCGGGGTGAACGCCACGCAGTCGGAGCGGGTGCGACTGGCCATCACGGCCGGCGCGCCGCAGTACTATCCGCCCGCCACCGACTCCGCGCCGGGCAGCATGCGCCCGCAGACGCTGCCGCCGGCCCCACCCGCGCGGTGAGGGTGCAGGCGACGGCGTTGGGCGTGCAGCCCCGCACACGGCGCGTGATGCACACGCTTGCGATGGCGCTGCTTGCCGCGTGCGCGGCGATCTTCAGTCCAGGCGCCGTGCGCGCGCAAGCCGTTCACGCGGACAGCGTGGCCGCGCATGACAGCAGCACCGGCAGCCATTATGCCTTGCTTGCCGTTGGCGCATTGAGTGCCGCGACGTTCAACCAGGCCACGGCCATGCCGGCCAAATGGAAGCGGACCTGGCGTGGCTACGGCGCGCGTGTGGGAGACCAGGTGGGCTTTGCGGCCAGCGAGGAACTGCTGCGCTTTGCGCTGCTGCGCGTGGTGCCGGCGCACGGGCCCGCCATGCGCTGCGAAGGCGCGCGCGCCGGCCGTCCGTTCTGGCCGCGTCTGGGCCGCGCCCTCAGCTGCGGCGTGGTGAACACGCTGATGGTGCGCGAGACAAGCGGCGCGCGGCGACCCAATGTGCCCTTGCTTGGCGCCATTGTCGGCGCGAGCGCAGTGAGCCTGGCGTGGCGGCCCGAGCGCGAGAGCGCCAGCAAGGGCCTGGCGTTCGTGTTCACGCGCATCGGCGTGGTGACGGGCGGCACGGCGATGAATGGGGCGTACGGGGCGTACCGGGAGACGGGACCAACACAGAACTCGAAACCTGAACTCCAGACCAGGCACTAATCAGTTTCGAGTGATGGGGTCAGGTTCCGGGTCCTGAGTTCCGTGGGCTAGAGTCCGGTGTGTCTTCGAACCTGCGCCAGGGACACCAGCCCCTCAGCAA
>JACVCT010000188.1 GCA_016741895.1 Gemmatimonadaceae bacterium | reverse complement strand
GACGTGCAGGCCCTCGTGGACCGCGGCATCGTGTCGCGCCTGCGTGCCATGCAGGCCGGTCCGCTGGTGGCGCGGGCCTTCGAGCTGCTCACCACCGGCGGACGCCATCAGGCCCTGCTCGACGATGCGTTGCGCCTCGCCGCGCGCTTCCTCGAGGAGAACGAGGAACTGATTCGCGATCGCATCCGCAAGGAGAGCCCGTGGTGGGTGCCGGGGGCCGTGGAAGACCGACTCGGCGACAAGATCGTGAGCGGCGTGGAGAAGACACTCGTGGCCGTGGCCGCCGATCCGGAGCATCCGCTCAGGCAGCGCTACGACGAGGCCGTGGAGCGCTTCGTGGCCAACCTGCGCGACAATCCGGAAACCATGGCGCGCGCCGAGCAGATCAAGCTCGATGTGCTCAACCATCCGGGGGTGGCCGAGTTCTCGCGTGAAGTGTGGACCGATGTGAAGGGCCGACTGGGCAGTTATGCCGCGCGTCTCGCCGACGACGCCGAGCGCGAGCCCGATCAGCTGGAGCGCTGGCTCACGGGCCTTGGCCATAAGGTGCTGGAAGACCCCGTGCTGGCCGAGAAGGTGAACGGCTGGATCGTGGAGCTCGTGACCTACTCGGTGGAACAGGCGCGTGAGGAAGTGGCGCGGCTCATCGCCAGCACGGTCGCTGCCTGGGATGCCGACGCCACCTCACGGAAGATCGAGCTGCAGATCGGGCGTGACCTGCAGTTCATCCGCATCAACGGGACGCTGGTCGGCGGCCTGGTGGGGTTGTTGCTGCACGCGGCGAGCGGATTGATGAAGTAGTTCGACTGGCTCGACAATTCGTAACGGGTGGGTATCCGCACGTAGGGCGCATTGCGGACAATTCAAAAGCTCACGCAGAGAAATGGAGGGCGCAGAGTTCGCAGAGGAGAAAGGCTGAACGTGCGTCATCCTTGCACGTGATCTATCCGTGCTGTTTCCGCCTGATCCGCGTCATCCGCGACAAGGCAGTTCAACATCGACTGCAGTTCTCTGCGAACTCTGCGCCCTCATTCCCTCTGCGTGAGCTATTAGCGGTCCGGCTTCTGCACTGACACTTGCTACTTTCGCAGGTCTGCAGGCAATGCGTGCCGGTCCACCGAAACCGTGGGCTGGCTCGGCTTGGAGTCGGCAAGCTGCGTGTCCGGATGCGGCAACAGCGCGAGATGCAGCACCTCGTCCATCGTGCTGGCAAAGGTGAAAGCCATCTTGTCGCGCACTTCCTGCGGCACGTCGCGCACATCCTTCTCGTTGCCCTTGGGAAGGATGACCTCGCGCAGGCCGGCGCGGTACGCGGCCAGCACCTTTTCCTTCACGCCACCGATTTCCAGCACCTTGCCGCGCAGCGTGACCTCACCCGTGAGCGCGAGATCGCGGCGCACCGGCCGGCGTGACAGCGCGCTGGCCACGGCCAGCGTGACGGCAATGCCTGCCGAGGGGCCATCCTTGGGGATGGAGCCGGCCGGGAAGTGCAGGTGGAGATCGGCCTCACGGAACTCGATGTCGGCAATGCCCAGCGTCGCTGCGCGCGAGCGCACGAACGAATAGGCCGCGTCCACCGACTCGCGCATGACGTCGCCCAATTGCCCGGTGACGGTGAGCTTGCCCATGCCGGGCATGCGCAACGCCTCGATTGTCATGAGATCGCCGCCCGTGCTGGTCCACGCGAGACCGGTCACGGCGCCGATCTCCGGCTCCTTCTCGGCTTCTTCCATCGCAAAACGCGGCGCACCCAGAATGTCCTGCACACGCGCGGCGTCGATGACCCAGGCCGAATTGTCGCCGTCGGCCTTGGCCCGGGCGCGCTTGCGCATCAGCGAGGCAATGCAGCGCTCGAAGGTGCGCAGGCCCGCCTCACGCGAATAGCGCGAGGTGATGAATCCCAGCACGCGCTCGTCGAGCTGCAGATCGTCGCCCTTGAGTCCGTGGTCCTCGAGCAGCCGCGGAATGAGATAGCGCTGCGCGATCTCGACCTTCTCCTCGATGGTGTAGCCGGCAATGCGGATGACCTCCATGCGGTCACGCAGCGGGCCGGGGATGTCGAAGAGATTGTTGGCCGTGCAGATGAACAGCGTGCTCGAGAGATCGAAGGGCAGGTTGAGATAGTGATCGACGAAGGTCGAGTTCTGCGACGGGTCGAGCACCTCGAGCATGGCTGCAGTCGGGTCACCACCGGGGCCGCCGCCCGACATCTTGTCGATCTCGTCGATCATGATGACCGGATCGCGCACTTCCACGCGCCGCAGCGCCTGGATGAGCATGCCCGGCATGGCGCCCACATAGGTGCGACGATGACCGCGGATTTCCGCTTCGTCGCGTACGCCGCCCACGGAAATGCGATAGAAGGCCCGGCCGATGCTCGTGGCAATGGCCTCACCGAGTGAGGTCTTGCCGGTACCAGGTGGCCCGACGAAGCAGAGAATGGGGCCGGTGGGATCGCCGCCGCGCAGCTTGCGCACGGCGAGATACTCCACGATGCGCTCCTTGGCCTCGTCGAGCCCATAGTGCCGCTCCTCGAGCGCCGCTTCCACATTGGTCAGCGCAATGTCCTTGTCGTTGCCGCTGCGTGCGTGCCAGGGCAGGGCCAGCACCCAATCGAGATAGGTACGCAGCACCTGATACTCGCTGGAGGCCGGGGAGAGCATGCGCAGGCGTTCCGTCTCGCGACGCGCTTCGGCGGCCACCTTCTCCGGCAGCTGCGCCTCGTCGATGCGGCGCAGCAGGTCCACCGACTCCTTTTCGTTCGGATCGGCCTCGCCCAGCTCCGACTGAATGGCCCGCAGCTGCTGGCGCAGGTAGAACTCGCGCTGGTGCTGCTCGATCTTTATTTCCGTCTGCTTCTTGACGTCCTCCATGACGCGTGCGCGCGCCACTTCGCGCTCGAGGCGCGAGAGGATGAAGCGAATGCGCTGGCCGATATCGAGGCGCTGCAGCACCTCCTCCTTGTCGGCGATGCGCAGGTTCATGTTGGTGGCCGCGAGATCCGCGAAGCGTCCGGGGTCGGACACATTCATCTTGAGGATCTGCGGCACCTCGTTGGGAATGCGGTCCACCAGCTCGGCCAGCGTTTCCGCGGCCGTGACGGTGCGGGCCACCAGCTCATCGAGCTCCGCCGGGTCGGCGGGCAGTTCCTTGGCGCCCTGCACGGCGGCCACGGCAAAGGGCTCGGTCTGCGTGACATCATCGATGGTGATGCGGCGCAGGCCCTGCAACGTGATCTGCACCGTGTCGCCGGGCAGATTGATGCGCTCGTGCACACGGGCCGCCACGCCGACACGGCCAATGAAGCGATGTGGATCGATGGCATCGTCGTTGTCGCCGGACGCCACCACCAGCGCCACCACCAGCCCGGGCTCCTCATGCGCCCGCAGGAGGGCGAGGTTCTCGGGGGCGCCCATCTGCACCGCGATCGTCCCCAGCGGATACACGATGGTGGACCGCAGGGCCATCAGCGGCAGGGTCGGCGGCAGTTCGGCGCGAAGGATTTCTTCCTTGCGCTGGCCGCGGGGCATCTGCACGGCGGAATATCGAGGGCTGGAGCGGGACACGTGGCGGGCAGGAAGTGTGACAGCGTGACGCACTGACGGCCAATGTACGGACCGGCGCGGGGTGGGCAACGCGTGTTTCCACCACAACTTAAGCACCAGCGGGAACGATGTGTCACGGGGCGGGCCGGAATCGGTGGTTTTGCCGCCCATCCCGGCATTGGACGGGGGCCGCCGGGAGGCGGCAGGTCCCCGGAGACCCGTCACACCGAGGGCCCCCGCAGTGGCCTTTCCCGTCCGACTGTGACAGCTTGAAGGATGTTCGACGAACTGACAGACAAACTCGGCAACGTCTTCGCCAAGCTGCGCGGACGGGGCGTCCTCACCGAAGCCGACATCAAGGAGGGGATGCGCGAGGTCCGCCGCGTCCTGCTCGAGGCCGACGTGAATTTTGCGCTCACCCGCGAGTTCCTGGAGCGGGTGGAGAAGAAGGCCGTCGGCGTGCTGCAGATCAAGACCGTGCAGCCGGCGCAGCAGCTCGTGAAGATCGTGCACGACGAGCTCACGTCCATGCTCGGCGAGCAGCGCGAGGGGCTCAAGATGAGCTCCGTGCCGCCCACGATTGTGATGATGGTGGGTCTGCAGGGCTCCGGCAAAACCACCACGGCCGGCAAGCTGGCGCGTCGCCTCAAGGCGGAGAACAAGAGCACGCGTCTGGTGGCGGCCGATGTGTACCGCCCCGCCGCCATCGATCAGCTGGAGACGCTGGGCAAGGCGCTCGACGTGCCGGTGTATGCCGATCGCAGCACGCAGGACGTGGTCAAGATCGCGAAGGCCGGTATCGATCAGGGGCAGCGCAACCGCGACCGCGTGGTCATTGTCGACACCGCCGGCCGTCTGCAGATCGACGCCGACATGATGGACGAGCTGGTGCGCCTCAAGGCCGCCATCAAACCGGACGAAATCCTCTTCGTGGCCGACGGCATGACGGGCCAGGAAGCTGTGAAGATTGCGCAGGGCTTCAACGAGGCGCTCGACATCACCGGTGTCATCCTCACCAAGCTCGACGGCGACGCGCGCGGTGGCGCGGCGCTCTCGATCTACGGGGTGCTCAAGAAGCCCATCAAGTACATCGGTGTGGGCGAGAAGCCGGATGCGCTGGAGGAGTTCCATCCCGAGCGCATGGCCGGCCGCATCCTGCAGATGGGTGACGTGGTCTCGCTGGTGGAAAAGGCGCAACAGGCCTTCGACGCCGACGAAGCCAAGAAGCTCGAGAAGAAGGTGCGCAAGGAGGGCATGGACCTCGAAGACTTCCTGAGCGCCATGCGACAGATGCAGAAGCTCGGACCCTTCGAGAACCTGCTCAAGCTGCTGCCGGGTGTGAACCCGAAGATGCTCAAGGACGTCAAGATGGACCCGAAGGGCCTCAAGCACATCGAGGCCATTGTGCTGTCCATGACGCCGCAGGAGCGCAAGAAGCCCGAGATCATCAACGGCTCACGGCGCGCGCGCATCGCCAAGGGCAGCGGTCGGACGGTCACGGAAGTGAACCGCCTGCTCGAGCAGTTCCGCGAAATGCAGAAGATGATGAAGAAGATGGGAGGCATGGGCGGCGGCAAGGGCGGCATGCCGCGCATGCCCTTTGGTGGCGGCGGCATGTTCGGGATGCGCTGAACGACAGGCCCGTCCACGAAGCGGCCACAAGACAAAGCCCCCTGAGCCGGTTGCTCAGGGGGCTTTGTTGTGCCATCAGCCGACCCGCTTCAGGCTTGCGCGGCCAGCGCCGTGTCGAGGCCCGGCCAGGCTGCCAGATTGTAGGTCACGAGCGTGCGCAGGTAGTGCGCGCCCACCTCACCATGGGCCGCCTGCACGGCTGCGGCACCTGCCGCCACCTGCTCGGCGCTCGCGTACGGCGCCTCCAGATCCTCCGGAATGACGCCGTTCTCGTGCGTCACACCGGCCGCGTCGAGGAAGGTGATCTGGTACTGCGGCTCGAGGTCGACGTAGAGCATCTGCAGCAGCTCCAGCTCATCCTGCGCCTGCAGCGCGCCCAGTCGCAGCACCTCACGCGCCAGCTTGTCGTTGGCCCAGGTGACGAGCGTGGTGGCGCGGAACCCACCGCCGCGCGCCGCGATGCGCTGCGCATACAGGGCCTTGGCGCCCTTGTGACGCTTGAGGGCTTCGAGCACCAGCGCCTGCCGGCGTTCCGCCGGCAGGGACTTGAACGGGGAAAGCAGTTTGGCCATGGCTCCTTACTTCTTCATGGGAACGCCAACCGCCGCGAGGCGATCGAGTACGCGCTTGGCAATGGCATCGGCCAGCTCGCCCGACCCGACATCGATGGCCGGCGTCTGCGGCGGTGGCTGCAGCTTGCCCGCGACCGGCGGCGGACCGGCCGGCACGCCGGAGAGGCGCCGCGTGGCCAGTTCGTCGGCCGCCTTCTGGCTGTTCACGTCGGTGGCGATTTCCCGCAGCAGACCCGTGTGCATGTCGTACACAAAGCCATGCAGGTGCGGCCGCCCGCCCTTGGCCCAGGCGTTCTGAATGATGGGTGTTTCCGACAGGTGGTAGATCTGCTCGAGCACGTTGAGTTCCACCACACGATTGAACTTGGACTGTTCATCGGGCAGTTGCTCCAACTCCTCCTGGTTCCAGCGCACCACGTTGCGAATGGGCTGCAGCCAGTGGTCCACCAGACCGTGTGAGCCGCTGCCCATGGCTGCCTTCACACCGCCACAGCCATAGTGACCCGTGACGATGACGTGCTTGACGTCCAGCACCTCCACCGCGTACTGCAGCACGCACATGGCGTTGAGGTCGCTGGGCAGCACCACGTTGGCGATGTTGCGATGCACGAACATCTCACCGGGCTCGGTACCGGTGACCACGTTGGCCGGCACGCGGCTGTCGGCGCAGCCGATGTAGAGGAACGTGGGCTCCTGTTTGGCTGCACGCTTCTTGAAGTATTCCGGGTCGGTGGCCACCATGGCAGCGGCCCACTCCCGGTTGTGTTGCAGTATGCGGCGATAGTCTTCCATGGCAGGTCGGCTGGGGAGTGTCAGAGTAACAGGTGAGAGCTGCAGATCAGTGCAGCGGGGTGATATCCGATTCCGGCACGCCCACCAGTCGGTAGTCGATCTTCCGCCCCTTGGCGGTTTCGCGGAATTCGTTGAGAATCTCGAGTACGTCCTGGTCGTAGCGCGTGGTGCGGCGGCCGTCGATCTCCACCCGCATACCCGGCGTGAATGACTCGAGCTCGCGCGAGATGCTGGCCTTGCTCAGGAAGGTGACCTGGTCGGGCAGCACATAGCGTGTGAGAATGGCGCCCGGCGGACTGATCTTGGTGAGCGCCGGGCGACGCATGTGCTCCACCAGAATGAACACGATGCCCACCACGAGGCCGATGCCGATGCCCTTGAGCAGGTCGGTGAAGAGAATGGCGACGATGGTGACCGCAAAGGGAATGAACTGCGACCAGCCGAGGTCCCAGGCGTTCTTCCACAGCGCCGGCGTGGTGAGCTTGAAGCCCGTCACCAGGAGCACGCCGGCGAGTGCCGCCAGCGGAATGCGGTTGAGCACTGAGGCCAGCGCCAGGGTGGCCACCAGCAGCATGCCACCATGCACGATCCCCGACAGCCGGGTACGTGCACCGGCATCGATGTTGGCAGATGAGCGCACGATGACACCCGTGACGGGCAGGCCACCGAGCAGACCCGAGGTCATGTTGCCGAGGCCCTGCGCGAAGAGTTCGCGGTTGGCCGGCGCCTCACGCTTCCACGGGTCGAGCTTGTTGGTGGCTTCGAGACTGAGCAGAGACTCGAGGCTGGCCACAATGCCGATGGTCACGGCCAGCACCCAGACGCTCTGATTGCCGAGGGCGCTCCAGTCGGGGCGCGCCACCTGCGACACCAGGCTGTCGAGGCCCTCGCTGGGCAGGGACACGAGGTGCGTGCCGCGAATGGCCAGATCGGGGCTCACCAGACGCAGTACTTCGTTGATGGCCACACCCACCACCACGGCGGCCAATGGCGCAGGCAGTAGCTTGATCTTCTTGAGCGGCGTCTTGGGCCAGATGACCATGAGGGCCACACCCACCAATGAAACCAGCACCGCGCCCAGCTGAATGTCATTGAACGCCGAGCCGATGGCGCCAAACGTGTTTTCACCCGACGGACTCACGAAGGAGAAGTCGCCCTCGTAGTCCTCGTCATACCCCACCGCATGCGGGAGCTGCTTGAGGATGAGCGTGAGACCGATGGCGGCCAGCATGCCCTTGATGACGGCGGACGGGAAGTAGTAGCCGATCACGCCCGCGCGGGCCACGCCGAGCAGCATCTGAATGGCACCGCCGATGACTACGGCGGGCAGGAACTGCGGGAACCCGCCAACCTGCGCAATGCCGGCAATGACGATGGCCGTGAGACCGGCAGCCGGCCCGCTGACCATGAGATGCGAACCCGAAGCCAGCCCCACCACAATGCCACCCACCACGCCCGCGATGATGCCGGAGAGCAATGGCGCGCCGGAGGCCAGCGCAATGCCAAGACACAGGGGTAACGCCACCAGGAAGACGACGAGCGATGCCGGCAGATCTTCCTTCCAGTACGCAAAAGCCCCACCGGCACCGGGTGCCGAGCTGGGGGGAGACGTGCTTGGCGTGGTCACGGGTGATGGCGGGGCGGGGGGGGGTGGTCGGGGGGCGTGGGCGGGGGTTGAGGGCCGCAGGGGGGAAAATGGGCGCGGTGGGGAGGTGGGGCGGGGGGGGGGCACAGGAAGCGGGGGGGGGGGGGGCGTCTGGGGGAAGGGGGGGGAAGGTGGGCGGGGGGAGGGGGAGGGGGATGGTCCGTTTGAAACATGGAGGGG
>JACVCT010000005.1 GCA_016741895.1 Gemmatimonadaceae bacterium | reverse complement strand
GCTCTGCACCTGATCGCCGTATCCCCACACTTCGCGCAACAGGGTTTCGCGCGACACGAGCCGCCCGTCGCGGCGGAGCAGGGCCAACAACAAGTCGAATTCGCGCGGACGCAGCGGCACCACGGTCCCGTCGCGAGTTACGGTGCGCGTGGCCACATCCACCGCAATCGGGCCGAACTGCACGGAGGCACTCGGCTCACCGGCCCCTGCCGTGTCGGGCAGCGCGGGTGGCACGGAATTGCCCTGCGCCCGACGCAGCAGGGCCGCCACACGCGCCATCAGCTCCATCAGCCCGAAGGGTTTGGTGACGTAGTCATCGGCACCAAAGCGAAACCCCCGCACCTTGTCGGCTTCCTCACCGAGGGCCGTGAGCATCAGCACCGGCGTACTGATGCCATGATCGCGCAGCTCCCGCAGCACACGAAATCCGTCGGTGTCGGGCAGCAGCACGTCGAGAATGATCAGCGCCGGGCAGGTCTCGTAGGCCAGGCGCAATCCTTCACGCCCGGTATCACACACCAGCACCTCATAGCCCTCGAACTCGAGGTTGCTGCGCACGCCGGCTGCCAGCAGTGCGTTGTCTTCGACCAGCAGAATCGTGGGCGGCACATTCATGACATGATGCTCGCCATCGTCATGCGGCACTTGCCACGCGCAGCGCCTCGGCGCTGCGCAGCGTCACCAGAAAGCGCGCGCCACGCGCCCCATCGGGTCTCGCGGTACACGTCACGTGCCCGTCCATGCCCTCCACCAGGGTGCGCACGATGGTGAGACCAAGTCCCGTGCCCGCGTCTGGCCGACGCAGCGCGCCTTCGGTGGCCGCGCGCTGCGGACCGCGCTCGAAGGCATGCCACAGCCGTTCGCGGTCGGCATCGGCAACACCCGGCCCTTCGTCATCCACACTGATTTCGACCTGGGAACCGGTGCCACGCAGCGCCACACGAACGACCTGTGACGGCGGGCCATACTTGACGGCATTGTCCAGCAGGTTGAGCAGCACCTGCCGCAACGCGTCGGCATCAGCGAGTGCGCGCACCGACGCAGCGGGGAGATGCGTCTCGATGCGCACATCGGATACCAGCGGCGCGAACTGCGTGGCCACCTGGGCCACCACACGCTGAACGTCCACCGCTTCGAGGCTGAGGGCGTGCGTGCCGTGCTCGATGCGCGTGAAACGCAGCACGTTCTCCACCAGCCGCGAGAGCCGGCGCGCCTCCTGATCGATGGCGCGGATGGCGAGGTCCCGTTCGGCGTCGTTGCGGGTGCGCCCGAGACGCAGGGTTTCGGCAAACAGCAGGATCTGCGCGAGCGGTGTGCGCAGCTCGTGCGACACCACGCGCACAAAGTTGGAGCGTTGCGTGGTGGACAGGTGTTCGCGCTGCAGGCGAAGCAGCACCCACGCGCCCAGCACGCAGGTGAGGGCGAGTCCCACACTCACGAACAGCTGCAGCGCCTGTGACATGCCCGGGGCCATGGGCAGTCCCGGTGTGTCACTCCGGCGCACCAGGGCCTGCCGCGTGCCGGTGGCCGGGACAATCTCCGCCAGCGGCCTGCCTGCCTCGCTGCTGGCATCCAGGGTCGCCGCTCCTGCGCTTTCCCCAGGCATCAGCGCCAGGCCGGTGCTGTCGAGCAGGCGCTGCAGCGCGTCCAGTGTCGCGCGGGCCTCGACGGAGGGACGGGCCGTGGCCGCCACATACAGGGCCACCTCGCGCTGCAGCCGAAGTCCCGCTTTCTGTTGCGCCCGTCCAAGACTGTACGACGCCAGCACCAGCCAGAGCAGCAGGCCGCCCACGAGACTGAGCAGCACGGTGAAGTCCGAGGTGGGGGAGCGACCCACACGCGGGGCAGGGACGAGCATCGCGGTCTCCGGTGAGTGACAGACCTGCCGTCGATCAGGCCGGCAGGTCTCCGGACAAATTGGGGGCGAGATGCCAGAAGTCGGGAGGTCCGAATGTCAGAGTCCTGCAAACTGCCGGCATGCGCGCCAGCGCGTGGCCACCGGCAGCCAGGTGGGACCAGAGCCACCTAACGACGGCACCGACCACTGCGTAGAATCGACAGGTTCCCGCATGTCTCCCCGCTGCTCCCCGGAGTGCTTCGTGTCTCACGTCGGACGCATTCGCCGTTCCCTCTCGGCGCTGCTCTGTGCCCCGCTGTTGGCCCTGCCGCTGGGGCTTTCGGCCCAGCAGACCTCGCTCGATACCCGCGATCCCAATCAGAAGCAGGATCCCACCTTCGAGCAGGCGCAGAAGGAGTGGCTGGCCAACAGGAAGCACATCAGCCCCCTCGTCGATCACCTGCCCGTCGTGCCCGGCATTCCCACGCCGCGCGATTTCCTGGGCTATCACGTGGGCGCACCGCGAATTCTCACGTACTACGAGAAGCAGCTGGGCTACTATCGCGCTCTGGCGGCGGCCACCCCGCGGGTGCGCGTGGAGACCATTGGTCGCTCCGACGAAGGCCGTGAGCTGGTGGTGGTGTGGATCGCCAGTGAAGCCAACTTCGCGCGTCTCGAGCAGAACAAGAAGAACCTCGCCAGGATCGCCGACCCGCGTGGCCTGAGCGAGGCCGAGGTCAAGGCGCTGCTGGCCGACACGAAGCCGCACTACCACCTCATGGGTGGTCTGCACAGCGGTGAAACGGGCCCGTCGGAAATGCTGATGGAGCTGGCCTACCGCCTGGCCACGGAAACGTCGCCGATCGTGAGCCAGATCCGCGACCAGCTCTATGTGTCCATCACGCCGGCAGCCGACGCCGATGGGCGTGACCGCAACGTGGACTGGTTCCTGCGCAACCAGGAGCTCTTTGCCGCCCGTCCGGGCGATACCACCTCGGCGGCGGGACGTGCGCCCGCGGGCGCCGTGCCCTACTGGGGCAAGTACGTGTACCACGACAACAATCGCGACATCAACATCAAGCTGATGCAGATGCGCGCGATCATCGATTGGTATTTCACGGCCTTCCCGCCCATCATGCACGACCTGCATGAGTCGCTGCCGCTGCTCTACACCTACACGGGTGGCCCGCCGCAGAATCCCAATCTCGATCCCATTCTGTTTGCCGAGCTGCCGTGGTTTGGCAACTGGGAAATGGCGCAGATGACCAAGTGGGGCATGCCCGGTGTGTACACGCACGCCTTCATGGACGGCTGGAGCCCCGGCTACCTGGGCTCGGTGGCGTACAACCACAACGGCCTCATGAAGATGTACGAGACGCAGTCGGGTCGTGATCTCGACAGCGCGGCCATGGCCGCGGCGCAGCGTCCGGGTCCCACCACGGCAGCCGCCGCCGGTGGCGGTGGTGGCGGCGGACGCGGCGGCAACGTACCCACGGGCCGCGGCGGTGCGCAGGATCGTGAGTGGTATCGCGGCAATCCCATTGGCTTCAACGACGTCGCCACGTTCACGCGTCGTTCCAACGCCAACTACATGCAGACCGGTGTGCTGTCGGCGCTGCAGCTCGCGAGCATGTTCCCCAAGACCGTGCTCGAAAACTTCTACATGAAGACGCGCAACAGCATCGAGCATGGCAAAACCACTGCGCCGTACGGCTACGTCATTCCGCTGCAGCGTGACATGACCAAGGTGGCGGAGCTGGTGAACGTGCTGCGCATTCAGCGCATCGAAGTGGGGGTGGCCAACGCGCCGGTCAAGGTCGGCAACGTCACCTATCCCGCGGGCTCCTACGTCATCAAGCGCGATCAGCCCTACGGCCGACTCGCCAAGAACCTGCTGGAGAAGCAGCAGTATCCCGACGCGCGTCTCTCCACCTACGACGACAGCGGCTGGAGCATGGGCTACGCCTTCGGCGTGGACGTGGTGGAAGTGGCGGACTCCACGCTGCTCAAGGCGCCCACCACGCTGGTGGACAAGGTTGTGCCCAAGGGCAAGGTGACGGGCACGGGCAGCGCGGCCATTGCCGTGGCGCACCTTGGCAGCAACCACATGGTCACGCTGCGCTATCTGCTGCGCAACGTGCCCATGCAGGTGGCCGAGGCCAGCTTCCAGGCGGGCGACACCACGTATCCCGCGGGCTCGTTCATCATCGACGGCAAGCACGCCAACGCCGTGCGCAAGCTGGTGGACTCGCTCGGCCTCACGGCGGCCATGCTGCCGGCCACGCCCAAGGTGGCCACGCACAATGCCGACGTGCCGCGCATCGCCATCTACTCGCAGTGGTCGGGTACGCAGAGCCTGGGCTGGTATCGCCTCACGTTCGACGAGTTCAAGGTGCCCTTCGACCTCATTTACAAGGAGCGTCTGGTCAAGGGCAATCTGCGCCGCGACTACGACGTCATCCTCGTGGCCGAGCAGAACCTGAGCAAGGCCACCATCATGGCCAAGCCCGCGTCGCGTCCGGTGCCCTACAAGAAGGATCCCAAGTACAAGTTCCTCGGCATGTATGGTGAGACCGAGGACATCACGGGCGGCTTCGGTCAGGAAGGCGTGGACGCGTTCCAGAGCTTCATCGAGCAGGGCGGCACGCTCATCGCCATTGGCGAGAGCGCGCGCATGCCCATCGAGTTCGGCTGGGTGCGCACGGTGGACAAGACGCCGGTGCCGGGCCTCACGGCGCAGCGTCCGCTGGTGGAAGCGGAGATCGTGCGTCCGGAGCACCCGGCCATGTATGGCTACGGCAAGACCACCATTCCCGTGAAGTACGTGGGCGGCACGCCGTTCAAGGTGGGCATTGCCGACGAAGGCAACGTGGTGGCGCGTTACGTGGGCGGCGACAAGGCGGTGCTCTCGGGGCTCATGACGGGCGCCGACTCGCTCAGGAACCGGCCTTTCGTGGTGGACGTGCCGGAGGCGGTGAAGGGCAGGGGCCGCGTGATTCTGTTCGCCAACAATCCCATTTACCGCTGGCAGAACCACGGCGAGTTCAACATGGTCTTCAACAGCCTGGTGAACTGGAACGACGTGGTGGCCCCGCAGCCCAAGAAGCCAGCGACGGCGATGGACTGAGGTCCTGCAGGTCCCACGGTCCACCGGACCGGCTCCAGAACCCACGACCAGCCAACATGGCGGTCGTGGGTTCTCGCTTGAGCGGTATCACGAACCCGCGCAGCTGCGGTCCGATGTGGATAACACGAGCCCTCCGCGCAGCCCTGCTGACGCGCCCCAAGTTGTGAAAAAATCACGGGTTGCGCGAACTCGCCGGATGTGTATTCTAGGGGAGAATCGGATGTCCCCGCAGCTCCGTCCACATTTGCACATCGTCGACAAGCGCGGTCCCCCAATGCCGGGGGAGCTCGCCGCATGCCGACAACCACGCGTGACATCGCCCCCCACGCGCGGCCCCTCCACCCTGTGCCCCGAATAGCCCCGTATGGAGCTCCCCCGCATGACCTTCGAGTTCGAAGAGAGCGCCGCCCAGAACGCCCGCATGAAGGTCGTGGGTGTGGGTGGCGGTGGCGGCAACGCCGTCAACCGCATGATCGAGGAACACCTCGAGGGCGTCGAGTTCATTTCGGTGAACACCGACGCGCAGGCGCTCATGAACTCCAAGGCCGACGTCAAGATCCAGATCGGCAAGAAGCTCACCCGCGGTCTTGGTGCCGGCGCCCGCCCTGAAATCGGGCGGCAGGCCATCGAAGAAAACCGCGAAGACACCAAGCGCGTGCTCGGCAACGCCGACCTCGTGTTCGTCACCTGCGGCATGGGTGGCGGCACCGGCACCGGCGCCGCCCCGGTCATCTGTCAGCTGGCGCGTGAAGCCGGCGCGCTCACCGTGGGCATCGTCACCCGGCCCTTCCTCTTCGAAGGCCGCAAGCGCATGCGTCAGGCCGAGGAAGGCATCAACGAGATGCGCAAGCACGTGGACACGATGATCATCGTGCCCAACGAGCGACTGCTCGCGGTGGTGGGCAAGGGCATTCCCTTCCACGAGGCCCTCAAGAAGGCCGACGAAGTGCTGCTGCACGCCACGCAGGGCATCTCCGTGCTCATCTCCGAGACGGGTCTCGTCAACGTCGACTTTGCCGACGTGCGCACGGTCATGCAGAACGGCGGCTCGGCCCTCATGGGCACGGGCATTGGCCGCGGTGAGAACCGCGCCTCCGAGGCGGCCCAGCAGGCCATCGCCTCGCCGCTGCTCGACAACGTGTCCATCTCCGGCGCCACCGGCGTGCTGGTCAACATCACCGGTGGCGAGGACCTCACGCTCGGCGAAGTGCACCAGATCAACGACATCGTGCACGATGCCGTGGGCGACGAGGCCGAAATCATCTTCGGCGCTGTGCATGAGCCCGCCATGATGGGCGAAATCCGGGTCACGGTCATCGCCACCGGCTTCGATCGCTACGTCCAGCAGGGAAGCGCCTCGGCCCAGGCGACGGCCACTTCGCCCTTTGCCCCTTCCCCCCGCAGCACCCAGGCCGCATCTTCCGAAGCTCAGGTCGCTGCGGCCCGTCAGGGCTCGGTGCTGCCGTTCCCGGCGCCAAACCGGACGGCTCCGAGACCTCCGGTCACCTCTGCTCGTCCCCAGTTTACGGGCGAGCCGCCGCGGCCTCCGCGTGTCCCGCCTTCGACCACGTCCGCCAGTGCTGAACTGGACGACATGGAGATCCCCACGTTCATTCGGAGACAGATGGATTGACCACCTCGCGCGCGCTGCTCGTCGCTGCTGGTTGCCTGGGCATCGGAGCAGCCGCCGTCGCGATTGGTCGTCCGGTGAAGGAGCGCCCTGCTGCCAGCGTGCTGGAAGCAGGGCCTCGCCTTTCCGCGGCCCCGCGTTGGCGCACCCACGTGGACACCATCCGGAAGGGCGAACCGCTCACCGTGGCGCTCACCCGCGCCGGCCTCGATCCCGAGGAGGCCGCCGAAGCCCTCCGTGTGGCGTCGGCCCTCGATCCGCGTCGCGTGCGTGCCGGCACGCCCATTACCGCCAAGGTCAGTCCCGACTCCGGCGCGTCCGAGTTCACGCTCCAGCTGGCCATTGACCGCGTCATCCGCTTCACGCGCTCCGCCCAGACCTGGGTGGAACGCGAGGAGCTGCTGCCCTGGACCACCGACACGGTGGTGGTGGGTGGCGAAGTGCAGTCCACGCTCACCGGAGCCATTGCCGCCGGCGCGCAGGATTTTCCCGAACGCCAGCGCACCGAGCTGGCCTACGCGCTGGCTGACGTACTCGAGTACCGCGTCGATCTGAGCCGCGACCTGCAGAAGGGCGACTCCGTGCGGGTGCTGGTCGAACGGCAGCGGGCCCCCAACGGCCTCGTGCGTCCCGGCGCGATCATCGCCGCCCGCCTCACCATATCGGGCAAGCCCGTCGAAACGCTGCGCTTTGCCCAGGGCACACGCGTGTCCTACTTCGACGGCGAGGGCAAGTCCATGCGCGCCGCCTTCCTGCGCGCGCCGCTCGAGTTCCGTCGCATCAGCTCCGTGTTTGGCATGCGGCGTCATCCCATTCTCGGCACCCTGCGTCGGCATTCCGGCATGGATTACGCCGCGTCCCGTGGCACCCCCGTGCGGGCCCTCGGCAATGGCCGTGTCATCTTCGCCGGATGGAAGGGTGGCTATGGCAAGACCATCGAAATCCGCCACGCCAACGGCATGGTCACGCGCTATGGCCATCTCGATGCCATCAACGTGAGGTCGGGCAGCACCGTCAATATCGCGCAGACCATCGGCAAGGTGGGCTCAACCGGACTGTCCACCGCGCCGCATCTGCACTTCGAGGTGCTGGTCAACGGCGTGCACCGCGACCCGCGCGTTGCCCTGCGCAACGTGGCCGGTGAGCCGCTCGAGGCCAAACACCGCTCGGCGTTCGCCGCCCTCAAGTCGCGCATCTTTGCGCAGCTCGACGCGCCGCTGGGCCTCGTGGCCGACCGCCCCGTGCCCGTGCGCATCGGAGGCGATTGAGCGTCGCCCGCCCGTGCTGCGTAATCGTGGCGTGAGCGCGATCTCGCGCCCGCGCACCGGAATGACGGGGCAGGAGAATTCGTTCTTCTGCCCCGTCCCCGTTTCTCCCTGAACCGAACCTGAGACGCATGTGCTGTTGATTCCCTGGGCGGCGGCGCTGGCACTGGGTGCCCTGGCCGCTTGGCTGGCGTACGGTCGTGGCCCATCGCCTTCGGGTGAAGCGGCGGGACTGCGGCGCTGGCTGCTGGCCGCCCTGCGCGCTGCTGCCGTCACGCTCGTGGCGGCCATGCTCTTCGGGGCCGCCGCCGGTCGCGCTACGCCGCGTCAGCCCCTCATCGCCATCGACCGCTCGGCGTCGGCCCGTCGCGCGGCCGGCGACGACAGCAGCATGGCGCGCGCCTGGCGCACGCTGCTGCAGGACTCGCTCGCGCGCTTCCCCTCCGACGCGCCGCTCGTGGCCATCGGGGATTCGCTGCGTGATGCCACCGCCGACGAGGTTGGCGGCTGGTTGCCCGATGATGCGGCCTCCCGCGTGCGGCCCGCGGTGGACCGCGCCGCCGCGCTGGGACGCAGCCTCGTGCTGTTCACCGACGGCGAGGTGGACGACGCCGAGGCCCTGGCCGAGGCGCCTCCGGGTTCGCGCGCCGTGCGCTGGCCCAGTACACCGCGTCCGGATGTGGCGGTGGCTGAGTTTTCGGGCCCGACAGCCTGGACCACCGGCGACTCGAGCGAAGTGCGCATCACGCTGACGGCCGGTCCGCTGGCCACTGGCGGCGGCACCCTGGTGCTGCTCGTGGATGGTCGCCCCTATGGCAATGCGGCCGTGCCGGCGCTTGCACCCCACGCCAGTGCCCGTGTGTCGCTGCCTGTGGTCGCCCCGTCGTCGAGTGAGGGCGTGGCGCTCCTGCAGGCGGCCGTGTCCGTGTCGGGCGACGTGGAGCCGCGCAACGATACGCTGTCGGTCGCGGTGGACGTGGGAGATCGGCCGAGCGCGGTGTTCGTCTCCACCGCGCCCGACCTGGATGTACGTGAAGTGCTGACGGTGCTGCGTGGCGCACTCGACGTGCCCACGCGCGCCTACCTGCGTGTGGCGCCCGGTGTCTGGCGTGTGGAAGGCACATTGGCACCCATCAGCGAGGCCGAGGTGCGCGCGCGCGCGGCGTCGGCCGGCATGCTCATTGTGCATGGCGACACCACGTGGAAGCCGGCGGCCGCGGGCTCCGCGTCACCCTTGGCCCGCGCGCTCTGGGTTCCGGCGCCGCCCACGGTGCTGGCCCGCGCCGGCGAGATCACGCGCACGCCCGAGTGGTATGTCTCGGGGGCGCCGGACTCGCCGCTCATGGCGGCGCTCGCCGCGCTGCCCTTCGATTCGCTGCCACCCGTGACACTGGCGGGCCCCGTTCGGCAAGGCACCCCCGTGCTCACCGCGCAGCTGGGCAAGCGCGGCGAGGCCGCGGCGGCGGTGGCCATTCGCGAAAGCGCCGGACAGCGCAGCGTGCTCGTGTCGGGCTCCGGCTGGGCCGGGTGGTCCCTGCGTGCGGGGCGCAGCCGCGAAGCCTTTGCCGCCCTGTGGGGCGCTATATTCGACTGGCTGTCGGCGGGACGTGGCGACGTGCGCGCGGCGCGGCCGGTGGGCGGGGTGCTGCGTGCGGGCGAACCCGTGGCCTGGCGCCGGGGCGGGGCAGACACCGTGGTCACGGTACGCCTGGCGCGCCGGGCGGCTGGTGCTTCGGCGGCTGGTGCCTCGGCTGCTGCCTCGGCGGCTTCCGCGGCGCCGGCAGGCAACGACTCGCTCACGCTGCGCTTTTCCGGCACGGAGTTCGAAACGCAGTCACCCGCGCTGCCCGCTGGCGTGTATGACGTGGAGACGACCGGCGGGCGCAGTGTGCTGGTGGTGAACGCATCGCGCGAGTGGGTGCCGCGTGCGCCGGCGGTGCAGGCCGGTCCACTCGCGCGCGGTGTGGCCGGCAGCGATGCCCCGCGTCTCGCCGACAGGAGCTGGCCCTTCGTGGCCGCGCTGTTGTTGCTCTGTGCCGAGTGGCTGCTGCGACGCGCCAGCGGCCAGCGTTAGCGCTCAGCGCCAGCGGTCAGCGATGGCGAAGCGCTCTGATTCCCGTTGACTTGAGTCCCGGTGGCGTCATCGCCAACCGGGCGATGGATAACTCGCATGTCCCGACTGTTTCGTTCCAAGGATGACGTCCCCAAGCGCTCGCTGTGGCAGCGCTTCAAGGACGTGGTGCGCACCGACCTTGGTGTGCTGTTCAAGGGTGTCGACGAAGGTTCGCTGGAAGCGCTGGAAACCCTGCTCATCGAAAGTGACTTCGGCGTGCCCACCTCACTGGCGCTGGTGGCGGAGGTGGAGCGTCGCCACAAGCGCGGTGAGGTGAAGACCGAGACGCAGTTCCGCGAGGCGCTGGCCGAGGGTGTCGAGGCCGCGCTGCGTGCGGGCAACGCCGATCCCGCGCTGCACTTTGCCGCCACTGGCCCCACCGTGCTGCTCGTCATCGGCGTCAATGGTGCGGGCAAGACCACTTTCATCGGCAAGCTGTCGGCGCAGTTGCAGCGCGAGGGCAAGCGCGTGCTGCTCGGCGCCGCCGACACCTTCCGTGCCGGCGCCATCGATCAGCTGCGAGTGTGGGCCGAGCGTGCGAAGGTGGACTTTGTCGGTGGGGCGGCCGGCTCCGATCCGGCCTCGGTGGCCTTCGATGCCGTGGATGCCGGCATCACCCGCGGCGCCGATGTTGTCATCGTTGACACGGCGGGTCGTCTGCACACCCGGGACGACCTGATGACCGAGCTGCGCGAGGTTCACCGCGTGATCACGAAGCGACTCCCCGACGCACCGCACGAGGTGCTGCTGGTGCTCGACGGCACCATCGGGCAGAACGCGCTCTCGCAGGCCCGCACCTTCTCGGCAGCCGTGCCCGTGACCGGCGTGGTGGTCACCAAGCTCGATGGCACCGCCAAGGGCGGCATCGTGGTGGCCGTGCACGAGGCGCTCAATGTGCCCATCAAGTTTGTGGGCCTGGGCGAGCAGGTGGGCGACCTCGCGCCCTTCGACGCGGGCGACTACGCGCGGGAACTGGTCGAGGCCTGACGCTGTGAGCTGGCGCGAGAGCTCGGAGGCAGAAGAGCGGCGCCGGCGTGTCGGCGTCCGCCCGGCCCCGCGTCTCGCGCTCGACACGCCGGTCACCTATCTCAAGGGCGTCGGCCCTGCGCGCGCCACCCATCTCGCGCGGCTCGGCATCACGGTGGCCGGCGATCTGCTGCGGCACATTCCGCATCGCTACGAGGATGCCAGCACCGTCACGCCCATCGTGCAGGCGGCGGTGGGCAACGACGTCACCGTGCTGGGCAAGGTGATTGCCAAGGGTGTGCTGCCCACGCGCAAGGGCCTGCGGGTGTTTCAGGCGGTGGTGCAGGACAGCACCGGCATGCTCGAACTGGCCTGGCCCGGTCAGCCCTTCCTCGATCGCAGCATCAACCAGGGCGATTGGCTGCTGTGCAGCGGCCCGGTGCGCTTCTTCCACGGCAAGCGCCTGCAGCCGCGCGAGTTTGTCAATCTGGGGCCGCAGGAGGAGGGCACAGCCGGCGGGCGCGTATTGGCGGTGTACCCGAGCACCGAAGGCCTGTCGGTGCGGCTGCTGCGCGGGCTCGTCGAGCAGCATCTCGACGCGCTGCTGCCACTGGTCGAGGAGCCGCTGTCGGATGCCATTCTGCGCGAAGCCGATGTGCCGGCGCTGCCTGACGCGCTGCGCATGGTGCACCGACCGGAGTCGCTGGCCGAAGCGGCGCGGGGGCGCGCACGTCTGGCCTTCGAAGAGCTGCTCTGCGTGCAACTCCTTCAGCGCCGCGCCAATCAGATTGCGCGCGAGGCCCGCGGTGGCCGCGCCTTCGTCAACCGCCGCGAACTCACCAGTCAGTTGCGCGCCGCGCTGCCGTACACGCTCACGCATGCGCAGGTGCGCGCCATTCGCGAAATCGTGCACGACATGGAGAGTCCGCGGCGCATGCATCGTCTGCTGCAGGGCGATGTGGGCGCCGGCAAGACGGTCGTGGCCGTGTTCAGCGCACTGCTGGCCATGGAGAACGGCTCGCAGGTGGCGCTGATGGCGCCCACCGAACTGCTGGCGGAGCAGCACGCCCGCAGTGTGGGCCAACTGCTCGCGCCACTGGGCATCACGCCGGTGCTGCTCACCGGCCGGTTGGGAGCGCGCGAGCGCCGCGCCGCCCTCTCGCGTCTGGCGGAAGCGGGTCCGGTGTTCGCCATCGGCACACACGCGCTCGTGCAGGAGGCCGTGCACTTCGCCGACCTTGGCCTCGTCATCATCGACGAGCAGCATCGCTTCGGCGTGGAGCAGCGCGCGCAGCTGGGGGCCAAGGGCGAGGCACCCGACGTGCTGCTCATGAGTGCCACACCCATTCCGCGTTCACTGGCCCTCACGCTCTACGGTGACCTCGACGTGAGTGTGCTCGACGAGCGCCCGCCCGGTCGGCAACCCGTCACCACCGTGCTGCGCAGCGAGGCCGCCCGTGCCAAGGTGTTCGAGTTTGCCAATACGCAGCTCGACGAGGGGCGGCAGGTGTATGTCGTCTATCCGCTCATCGAGACGAGCGAGAAGATCGACCTCAAGGCGGCCACCGTCATGTACGAACAACTCGTGGCCGGGCCCTTCAGCGCGCGGCGTGTGGCGCTGCTGCATGGCAAGTTGCCGGCCGACGAGCGCGACGACATCATGCGCCGCTTTCGCGACGGGGCGCTCGACGTGTTGGTGGCCACCACGGTCATCGAAGTGGGCATCGATGTCGGCAACGCCACCGTCATGATCATCGAACACCCCGAGCGCTTTGGTCTCTCGCAGCTGCATCAGCTGCGCGGTCGGGTGGGGCGCGGCGCCGCGCAGAGTTTCTGCGTGCTGCTGGGCGACGTGGGCGCCGAGGCGGCCGAGCGGCTGGGCATGTTCGCGTCCACCGAAGACGGCTTCGAGATCGCGCGAGCCGATCTCCGCCTTCGCGGTATGGGCGATCTGTTTGGCGCGAAGCAGCATGGCCTGCCGGCCTTCAAGGTGGCCGATCTGCTGCGCGACGAGGCCCTGAACGACACGGCCCGCCGAATGGCGGACCAGATCCTGCGAAATGACCCGCTGCTGGTGGGTCCTGACCACGCCGGTCTGCGGCATTTGCTTACGGTGGGCTATGCGCGGGCGCTCGACCTGTTCCGGGTGGGGTAGCCATGTCGCAATCCGGGCGGCAGGAGTGACGAAAACACGTCCCAAAGGTCATGTTATGCAGGAGTCCCGCGACGTCGCTGGGACTGCGCGGGAACCCAATCGGTGGTGAAAATTCTGGTGGCCCCACAACGTCCGTCATTTCCTGTCCGCCGCCTGCGAGCGGTGGGTTTGACGTTGCTGCTGGGTGCAGTGGTGGCCACCGTCTTTGACCGCTGGTACGCCGGCCGGCTTGTCACCCGCGAACGCACGCGCGTCGAGGCCTTCGTGGCGCCGTACACGGCGCTGCTCGAGGGCATCTTTCAGCGACGCATCGTTCGCCTCGAGGCACTGCGGCAGTTCGTCAGTCTGCAGCCCTCCACCGACGAACTCGATCGCAAGTTCCCCACCTTCGCCGATGGACTCCGGGTGGCCGCGCCCGGTGTGCGCGCGGTGCAGCTGGTGCGCAATGCACGCATCGTCGCCACCAACCCCGGGACCGACTCCGGCACCGTCATCGGCTACGACCTGACCAAGCACCCCGATCCCGATGTCCGGGACGGTGTGGAGCGCGCTCGGCGATCGGACGCCATGGCGCTGGCCGGTCCCTTTCCGCTGCTGCAGGGCGGGGTTGGCATCGTGCTCCGTCTCCGCGTAACGGCCAAGTCGGAGGGTTTCCCCGATCAGGTGGCCCTCGTGCTCAATGTCGGGGAGCTGCTGTACGAGGCGGACTTTGCGCGACTGCCGTCGACGGTGCAGCTGGCCCTGCTCGACCGCCGCGACCAGCCCGTGGCGCCGTTCGACAAGGTGCCCACCGATCCCGTGAGCTTCAAGGTGCCGGTTGGCGACGGCAGCTGGACCCTGCTGGCCGCGCCGGCCCGCGGCTGGCAGGCGGCAGTGGTCGATGACCTGCGCCCCACCCGCCTCGCGTCGGCACTTATCGTCGTGCTGCTGGCCACACTGGCCTACGGCGTGGCTGGCCGGCAGGAGCGTCTGCGCCGCGCGGTGGATGAGCGCACGCAGGCCCTGGCCCAGGCCAACGACGACCTGCGGCGCGAGGCCGCCGAGCGGCGTGAGCTCGAGGAACAGTTGCTGCACTCGCAGAAGATGGAGGCCGTGGGCACACTGGCCGGCGGCGTGGCCCACGACTTCAACAACCTGCTCACGGCCATCGTGGGCTTTGCGCAACTCGCCGAACAGCAGGCGGCGCAGTTGCAGGCGGAATCGTCATCGGGCGACGCGGCACGTCAGCTCGGGAGCATGCGCATGGATCTGGCCGAGATTCTCAAGGCCAGCGACCGTGCCTCGTTGCTCACGTCGCAGCTGCTGTCGTTCTCCCGTCGCCAGAAGAGCACCCCCACGCGGCTCGATGTGAACGGCGTGGTGAAGGACATCGATCGCATGCTGCGGCGCCTCATCGGCGAGACCGTGCAGTTGCAGACCGAGACCGGCGCCGGCCCGCTGCCAGTGTTGGCCGACGGCGGGCAGTTGTCGCAGGTCATCGTCAATCTGGTGGTCAATGCGCGCGATGCCCTGCCGAATGGCGGCCGCATTCAGCTCCGCACGCGGCCCCTCGATCTGACGGGTGTCAGTGGCGCGCCGTATGCCGGTCTGCCGGCGGGCGAATGGGTGCTGGTGGAAGTGGAGGACAACGGCACCGGCATGACGCCCGAGGTGCAGGCGCGCATGTTCGAGCCCTTCTTCACCACCAAGCGACTGGGGGATGGGACGGGGCTCGGGCTCAGCACCGTCTACGGTCTGGTCACCCAGGCCGGTGGGCATGTGTTCGTGGAGAGCGCGCCGGGGCGGGGCACCACCGTCAGCCTTGCCTGGCCGCGCCTCGAGCCGGTCGCCGTCGATCCGGAGGCTGCGCCTCCGGCGCCCGCGGTGGCCAATGGGGAGCTGGTCCTGGTGGTGGAAGACGAGGCCGGTCTGCGCCGACTCGTGGGCGAGATTCTCCGCCGGCATGGCTACCGCGTGGAGGTGGCCTTCGATGGGCAGGATGCGCTGGACAAGCTCGAACAGGCGGTGGAGCTGCCCGAGCTGGTGCTCACCGATGTGGTCATGCCGCGGCTTGGCGGCGCCGAGCTGGCGGAGGCCATGGCCGCGCGGCGCTACGACATTCCAGTGCTGTTCATGTCGGGCTATCAGGAGGGTGATCCACTGCCCGACGACCTGCAGCACGGCTACATCGCCAAGCCCTTCACGCCCGACGCCCTCGTCAGTCGGGTGCGCAGCATGCTGCAGGCACGCGTCTAGCCCACTGCGCAGGCAGGTCCCGATGGTGCATTATTCGGGCTTCCTGCCGGCCCTCTGGCTCCATGGCCCGCCGGCCACCTCGTGTCTCAGCCCGTCGGTCCCGTGAATCAGACCACCGTCCGTATTGCCGATCTCAAGCACCATGATGGCGCCACCGTGACCGTGCGCGCCTGGGTCACCCACCTGCGCAGCAAGGGCAAGCTGGGTTTTGCCGTGCTGCGTGATGGCACGGGCATCATGCAGGCTGTGGTGGTGAAGGCCGAGGTCAGTGAGGCGGACTGGGAGGCCTTCGGGCAGCTGACGCAGGAGTGCAGCGTGGCCGTCACGGGCAGCGTGCGCGCCGATGCCCGGGCGCCGGGCGGTTACGAAATGGGTGTCAGCTCGCTGTCGATTGTCGGCTCGAGTCCGCTGGACTATCCCATCCAGCCCAAGGAGCACGGCATCGACTTCCTGCTCGACAATCGCACGTTCTGGCTGCGCAGCCCGCGCCAGGTGGCCATCATGCGCGTGCGCCATGAACTCGAGCAGGCCGTGCATGACTTTTTCTATGCGCGCGACTTCGTGCGCTGCGACACGCCCATTCTCACCGCCGCCATCGGTGAGCGCGCGGGACTCTTCAGCACCGAGTACTTCGAGGAAGGCACGGCCTACCTCGCGCAGACCGGCCAGCTCTATGGCGAGGCGCTCGCGGCGGCGCTGGGTCGCATCTACACCTTCGGCCCCACCTTCCGCGCCGAGAAGAGCAAGACGCGCCGTCATCTCACCGAGTTCTGGATGATCGAACCGGAGATGGCCTGGTACGATCAGGACGACAACATGGATCTCCAGGAAGCGTTTGTGCGCTATCTGGTGGAGCGCGTGCTCGAACGTCGTCAGGAAGAACTCAAGGTGCTCGAGCGCGATACGAGCAAGCTCGATTGTGTGTCGCAGCCCTTCGTGCGGCTCGACTACGGCGAGGCGGTCAAGCTCGCGCAGTCCAAGGGCAGCGACATCGTGTGGGGTGACGATCTGGGCGCGCCCGACGAGGCCATGATCGTGGACGAGTACCAGCGGCCCGTCTTCGTGGTGAATTATCCGAAGGAAGCCAAGGCGTTCTACATGAAGGAGAACCCGGCCGATCCGCGCACCGTGCGCTGCGCCGACCTGCTGGCGCCCGAGGGCCGCGGCGAAATCATCGGCGGCTCGCAGCGTGAGGACGACTACGACAAGATCCTCGCGCGCCTCGTGCACGAGGGCCTGCCGGTGGAGGCCTACGGCTGGTACCTCGACCTGCGCAAGTACGGCACCTTCACGCACTCGGGCTTCGGGCTCGGCCTCGAGCGCACCATTGCCTGGATCTGCGGCATCGAGCACATCCGCGAGTGCATTCCGTTCCCGCGGATGATGGGAAGGCTGGCGCCGTAAGGCGGGGAAGCAGTCAGCAGGCCGCAACTCACAACCCGAAACCCTTACTCACAACCCGGAACTGATCAGTTTCGAGTCTTGAGTGAGGGTTTCGAGTTGTAAGTCATTCGGAATGCTCCTCCCGCTTCACCGCATCCCAGTACTCATCCTGCTCCTCCAGCGACAACGCCGTCAGCGTCTTCCCGTCGGCATTCGCCAGTCGCTCCATCGCCGCGTAGCGTCGCACGAACTTCGCGTTCGTCCGGTCCAGCGCCAGCGCCCCGTGCACGCCCGTCTTGCGGCAGAGGTTCACCACCGCAAACAGCAGGTCGCCCAGCTCGGCCTCGAGCGCATCGCCGTCCGACACGGCGCCGGTGGCGGGATCAATGAGCCGCGCGACTTCCTCGACCTCTTCGCGCACCTTGGCCAGCGGGCCCAGTGCGTTGTTCCAGTCGAAGCCCACGCCCGCCGCGCGGTCCTGCAGCCGGTGCGCCCGGTGCAGCGAGGGCAGACCCGCCGGCAGTCCTTGCTCCAGTGTGGAGCGCGTGGCCTTGGCCGCCTTCATGCTTTCCCACGGCCGCTTGATGCCGTCGCCGTAGAGGTGCGGATGCCGCGCGTGCATCTTGGCCACCAGCGCCCCCGCCACATCCTGCATGCTGAAGGCGCCGCGCTCTTCCGCCACCACCGAGTGAAACAGCACCTGCAGGAAGAGGTCGCCCAGCTCGTCGCGCAGCGTGGCATCGTCGCCGCCGGCAATGGCGTCGTCCACCTCGTGCGCCTCCTCGATGAGATAGGGACGCAGCGACTGATGCGTCTGCACCCGGTCCCAGTCGCAGCGCGCGCGCAGGTCCTTCATGAGGGCCAGCGCGTCGTCGAGCGAGCGGGGGGCAGGGGCGCCGGCGGGACTTGAACCCGCGGGCAGGGAGGCGCCGGGTGTTTCCGGTGTGCTGGGCATGGCTGGGCAGACGGAGAACCGATGAAAACTGCGCGCGGACCCCTTAGGATTGCCGGGATGTCCGCTCCGCCAATATACCCGGCCCGTTCCACCGACCTCGACCGCGCCTGGCTCGAAGTGGACGACGACGCGCTGCGTCACAATGCGCGTGTCCTGCGGGCACGGGCGGGCGTGCCGCTGCTGGTCATGATCAAGGCCAATGCCTACGGCCTGGGGGCCGTGGACAGCGCACGCGCTCTCGGGCTTCCCTTTGCTGATCAGGACGAGGGCCAGAACCAGGACCAGGCCCATGTCAGCGCGGCAGACCGCCCCTGGGGCGCCGGCATTGCCTCGCTCGATGAGGCCGAGGAACTGCGCGCCGCCGGCTGCACGGCGCGGCTCGTCTGCAGCACGCCGCTCCGCGCCGAGGAGCTCGCGCGCGCCGCGGCGCTGGATTTGCGCCCAACCTTGCACCGCGAAGCCGACATCGCCGCTTGGTCCGCGCTCAGCCCCGCCGGCGCGCTCCGCCCCTGGCACCTGGCCATCGACACCGGCATGGCCCGCGCCGGTGTGCGCTGGGACGGGGTTACCCCGCTGCGCCGCATCCTCGCGGCCCATCCGCCCGAAGGGGTCTTCACCCATTTCCATTCGGCCGACGAGTCCTTGGTCTCACGCGAGCAGCAGGACGTCCGCTTTGACGAGGCCCTGGCCGCCCTCATGGACGTGCTGCCCGCCGGCTGCCTCACGCACCGCGACAACAGCGGCGGCATCGTGAGCCGGACCACGGGCTCCCCCGGCCAGCTCGCCAGGCCGGGCATCGCCCTCTACGCCGGCATGTTCGCCGACGAGCTGGGGCTCCGGCAGGTCCCGCATCTGCGCGCCCGGATTGTCGATCTCCGTCACGTCGAGGCTGGCGAGTCGGTATCTTACGGGGCTACATGGACGGCGCCCTCGCGGCGAACCATAGCCACGCTGGCCGCCGGATACGCCGATGGATATCGCCGGCATCTTTCCAACGCCGGGGTGGTACTTATCCACGGAACGCGCTGCCCGGTGGTGGGGCGCGTCACCATGGACATGACCATGGTGGACGTCACCGACCGGCCCTGTGCAGTCGGCGACGTGGCCACGTTGCTGGGCGCCGACGGCCACGACCTGCTCAGCACCGAGTGGGTGGCGGCCCGTGGTGGCGTGTCTCCGTACGAACTGCTGGTGGGGCTCGCCCTGCGGGTCCCGGTTGTCCGCTGCACTGGCTTGCGCCAGCGCGCCTGAGCTGGTCCCCGAACATTCCGTGATGCCGTCTCCCGAATCCACATCTGTCCACGCTGAGGCCCGCCGCGCGCTGCTGCTCGTGCTCGACGGCGTGGGCTGCGGTGAGGCGCCCGATACCGCCGCCTATGGCGACACGGGCAGCGATACGCTGGGCAATGTGGCGCGCGCCGTTGGGGGCCTCGATCTGCCCAATCTGCAGCGCCTGGGGCTCGGCAATGCCACCACGGTGGCCGGGGTTCCGCCCGTGGCCCATCCCGTCGGCGCCCATGGCGTGCTGCTGCCACGCTCGGCGGGCAAGGACTCCACCACCGGACACTGGGAGCTGGCCGGCCTGCATCTCGAGCGCCCCTTTCCCACCTATCCGCAGGGGTTTCCGCCCGAGGTCATCGACGCCTTCGTGGCGGCCACCGGGCGACCCGTCGTGGCCAATACCGTGGCCAGCGGCACCGCCGTCATTGCCGAATACGCCGAACAGCAGCGGGAGACGGGGGCCTGGATTGTGTACACCAGTGCCGACTCGGTCTTTCAGGTGGCGGCGCACGAAGACTGGATTCCGCTCGAGGAGCTGTACCGGGCCTGCGAAACCGCGCGTGCCCTGCTGGTGGCGCCGCATGACGTGTCACGCGTCATCGCGCGTCCGTTTGTGGGCGACGCGGGCGCGTGGCGTCGCACCGCCAATCGCCGCGACTACTCCATCCAGCCGCCGGGCGACACGCTGCTCGACCTGCTCGAGCGCGCCGGCATCCCGCGCCACGGCGTGGGCAAGGTGGACGATCTCTTTGCCGGCCGCGGCATTGTTTCGCAGCACACGGCCGACAACACGGAGGGCCTCGCTGCCCTCCAGCACTGGCTGGAGACGGCCCCGCGTGGGTTCTGCTTCGCCAATCTGGTAGATTTCGACCAGCTGTTCGGGCATCGCAACGATGTCCGCGGATTCCAGGGGGCGCTCGAGGCGTTCGATCGGGCGCTCCCCGTGCTGCTTTCTGCCCTGCGGGAGGACGACCTGCTGCTCATCACCGCCGATCACGGCAACGACCCGACCACCGCTTCCACCGATCACGCGCGGGAGCGGGTGCCCCTGCTGGTGACCGGGGCGCGCGTACGCGGCGGTGCCCTCGGCACGCGCGACACGTTTTCAGACGTGGGCGCGACGGTGGCCGAGTGGTTCGGTGTCCCGTGGACGGGGCGTGGGCAGTCGTTTCTGTCGCAGGTTGTGCACGCATGAGCTCCGGGCCTGAGCTCGTGGCCCCGGCGTCATTGCGTGCCGCGGCCGACGCGGCGCGCGCCAACGCCTATGCGCCCTACTCGCGCTTCCCGGTGGGCGCGGCGCTCGAGGCGGAGGACGGTCGCGTCTTTGCCGGTTGCAACGTGGAGAATGCGTCCTATCCGGCGGGGACCTGTGCGGAGCGCGTCGCGCTCGGCATGGCGGTCGCGGCCGGAGTGCGACGGTTCACGCGTGTGGTCATCACCTCGGAGGCGGCGCACCCCACGCCGCCCTGTGGCATCTGTCGTCAGGCGCTGGTGGAATTCGCCCCCGCGCTCGAAGTCTTTGCCGTCGCGCCCGATGGGCGCACGGCTCGCTGGTCGCTGGCCGAGTTGCTGCCGGCACCATTCACGCCTGCATCGCTCGAGAATGTCTGAGCAGTCCCGCTGGTCCTGGGCACGGTGGCGTGCCCCGCTGGTCGCTACTGCGGCCATCCTGCTTTCGGTGGCGGCCGCGGCCTGCACCGAGAACCTCGATGGCGGCGTGGCCTGCCCCAGTCTCTGTCCCTCGCAGGACGAGCCCTTCCGCGATACCACCTTCGACGCCGTCGTGCTCGACACGTCGCTGGCCGGCTATCCCACACTGGGGCTTTCGTCCACGCTGCTGCTGGCCAATCGGCCCGACACGCTGGTCACGCGCGCGGTGCTGCGCTTCGACCAGCTGGCCACGTCCTATCAGCCCAACGGCACCGGCGCGCTAGACTCCATCACCACGGTGGACTCGGTGTACATCGTGCTGCCACTCGATACCACGGGTCGTCGGGGCAGCACGCCGGTCACGCTCGAACTCTTCGACGTGGACACCACGGCCTCCGATTCCGTGGCCTCGGTGGTGCGGTCGCTCTTCAGGAGTGATCGCCGCATCGGCTCGCTCACGCTGACACCGACCGCCACCGGCGACTCGCTGCGCATCCCCGTTGCCCGTGCGGTGCTGGAGGGCAAGATCGCCAGCCGCTCGCGCTTCCGCGTGGGCCTGCAGATCAGCGGCGGCAGCGGACAGTTGCGCGTGCGCGCCTTCCAGCTCGGCGCCGGTGCGCCCACGCTGCGCTACGATCCGCGCACCGATACGCTGTATCGCCCCATCATCCTCGGCACCAACACCAGCATCAGCAACACCACCACGGACGTGCTGCTGTCCTATCAGGTGTATGCGCTGACGGAACTCGGTTCGGCCGGTGTCACGCCGGGTACCCTGGTGGTGGGTGGCTACCCGGCGCATCGCAGCTACCTGCGCTTCAATGTGCCGCTGCGCATCACCGACTCGAGCACCATCGTGCGCGCCGAGCTGCTGCTCACGCAAACGCGGTCGCGCTTCGGCAACGCCAACGACTCGGTGGCGCTCATTCCGCTGGTGCCCACCACCACCGATTCAATCAGCAACCTGCGGCGTGTGCTCGATCTCGCGGCGGAGGGTGCCTTTGCGTCGGTGGACACGGCGGCTCTCGTGCCCTCCGACAGTGGCCTGCGCACGCTCAACGTGCTGGCTCTCGCGCGCACCTGGCGCACGCTGCCGCTCAACGTGCCGCGCGCCGTGGCCTTCCGCATCGGCCTCGAAGGCGCCCAGCCGGCGGAGTTGCGCTTCTTCAGCAGTGAAGCCGCCGCGGGGCTTCGCCCGCGTCTTCGCATCACCTATCTCCCGCGCGCGGACTTCGTGCTGCCATGACGTCATTGAGCACTTTCCCTGGATCGCGCCGTGTTGTGGCGGCCGCCTGCGCCGCGCTCCTGCTGGGCACGGCGGGCGTCGTTCAAGCGCAGGGTACGCTGAGCGGGCTGGGATTCGGCTATCCCGTGGGTAGTCTCAGCACCCGCGCCGCCGGCACCGCCGGCGCGTTCGGTGAGTTCGATGCCCTCTCGCCCATCAACCCCGCCTCCATCGGTGGACTGCCACGCACTGTGCTGAGCGCGCAGGCGGAGCCCGAGTATCGTCGTCTCAGCATCAACGGCCGCAGCGAGCGCACCACCGTGCAGCGCATTCCGCTGCTCACCGTGGCGGTGCCCGCCGGCAGGGGGCTGGCGGTCTCGCTGGCCGCCAGCAGCCTGCTCGATCGCTCCTTCACCACCATCACCACCGGCTCGGCGAATCTGAACGGCGTCACCGTGCCCACCACCGACCGGCTCGACATGCGGGGCGCCATCGGCGACCTGCGCGCGGCCATTGGCTGGCAGGCCAACAGTCGCCTGCGTGTGGGGGTGGCTGGTCACGTCATGACCGGTGAGCACGTGGGGGCGCGCGAACGCACCTTCGCCGACACCCTGCGCTTCGGTGGTGTCATCGATTCCTCGCGCGCCACCTACTTCGGTACGGCGCTGTCGGTGGGCGGTGAGCTGCGTGTGCTGCCCAACCTGTCGGCGCACGCGTCCTATCGCATGGGCAACGATTTCGATTCGCGCATTCGCGATACCGTGCGCGCCACCGGTGGCGTCCCCAATCGCCTGGGGCTCGCCCTGCGCTACGACGGCATTGCCGGTTCCACGTTTGCCGTCGGCATGGAGCAGGTGTCCTGGTCCGACATGGGCAGCATGGGATCGGAGCGCGTGCAGGCCTACGACGCGCAGAATCTGTTTGCCGGTGCAGAAGTGGCCGGCCCGCGGCTCCGCGGTGTGCCGGTGCTGGTGCGCGCGGGGTATGCGCGCAATCAGTTGCCCTTTGCCACCACGGGCGGAGCGCAGGTGCGCGAGACACGCTGGTCCACGGGCCTCGGTCTTCCGGTGGCCCGCGAAGCGGCGTCCATCGACCTGTCGCTGCAGCGTGCATCACGCTCGGCGAGCGGACAGGCGGCGTCGGAGTCGGCGTGGCTGTTCGGTATCGGTCTGCAGATCCGGCCCTGATTCAACCATGAGCACCCCACGTCCCACCGTCTACATCGAGACCTACGGCTGCCAGATGAACGTGGCCGATTCGGAACTCATGTACGGCAAGCTGGCCGCGCACGGCTACGATCCCGTCGATGCGCCCGACGGCGCCGATGTCATTCTCGTCAACACCTGCGCCATTCGCGAGAATGCGGAAACGCGCGTCATCGGCCGTCTGGGTGAGCTGCGCCGCTACATGAAGCCCGACACCATCGTGGGTGTCACCGGCTGCATGGCCCAGCGCCTCGGGCCGCGCGTCCTCGATCAGGCCAAGCATGTCTCGCTGGTGGTGGGCCCCGACGGCTACCGCGCGCTGCCCTCGCTGCTCGATGGCGCGCGCAACGGCGAGCGCTTCACCGCCACCGACTTCGACCTCGAGGAGCACTACGAGGACGTGGTGGCGCGTCGCTTCGAGGGCGTGAAGGCCTGGATTCCCGTGCAGCGTGGCTGCGACTATCGCTGCACGTACTGCATCGTGCCCTACACGCGTGGGCCCGAGCGCAGCCGCAAGCTGGCCGACGTGGTGCGCGAGGTGCAGCAGGTGGTGGAGCAGGGGCTTAGCGAAGTGGTGCTGCTGGGGCAGACGGTCAACTCCTACACCGACGGTACGCACGACTTTGCCGACCTGCTGCGCGCGGTGGGTGCCGTGGACGGCATTCGCCGGGTGCGCTACACCAGTCCGCACCCCAACGACTTCAGCGACCGGGTGATTGCCGCCATGGCGGAGACACCCACGGTCTGCGAGCACGTGCATCTGCCCATGCAGAGCGGCAGCACCAGCATGCTCAAGCGCATGCTGCGTCGCTACTCGCGCGAGGAGTATCTGGATTGTGTGGCGCGGCTGCGCGCGGCCATTCCCGGTCTCGCGCTCACCACCGACATCATTGTGGGCTTCCCCGGCGAAACCGACGAGGAGTTCGAGGACACGCTCTCGCTCTGCCGCGAGGTGCGCTTCGACGATGCCTTCATGTTCAAGTTCTCCATGCGCGAGGGCACACCCGCCACACGCATGCCGGTCGAGTGGCACGTGCCGGACCAGGTGGTGAGCGAACGCTTCGACCGCCTGGTGGCCACCGTGCGCGGCATCTCGCGGGAGAACAACCTGGCCCGCCTCGGCGACACCATGGAGGTGCTCATCGAGAAGGTGGCCCGCGACGGTGAACTGCTGCAGGCGCGTTCGCGCGACTTCAAGACGGTCATGGTGCCGGCTGATGCCGGCGCCATCGGTGACTATCTCACGGTCACGCTGACGGGTACGACCGGCGCCACGTTCACCGGCACACCGCAATCCGTGGCCGCCGGCGTGGTGGAGCGCAAGCCGCTGCCGATGCTCTAGGCCAGTCTCCACGCGTGCGCGTGACCCCACGCGCAAGGAATTGATGCAACACGGAAGCGGTGGCGGTGCCATGGTGCCCGCATGCCGCTTCTTGTGCATATGGTGTGCTGGTGGTTGCTGGGCCTGGCCGTCGGGGGGCGCGCCGCCACGCCCCATGCGCAGACGGTGCAGGGTGACCGCATGGGCCACGCCGCTGCGGAGGTGGAGGACGTCATGCCCCTGCTGCTGGTGGCAGCGCTGTTTGTGGCGCTCGTGCGAAGACTCGGGCGCGCGCGCCACTCGCACCATCATTCAGCCGGGTCGCTGCGAATGCAGCCGGTCTGGTGGCGCGACACCAGGGTGGTTGGCGCGCCGCTGTTTGCCGTGGCTGGTGCGCTGGTGGCTCAGGCGGCGCGCCTCGAGCAGCAGAGCTGCCGCGCGCAGCTCGTCGCGGCCGCGCAGGCGGGCGACACGCTGCAGGTCCTGGTGGACGATGTGGCGGCCGGTCGTGGGCAACGCGGCAGCTTTGTCCGCGGCGTGGCCCAGCTCCCGTCACGCCCGTCGCTTCGCGCCTGCGCCGTGCCCGCCACACTGCGCTGGTTTGGCCCACTGCCTCGGCCCGGTCAGCAGCTGCCGGCCCCGGGGGTGGTGACGAGTACCGCGCGCGGGCTGCGTATTGAGCAACGTATCGAGCAGCGCCTCGAACAACGCGACGGGCAACGCAACAAGCACCACGGCGCACACACTCGCGAGCCACACGCAGGCTCAGCGCCTACGCGCGATCTGCTGCGCAGCTGGCGTGGAAAGCTTGGCGCAGCCATCGATGCCAACTTCCGCTCACGGGCCCCGCTGGTGCGTGCCCTGCTCATTGCCGATCAGGACGGCATCGATGTCTCGCTGCGTGATCGCTACGCCGACGCCGGACTGGTGCACATGCTGTCGGTGTCCGGCATGCACGTGGCCATCATCGCTTCCGCGCTGCTCACATTGGGGGGCATGCTGCGCGTGCCGCGCCGCTGGCTCGAACCGGCCGCGCTGTCGCTGGTGTGCGCCTACGTGCTGCTGCTGGGGGCGCCCGCCCCGGCCGTGCGCAGCGCCATCATGCTGGCGGTGGTCACACTCTCCGCGCGCTGGCAGCGGCCCGTGCATGAGTGGACGGCGCTCGCGCTCGGTGCGCTGGTGCCCACATACAACCCGCTCGTGGTCTCCGACCTCGGCTACCAATTGAGCGTGTCGGGGATGGCAGCACTGGTTGCCGCGCGAGCGGCGCGGCGTCGCTGGCGGCACTGGGCGCGTGAGCAGGTCCTTGAGCGCCACCGCGCCTTGTCGCGACGCTCTCGGTCGGCGGGCACCGGGCAGCGGTGGCACCATTGGCTGCACGGCGCCGGCCTGCGCATGGCCCAGTGGCGCGGCATCAGGGGCTGGCTGGTGGCGGAGTGTCTCACTGGCCTCGTGGCCACCGTCGTGACGGCGCCACTCATTGCCTGGACCTTTGGACGGGTCAGTGTCGTCGCCCCGCTCACCAACCTCGCGGCCGCCCCCATTGTGGGCCTGCTGCAGCCCGCCCTCTTTCTGGCACTGGCCTGGGCCATGCTGCTTTCGGCCTGGCCCGCGCTGGCCATCTGGCTGCCCGATGCCACCCAGCCCTTCATGGCCGCCCTCGATGCCCTGGCCACCTGGGCCGCGCGTCTGCCGTTCGCCGTGTGGCCGCTGGCACCAAGCCTCGCCACGGCGCTTGGTGCGGGCATCACCATGGCGCTGCTCGTGCGCGGCACCGCCTCTCGGCCCGGCACCCGCGACGCCACGCGCTGGCGGGTCGCTGCGGCGCTGTGCGCCACCGTCACGCTGTGGTGGGCAGCCGCCGATGCGCAGGGGCTCACGGCCCGTTTGGGCTGGCTGCACGGCGCGCGCCATGTGCTCGAAATGCACGTGCTCGACGTGGGCCAGGGCGATGCCGTGGCCCTTCGCACGCCGCGCGGTCGCTGGGTCTTGGTAGACGCCGGGCCACGCTGGCAGGGCGGCGACGCCGGGCGACGCGCGGTCGTGCCCCACGTGCGGCGACGTGGAGGGGAGGTGGCGCTCTTTGTGCTGTCGCACGCGCACGATGACCACGCCGGCGGCGCGGCCAGCGTCGTACAGGCCCTCCGGCCGCGGCTCTGGTGGGAGTCCGCCTGGGTGGGCACCAGCCCCGGGTATCGCGACGCTCTGGCGCAGCTGCGCCGCCACGGCCTCCGTTGGCAGCGGGTGCGGCCCGGGCAGTCCCTCACGCTCGACGGGGTGCACTTCGACGTGCTGGCCCCCGACTCCTCGTGGACAGCCGCGCAGCACGATGCCAACGAAACCTCGGTGGTGCTGCGGGTCCGCTTCGGCGCCCACCGCCTGCTGCTCACCGGCGATGCCGAGGGCGAGGAAGAAGCCTGGCTGCTCTCGCGGTACCCGCCAGAGGAGCTGCGGGCCGATGTGCTCAAGGTGGGCCACCACGGCAGTCGCACCAGCTCCTCACCGGCCCTGCTCGACGCGGTGGCGCCGCGTGTGGCGCTCGCTTCGCTGGGGGCGGGCAACCGCTACGGGCACCCGGCGCTTGAAACGCTCGAGGCCTTCTTCGTGCGCGGCGTGCCCCTGTTGCGCACCGACCTCGAAGGCAGCATGGTGGTCCGTTCTGACGGGCACACACTGGAGGTCGAATCACGTGGGGAACGATGGCACGTTCCCCCGCGCTTGTTACATGTGTTTCATTCCCATGAAGCCACAGTCGCGCCCCCGTAACGCTTGCTGGGGGGCCTCGACCTTGCGAGCTTCCCCGTATTCCATGCCGTCCCTTTCCCCTGCAGGGAGTCCCGCCGTGGTCAAGCACACCGCGACATCGGTCGTCACCATCGAGCGTTTCATCATCGAACAGGAGCGCATGTTCCCGGAGGCCACCGGTGAACTGTCCGGCATCCTCTACGACATGGCGCTCGCCGGCAAGATGATCGCCAACAAGGTGCGCAGTGCCGGCCTCGCCGACATCCTCGGCGCCACCACCAACGAAAACGTGCAGGGCGAGGTCCAGCAGAAGCTCGACGTCATCGCCAACGAAATTGTCGTCAAGGCTTTCGATCACGGCGGCCGGCTCTGCGCCATGGCCTCGGAAGAAGAGCCCGACATCATCCAGATCCCCGAGGGCTTCCGCAGCGGCAAGTATGTGCTGCTGTTCGATCCGCTCGACGGTTCGTCCAACATCGATGTCAACGTGCCGGTGGGCACGATCTTCTCGGTCTTCCGCAAGATCACGCGCGGCACGCGCGGCGAGATGGAAGACCTGCTGCAGCCGGGGCGTCGCCAGGTGGCGGCGGGCTACATCCTGTACGGCTCGAGCACGATGATGGTGTACACCACGGGGCAGGGGGCGCACGGCTTCACGCTCGACCCGTCCATCGGCGAGTTCCTGCTCTCGCATCCCAACATTCGCATCCCCGAGCGGGCGCGCTATCTCTCGGTCAACGACGCCTACGAGCAGGACTGGCCCGAACCCACGCGCGCGCTCATGCGCCGCTATCGGGGACTGGACGGACAGCGCAAGGCGCTGAACGTGCGATACGTGGGCTCACTCGTGGCCGACTTCCATCGCAACCTGCTCGGCGGCGGCGTGTTCTGCTATCCGGCCAACGAGAAGTCGCCGCGCGGCAAGCTGCGCCTGCTCTACGAAGCCAATCCGCTCGCGTTCATTGCCGAGCAGGCCGGCGGTGCCGCCACCGATGGCTACGGCAGCATTCTCGATGTCGAGCCCACCGAACTGCATCAGCGCACGCCACTCTATCTCGGCAGCAAGGCCGAGGTGGAACTGGTGAGTGAGTTCCCGCTGCCCAAGTACGTGGCGCCCGGCATTCCCGAGCGCCGTGGCGCCGCGCGTCCTGCACCCACGCCGGTGTCGGCCAGCTGACGCGTCGGGTCTTCAGTACGCATGGGTGAACAGCCGGTCGGTCGCGGAATGCGGTCGACCGGCTGTTAGATTGCGGCATGTCTGAACGCCTCTCTCCCTCCGGTATTCCGGTGCCGGCCGTTGTGCGGCCGGCCGATGTGTCCACCGACTACGCGCGCGATCTGGGTGATCCGGGTCAGTACCCGTTCACGCGCGGCGTGCAGCCCACCATGTACCGTGGGCGCCTCTGGACCATGCGGCAGTACGCGGGCTTTGGCACCGCCAAGGCCACCAACGAGCGCTTCAAGCTGCTGCTGGACGCGGGCCAGACGGGACTGTCGGTGGCCTTCGACCTGCCCACACAGATGGGCATTGATTCGTCGTCATCGCGTGCCGCGGGCGAAGTGGGGCGGGTGGGCGTGGCCATCGACACGGTCGACGATCTGCATCTGCTCTTTGATGGCATTCCGCTGGACAAGGTATCCACCAGCATGACCATCAACGCCACCGCGAGCACGCTGCTGGCCATGTACATCGTGGTCGCCGAGGAGCGCGGCATCTCGCGCGAGAAGCTCTCGGGCACGGTGCAGAACGACATCCTCAAGGAGTACATCGCGCGCGGCACCTACATCTATCCGCCCGCGCCCTCACTGGCGCTCACGGCGGAGATGTTCCGGTTCTGCGCCGCTGAAGTGCCGCAGTGGAATCCCATCTCCATCAGCGGCTACCACATCCGCGAGGCCGGCGCCACGGCGGTGCAGGAGGTGGCATTCACCTTTGCCGATGCGCTGGCCTATGTGCAGCAGGCGGTCGACGCCGGTCTGCCGGTGGATCTCTTCGCGCCGCGCCTCTCGTTCTTCTTCGCGGCGCACAACGACCTGTTCGAGGAAGTGGCCAAGTTCCGCGCCGCACGGCGACTGTGGGCGCGGCTCATGCGCGAGCGCTTCGGGGCCAACGATCAGAGCTGCCGCCTGCGATTCCACACGCAGACGGGTGGCGTCACGCTGCAGGCGCAGCAGCCGCTCAACAACGTCGTGCGGGTCACCGTGCAGGCGCTGGCCGCCACGCTGGGCGGTACGCAGTCACTGCACACCAACGGCTACGACGAGGCGCTGGCCCTGCCCACGGCGGAAGCTGCCACGCTGGCGCTGCGCACCCAGCAGATCGTGGGTTACGAGTCGGGCATCGCCAACACCGTCGATCCGCTCGCCGGCAGCTGGTACGTGGAGCAGCTCACCGATGCCGTCGAAGCGCGCGCCATGGAGCTGCTGACCAAGGTGGACGAGCTGGGCGGCGCCGCCGAAGCCATTCGTGCCGGCTTCTTCCAGGAGGAAATCGCGCGCAGCGCCTACGAGTACCAGTTGCGCGTCGAGTCGGGCGACACGGTGGTGGTGGGTGTCAACAAGTTTGGCGACGGACAGGATCCGCCGATCATTCCCGCGCCGGACTTCAGCGCGCTCGAGCGCGATCAGGTGGCGCGACTGGCCGCCGTCAAGGCGCAGCGTGATCCCAACGCGGTGACCGCCGCGCTGCAGCAGCTGGTGGCCGTTGCGCCGCAGTACCTGGCCACACACAGCGGGCCGCGCGCGGAGCTCATGCCGCTCATCATCGACGCCGTGCGCGCCCGCGCCTCGGTGGGCGAAATCGCGGACGCGCTCGAAGGGGTATGGGGAAGGTATCGGCCGGAGTAACAGCAAACAGCGATAGCCGCACTCCGGAAGCCTGAAGATCAGAAGCCGTAGGTCAGGAGCACACGCCGTCGCGCATCGTGCTCCCGACATACGGCTTCTGGCGTAAAGGCTTCCGGCGCAAAGGCTATCGCAGTTTGCTGTTCCTGCTACCCTTACGGCGTAATGGCTTTCTGTTTGGGCTCCAGCTTCGCCGCCCACAGTCCCGTGTTGAAGTCCGTGAAGAGGATCTGTCCCTTCCACGGCATGGCGTTCATCACGAACGGCGCGTTGGCCGTGTGCCCCTGCGGGTCATACGGCTTGAACACGGCAATCTCGCGCCGCTGCTCGGCCAGGTTGCCCATCAGCTCGCCGCTCACGTCCACGATGCGCACGCCGCCGTCGTAGTAGGCCTGATACAGCACATCGTCTTCCACGATGATGTCGTGCGCGCCGTAGTCCTCGAGGTGATAACGGCCCACCTTGCGCATGTTCATCGGGTCCGTGGCGTCCACGATGTGCACATAGCCGCCCGAGGTCTGCGCGATGCCACCCTTCTGGCCCAGCGTGTTGCGGTAGTTCGTGCCTTCCCACACGCGGCCGGCGCGGTTCATCTCCTCGTCGCCGATGAACAGGTAGGTGCGGCCCGTGGACTTCTGGAAGTACGGATAGATCTCGTGGCCCGAGTTGATGGGGAACACGTTGATGAGCTTGGGCTTCTCGATCGTGCCGCCCCACTTGCCGTTGCCCACGTCCACGATGACCGTGCCCACTCCACCCTGTGCCGAGTAGGCAATGCCGTCACGCACCCAGAGGTCGTGAATGCGCGCGTTGGGATGCTGGTACTCGCTCACGTACTTCGGCTTGTAGATGTCCTTCACGTCGATGATGACGTACTTCTGGCCACCGGAAATCGCGAACAGGTGATCGTTGGTGGCGAACATGTTGTGCACGCCGCCCGTCAGTTCCTGCTCGAAGGTGGAGGCAATCTTGGGATGCGCCGGATTGGCCAGGTCCAGGATCACCACGCCGTTGATGCGGTTCGACGCGCCCTCGCGCGCCAGCACGCCGTAGCGGCCGTCGGGTGAGACCGTCACGTCGTTGATGGTGCGCGCGTCGATCTTGATGGAGTCCGTCTTCACGATGTTGTTCATGTCCGTGATGTCGAACACCATGCCGTAGCCGTCGCCGCCCCAGGTGCCAACCAGCACGTAGTCGCGGCCATCCTTGCCCGTCCACGGCCACAGGTCGCTGGTGGCGGTGGTGTTGATGGTGCCGCGGCCCGTCACCGAGATGCGGCGCACCACATCACGCGGCTTGGCTTCCAGCACCTTGCGCGCCACCACGCCGCCGCTCTGCGCGAGCAGCGTGAAGCGGCCGGGATGGTTGGCCGTGAAGCGGCCCCAGTCCACGATGCCCGGGCCACCCGGCGCGACCGTCGTGTCAACCGGCGTGTAGGTGTAGCTCCAGGTGATGGGCGCGTCGCTCACCGGGGTCCCACTCGCGTTGCGCGCCGTGGCCTTGAGTCGCACCACCTGTCCCGTGAGAATCACGTCCTCGGGAATGTCGAGCGCGATGCTCGCCACCGGGTTGGCCACCACCGTGTATGCCTTGCTCGCCGTCACGCCTTCCGCCTCGGCGGTGATGGTCACCGCACCGGGCTTGAGCGCTGTCACCGTGCCGAAGCGATCCACTTCGGCCACGGCCGCGTTGCTGCTGCGCCACGTGGCCACGAGGCCGTAGCGCGGGCTGCCGTCGGCGTGCAAACCTTCGATCTTGTGGCCAAGCGCCACGCCGGTGTACAGACGACCGGAATCGGCCGTCATGGTGAGCTTGGCCAACGCGGGCCAGCTCACAATGACCGGAATGTCCAGCGTGATGGGCCCCTGCGCGCCCATGGCCGTGGCGGTGGCGGTGTCCGAGCCCGCGCGAAACGCTTCCAGCTTGCCGTTGCTGTAGCGCATGGCCTGTCGCGGACCCGTCACGCGCACCGTGGCATCACTCAGCACGCGGCCGTTGGCGTCGTAGGCGGTGACTTTCACCGGCGTCGATTCACCGGCGCGAAGCGTCACGCGCGCCGGTTCGGCCACCAGTCGGGCTACCGTGGCGGCTGCGGGAGCCGCCTGGGCCTGCAGGGACACGGGAAGCAGCGGACCGACCGCCGCCACGGCGGCAGCGATCGTGACGAAACGCAGGCGGCGCGCTACGTTCATGGGGAGGTCTCCGAGGGGATGAAGGCAGTGCCCTGGCGCGCCATACGGGCGCGGGACACCTGGCCATCATGCGTCCCGAACTTCCCCCACGCAAGGCAGACATGCGACACGCATCCGGCTCCCAATTCCTGCGGTGGATCACGGCGGTCGGCATCGCCACCACGCTCACCGCGACCGCTGCTGACGCCCAGCAGCAGCCAGCCAAGCCAACCCGGGATTACTGGGTGTATGTCGGGGCCGAGTCGGCCGACCTCATCCATCGCATACGCTTCGGCCCCGCGGGCACCACCGTCGAGCGCAGCATTGGCATCGGCGAACTCGCTGCCGAAATGGAAGGCCCGCACGGCCTCGTCATCTCTGCCGACGGCAAGTACCTGTACATGACCACCGGGCATGGCTTTCCCGATGGCAAGTACTGGAAGTACGAGCTCGGCCCCGACACGCTCGTCGGCAACGGCACCCTGCTCGGCAACTTCCCCGCGTCCATCGACGTCACGCCCGACGGGCTCTACACGCTCTCGGTCAATTTCAATCTGCACGGCGACATGGTGCCAAGCTCCGTGTCGGTGGTGTACACACCCACCAACACCGAAGTCGCGCGCATCGTGACCTGCACCATGCCCCACGGCAGTCGCATCACGGCCGATGGCCTGCACCAGTACAGCACCTGCATGATGGATGACCAGCTGGTGGAGGTGGACACACGCAGCTTCGAGGTGTCGCGCCGCTTTTCGCTGGCCAAGGGCAAGGAAGGCCCGCTGCCACTCACGGCGGGCACGTTGGCCGCGATGAATCACACCGGGCATGACGCGCACGCCGCGCACAATGCTGCAGCGCCGGCAGCCAAGCCCGCAGGCCCCGTCGTCGATCCGGCGCAGGTGGGACGCGCCGGTCTCGGTCTCGAAAAGCATGACATGACGCCCGCGTCCTGCTCGCCCACCTGGGCGCAGCCTTCGGCAAAGGGCGACCGCATCTACGTGGCCTGCAACAAGGCCGACGAGATTCTCGAAATCGATCGCAAGACCTGGGCGCTGCAGCGCCGCTTCAAGACCGGACGTGGCGTCTACAATCTCGCCGCCACGGCTGACGGCAAGTACCTCGTGGCCACCCTCAAGCAGGGCCACGCCGTCGAGATCTTCGATGTCGCGACCGGCAAGAGTGTCGGCGTCGTGCCCACGTCCAACCGCCTCGCGCACGGTGTCGCCGTGTCCACCGACTCGCGCTACGCCTTCGTGTCCAGCGAAGGCGTGGGCGCGCAGCCCGGCAAGGTGGACGTCATCGACATCGCCGCGCGTGCCAAGGTGGGCAGCGCCGACGTGGGCCAGCAGGCCAGCGGCATCGCCTTCTGGAAGCAGACGCCCTGAACGCGTGAGTACCGAGTCCGGCAGCGCGCCGCCGCGTACCCTCTCGGTACTGCGTGCCATGATAGACGCGCTCGATCGCGACCTGCTGCAGATACTCGCGCGGCGCATGGCGCTCGTGGCCGAGGTGGCCGCCTACAAGCGCGCGCACGGCGTTCGCATTCGCGACGCGCAGCGTGAGCAGGACGTGCTGCGCGACCGGCACGAGCGCGCACTCGAACTCGGACTGCCCGCCGGCGAAATCGAGTCCATCTTCCGCGTGCTGCTGCGCTCGAGCCGCGATCATCAGGCCGCGCTGCGCGCCGAGATTCCGCTCACCGAGGCGCCACGCACCGTGGCGGTCATTGGTGGACACGGCAAGATCGGGCGGCTCTTCCTTCGCCTTTTCGGCGACTTGGGGCATCAGCTGCTTGTGGTGGATACCGACACCACCCTGCGTGCGGCCGAGGCGGCCGCCGCGGCCGACGTCGTGGTGGTGAGTGTGCCCATCGAGCACACGGTGGCCGTCATTCAGGAGGTCGGCCCGCACCTGCGGAGCGACGCGCTGCTCATGGACGTCACCAGCATCAAGGCCGAGCCCATGGCCGCCATGCTCGCGCACTCGACGGCCTCCGTCGTGGGCACGCACCCCATGTTCGGCCCCAGTGTGCATACCCTGCAGGGCCAGCGCGTGGTGCTGTGCCGGGGCAGGGGCGACGCCTGGTTCGACTGGGTGCATCACACCTTCACGGCGCGTGGTCTCGTCACCACCGAGGCCACCCCGGAGCAGCACGACCGCGCCATGGCCATCGTGCAGGTGCTCACGCATTTCCAGACACAGGTGCTGGGTCTCACGCTCGCGCGACTCGGCGTGCCGCCGTCGGAAACCATGCCCTTCACCTCGCCGGCCTATCTGCTCGAGCTCTACGTGGCCGCGCGGCACTTCGCGCAGGACCCGGCGCTCTACGGCCCCATCGAGATGCGCAATCCGCGCACGGGTGAAGTCACGGCGGCGTTTGGTGCGGCCACACAGGAATTGGCCTCGGTCATCGCAAGTGCGGATCAGGCGGCCTTCGCCTCGCTGTTCCAGGAGGTGCGGCAGTTCTTCGGCGACTTCACCGCCGAGGCCCTGGTGCAATCCAGCTTCCTCATCGATCGCATCGTGGAGCGCAGCTGAGCCGTGGCCTGGCGTCTGGGGCAGCAGTGGCAGCGCATCGAAGACCGCATCTTTGCGCTGGCCGCCGAGGCAGAGTATCGCACGGGTCTCGCGCCCCGCAGCACACGCATCGTGCCACAGCGGGCGGATCGCCTGTTCCTGCGCCTCGCATTGCTGGCGCTGCCACTGCTGGCCGCCAGCTGGCTCCTGCCCGAGCGACGCACGCGCGGACTGGTCATGCTGGCCATCCTGGCCGTGGTCCTCGTGCTGGCGCTGGCTATTTTTCTTCTGGTGCCCGCACGCCGCCGCCGCTGACGCGCTGGTGTCCACGCGTGTCGCCGCGCACCCCGCCTTGTTTCTCCCCGCCTTCCAACATTCGGAGCTCCCATGACTCGCCACCTGCGGCGTTCCGCACTGGCTCTTGCGGCCCTCAGTCTCGCAACCGTCTGCGCCGCCAGCCTCTCGGCCAGTCCGCGCCTCCGTGACTGGACCGCCACCCTGACTGGCCGCGAGGGACGAAAGGTGGCCGGGACCGCCACCGCCGTGCCCACGGCCGACGGCAAGGGCGTTGAGGTGAGCGTGCAGCTCACCGGCGATACGCCCGGCGCCACCCGGCCATGGCACGTGCATGTGGGAAGCTGCGCCAAGTCGGGCGGCGTGTTTGGTGGCGGCCGGGCCTACACACCCATCGCCATTGACGCCAAGGGCAACGGGTCGGCCAAGGCCACCGTGCCGGCCGTCTTTGCCGACACCAGCACCTACTACGTGAACATCCACGATGCCGCCGCGGCCATGAGCATCATCGTGGCCTGCGGGGACCTGACGAAGCGCTAAGAGCGCGTTCCCAGGGATCTTTCCCTGGGGCCTGACGAGTATCTTTCCCGTATGAACCCGCAAGGACATTTCCGCGCTGCCGCTGTGGCCTGGGTGGCCGCCCTGATGCTGGGCCTGCCATCTGCTCTGGCCGCACAGCAGCGCACTTCCGTGCAGGACCGCGCGCGCCAGGAGCAGGCGCAGAACGCGGCGCGTGAGGCCGACCGCTTCTCGGTCATCGACGGTCTCGTCACCGATACGCTGCTCAACCCGCTTGGCTCCGCCGACGTGTCGGTGGTGGGCACCGGCGCGCGCGTGGTGACGGGCGAAAATGGTCGCTTCCGCATGATGCAGGTGCCGCCTGGCCAGTACCTGCTGGTGGTGCGTCGCGTGGGATTTGCGCCCACGTCGGGCATCATCGATGTGCCGGAGAAGGACACGCTGCGTCTGTCGTACACGCTGGTGCGCAGCAACTACCTGCTCGACACCGTGCGCACGCAGGGCCGCCGCGTCACCATGCGCATGCTCGACTTCGAGCAGCGCCGGCAGCAGGGCATCGGGCAGTTCATCACCCAAGAAGAAATCGAACGTCGCGGCTCCATTCAGACCTCCGACTTTCTGCGCTACATGCGCGGCGTGCAGGTGTCGGTGAACACCACGCAGGCCTTTGGCGGCACGCAGGTGTACAGCCGCCGTGAGGGCGGTGGCTTCGACGGCAATCAGCAGCAGAACTACTGCCCCATGCAGGTGCTGCTCGATGGCATCATTCTGCCCCGCTACTTCAATCTCGACCTGCTGCCACCACCCAAGCAGATCGCCGGCATCGAAGTGTACTCGGGCTCGGCCACGGTCCCCCCGCAGTTCGGCGGTGTCGACAGGCGCTGCGGTGTTGTGGCGGTCTGGACCCGCGACGGGTACTGAGCGAAGCATCGAACCCACAACTCGGAACTCCAACTCAAGACCCGGAACTGATCAGTTTCGGGTTCTGTGTTCGGGTTTCGAGTTTTGAGTTGGTGCCACTCCCAACTCAATACGTCAACTCAAAGCTCAGAGCTGACCGGACTTTCGGTGAGCTCTGAGCTTTGAGTTCAGGTTCGTGAGTTCGGAGTCCACAGCACCAAAGCAAACGCCCCGACCGCCTTTCGGCGATCGGGGCGTTTGACCCATCAAGGACTCAGGCTCAGCAGCCCGGGCCCGCCAGCGGCGCCTGACGGCCGACGCGCTGCAGACACTCGGCCTGCGGCAGCGGCTGCACCCGCGCCACGAAGTGCGCGTTCACACCCGTCGTGATGTCACGCGGCAGCTGGTTGAGCCGCCCGTAGCGCCGCATGTCGATCCAGCGGTGCCCCTCGAGCAGCAGCGAGTAGCGCTTCTGCACGAGGATTTCCGTGACGATGTCCGCATCCGGCGAGGCGGCGGTCAGCGTCGTGGGCGCCAGCCCACCCGAGTTCACGCGGATGTTGTTGATCATCGCGATCGCGCCAGCCTTGTCACCCGTGGCCAGCAGGATCTCGGCGCGGAGAAGGATGAGCTCCTCGTTGCGGATGATCGGGATGGGCGTGGTGATGGCCGGGTAGATATTGAAGCCCAGCGACGACGGCACACCAAGCCCCTGTGGCGCGTTGCGCGTGGGCCGGCTGCCGATCTTGGACACATAGCGGTTGTCCTTGCTGCCGTCGGCCTTGAGCGGCGCGTCGGTTTCAATGGACATGTGCGCATACAGATCCGTGTTCGTCGCCTGCGCGAGCGGATTCGGGGCGTCCGGCGAACCGGCATAGGGATGGTACACGCCCACGTTGTACTGCGCCGCCGTGGTGGCGTTGATGTTGACAAACGAGGCATCGAGCGCCTGACGCGCCCGCGTCCATGCCGCTGAACCGCCGCCCGCCGTGGCGTAGTACGCCGCAGCACGCGCCGCCATGGCCCGGTTGAACTGACGGAAAGTGGCCGGCGTGTTGAAGCCCGTGAACCCCGAGTTGAGGGCAAACGGGAACGCCGAACCGCCAGCCGCGAGGTCAGCCGCCGCTTCGTCCAGCGTGTTCAGGATGTACCGGTACGTCGAGTCGCGGCTCACGAAGGGCGCCAGCTGCGTGGCATCCTGGTTGATCTGCACCACGGCACCAATGGTGTCGCGCGTGGCGATCACCGTGAGCAGTTCCATGCCCTCGATGGTCTTGGCAAAGCCCAGCGCCGCGCGCTTCTGCTCGGCCGTGAGCGACGAAGAGTTGACCGTGTTCTTGAAGTTGAACACGTCACGCAGATTGCCGTAGGGGCCACCCCAGCTGCCCACCGCAAAGCCCGCCGGGTCGAGGCGGTTCTGCCCCGAGATTCCGATGAGGTAGGCCGATGTGTTGCGCCCTTCCTGCGGCGTGTACACGTAGGCCTCACGCCCGAAACGGCCCGTCTCGGTGATGAAGCCGCCGCGCCCGTTGCGATTCTGCCGCAATAGTCCCGTGGCCAGCAGCTGCAAGGCCTGCGGGTCGCCGCTGGCGCCCGCCACCGAGGGCGTGTTGGGGTTGGTGACGTTGAGCGTGTCCTTGCTGCAGGCCGCCAGCGAAAGGGACGCGAGGGACAGCGCACCCACAGTGCGCAGCGTAGCTGAACTCATGCGCGAGGCGCCCGAAAGTTGGTTGGTCGTCATGTCTTAGAACCCCACGTCGACCGTGAAGAAGAACTGGCGGCTGGGCGGGAACGGCGCCAGGTCGATGAACCGGTTGAAGTTCGTGTTGCCGAAGTTGTTGAACTCGGGGTCGTAGCCCCAGTAGTCCGACCAGAGGGCCAGGTTGCGGCCGCTGAGGTTGAAGCGCAGGGACTTGGCGCCCGGCAGCTTCTGCGCCCACGAATCCGGCGCCTGGTAGTTCACCGTGATTTCACGCAGCTTCACGTACGAGCCGTTCTGCATGTACACGCGCGTGTCGCCGCCGTTGAACGTGAAGTAGCGGCAGTCACCCAGCGTGCGGTTGCCGCAGGCGGCCGATGCCGGCTGGTTGCCGCTGGCGGGGATGATGTTGGCCGGGGCCGCGTCATCGTAGTCCCGCGACTGGCCACCTTCATCCCACAGATTGTTGGTCATGTTCGACACCGCGCCACCCGCGCGCCAGTCGAGCAGGGCCGACACCGTGAAGCGACCGATCGTGAAGTCGTTGTTCCACGTGGTCGTGTGGATGGGGTTGGAGTCGTAGGTGATGGTGTCACGCACGGCACCGTTGGCGCCAAGCGGCGCATTCGACCAGATGTACGATGAGCGCGTATTGGCCGTGATACGGTTGCGGCCGTAGGCCGCGCCGAACGAGCCGGGCACCGGGAAGGCCGGAACCGGGATGTCGTTCGTGTACTGGATGTTCGAGTTGTAGATGATGCGGCTGGCCCACTCGAACTTGTTGCTCTTGACTGGCACGAAGGACAGCACCGCTTCCGTGCCCAGCACCGACAGCTGACCACCGTTGATGATCTGGTTGCCCAGACCCGACGAAGGCGGCAGCGGGAAGGTGAGCAGCAGGTCGGTGATCTTGCGCTGGTAGCGCGTGAACTCGAAGGCCAGGCGTGAGTTCAGGAAGGCCGCGTCGGCACCGAACTCGAGCTCGTTCATGACTTCCGGGCGGATGTTCGGGTTGCCCAACAGACCGGCCGACACCAGCGAGCCCTGACCGGCGATGATGCCGCCGTCAGCATACAACACATCGCGGTCGGCCCAGCGCGGACGGTTGCCCGACTGACCCCAGGCGCCGCGCAGCTTGATCTCATCGATCTTGTCCGTGATCGGCTTCACGAAGCGGTAGGAGCCCGAGTACTTCGGGAACATGTAGTACTTTTCGCGGTCACCATTCGCGCTCGAACGGTCGGCGCGGAAGCCGGCGTTGAGGGCCAGGCGCTCGTCGAACAGCAGCACCTGCTCGTTCAGGTAGTACGACTGGTCGCGGAACTCGGTGCGTGTGTCTTCCGTGGCAATGTCGGCCGCGCCGGCCGCTGTCTTGCGCGTGGGCAACAGACCACGGCCGCGAATGCGGTAGATCTCCTGCTTCTGGCGCTCGTAGGTGCCACCCACAGAGGTGGTAAACGAGGTCACCCAGCTCGTGGCCGGCGTCCAGGTCCACACGGCGTTCACGCCGTTGTTGGTCTGCAGGCTCGACACATTGTTCTGACCGGCCGTGCCCAGGAAGCCGTCGGCGGGCTCGAACTGCAGATAGTTGGGCGAGTACTGCACGCCCTCCTGCTGGAAGCGGTCGAAACCGAACAGCGTGGACACCTGCACGCTGTGACGGGCCGTGCTCACGGCCGCATAGTTGAGGCGCAGGTTGCCCGCCTGACGGAACACCGTTTCGTTGCTCTCGATGGCGCGCAGCACTTCGAACGGGTTGGCCGTGCCCGACCCACCACCGTCAAACGGCATCAGCGGATAACGGCCGTTCTCCAGCTTGGTGTTGAGGTCCACGATGGCCGGCGTATAGCCGAAGGTGTACGTGGGGCTCACACCGGCATTGTTGTTGTTGCCGATACCGCGCTGCAGGAAGTTGCGCGTCACGTCGATGCCCATGCTGGCCGTCAGCTTGCTGGTCAGCGTCTGGTCCAGATTGATGCGGCCACCCGTGCGGCGGGCGCCCGTGTTGATCTGGATGCCCGACTCCTGGCGGTCGTTGATGGACGCGAAGTAGCGCGTGTTGCCCGCACCGCCCGAGGCCGACAGCAGCGTTTCGTACGACGGGTCGGTTCGGCCGTAGAGGTCGCCTTCCCAATCGTAGTTCGTGCAGTTCGGGTTGCAGGCCGCGCGTGCCGCCGCCTCACCCACCGGGCCGCCAACAAAAGGCAGCACGTCGTCCAGCGTGGCGTACTGGCGATGGCCCAGCGGCCGCATGAGCTGCTGTGTGCCCACACGCTGCGTGATGTTCCAGCGCGTCTGGCCCGCCGAACCCTTCTTGGTCGTGATCACCACCACGCCGTTCGTGGCGCGCGAACCATAGATGGCCGTCGCCGCCGCCGACTTGAGCACCTCAATGCTCTCGATGTCGTTCGGGTTGAGGTCGGCCAGACGATTCACCACCTGGTCCTGACTGGAGCCCATCGTGCCGCTCGCGCGCGTGATGGCCGAAGCACCCGACGACACACCGGCGTTGGAAATGATGACGCCGTCCACCACATAGAGCGGGTCACCCTGACCCAGCACCGACGTGGCACCGCGGATCTGCACCTGCGCACCACCGCCCGGCGCGCCGCTGTTGTCGAAGATGCGCGCACCGGCCACCTTGCCGGCCAGGTTGCCTTCCACCGAACGCGCCGGCACACGGTTGAGCTCGGCGGCATTGACACTCGCCACGGCCGTGGCCGCCACGCGGCGGTCCACCGTCGTCGCCTGACCCGTCACGGTCACGCCTTCCAGCTGCAGCACGTCCTTTTCCAGCTCGAAGTTGGCCACGCTCTCGTTGGGGCCAAGGCGCACCGTGGCGCGCTTGTACCCGAGCTGGCGGGCCAGAATGGACACCTCGCCCGCCGGCACCCGCAGGCGATACTCGCCTCGCTCATTGGTGCGCACACCCAGCTGGGTGCCGACCACACTGACCGTGACATCTGCGATTGGTTGACCAGTGCCGACCATCGTCACCTTGCCCGTGATGTCACGGGTCTGCGCGTCCGCACGGAACGGCAGCAAGGCGACGGCAGCCAGCACAGTCGCGACTCTGAGGAACCTACCCATGGATTCTCCGATGATGGGTATTTGGGGGGGACTGCATCCGGTCGACGCGACGCGGGGCAGCAATACCGATCGGACGGCAATACCGCAAAGGCGGGACGCGTCACCGGAACGTGACGCGCGCGGTACATCCGAAGCGATGGCACCCAACATATGCACTGTTTGTCCCTGTGCCAGAGGGACGCGCGCGGTTTTAACGTGACAGGAAGAGAATGAACCGGTCCGCGTGCGATTTGCGGTGACCAGTCGCATTCGCGCCGTGACGTTCGCTGGCACACGCACCATTCTTGCGGCCCGGTCCGTTCGACGGGACGCGACGCACCGTCGAGCGCGTATTCATCTCGCTGTTGAGATATTCCACTCGCTGCCAAGTATTCGGACCGTGCGTTCCAGCTCGTCCCGCGCCTGCAACAGCTTTTGCCGAAGGTCCGGCGCCAAACCGGGCTGCGCCGCCAGCCACGCGTCCACCACACGCAGCGCCTCGGGCGAGCGCTGACTGCCCATCACCGCAGCCAGCCAGCTGCCCAGAAAGAAGATCCGCCTGTTCTGCTGAATCCACGGCAGCGTGTCCAATGCAGGCTCCACATACCGCATGGTCACCGTC
>JACVCT010000187.1:3300-8455 GCA_016741895.1 Gemmatimonadaceae bacterium | reverse complement strand
GTGCTGTGCTGTTCGGATGCAGCACAAAGCAGGTCGCGCCGCTGCCGCTCATCAGGCCGATGGCCAGGTGACCGGCCGCGCGCAGTTGCGCGGCGGCGTGCATGACGGCGGGCAGAGCCTGTAATACACCGACGTGCATGCCCGTCACCACGGGCTCAAAATCGTTGTGCGCCGCGCCTGCAATGTGCTCCCACGACATGAGTGCGCTCAGGTCGCGCGCCTTGGCCTCAATGCGCGTGCTCTGCGTGTTGCGCGCCGCTGCTACCGCTCCATACGCCGCTGCAGTGTTCACGCCCTCGCGAAAGGCCAGGAGGGTTACGGCCATTTCCGGAAGCGCCGGCAAGGTGAGCAGGCGGTCGCCGCGGCCCCAGGCCCAGGCACGCGAGGCGCCGGTGCACAGGAAGGCCACGTCGGCGCCAAGCCGACCAGCCAATTCGAGCAGACGGGTTTCGCTGAGTGGCGCGGGGTTCAGCCGATTGAGTGCACGCAGCACCGCGGCAGCGTCTGCGCTGCCACCACCGAGACCGCCGCCCACCGGAATGCGCTTGTGCACCGCAATGTCAAAGCCCGTGGGCCACGCCGCCGTGTCGCAGTACTGCACAGCAGCTCGCCACGCGAGATTGCTCTCTGTGGGGCCAAGGCCACTGGCGGGCATGCTCGGGCCTTCGCAGTGCAGCGTGCGATCGCCATTGTGCACCGACACGGTGACATCGTCGTGCAGCGCGAGCCGTTGAAACAGCGTCTCGATGCCGTGATAGCCGCCGGCTTCGCGCGCCAGTATGTGCAGGATGACGTTGACCTTGGCGTGCGCTGCTTCGGTCACGCGCCCCGCTTCACGGGGCTGGATGTGATCACTCACGTGGTGTGCACTTACGTCGTGACCGCGAGATCCAGCAGGTCACTCAGCTCGGCAAAGAGCTCCTGTGCCTCGGGCTCGCCCAGCGTGCCGCGCTGACGATGCACGTTGAGATGATCGCGCACTTCCCGCGCGCGCGTCACGGCCGAGTGACCGCGATAGAGCAGGGACTCAATGGGCACAATTGCTGGCTCGGGTGTTGAGGCACCGGCCCAGGTCAGGCCTGCCTGCTTGACCTGCTGCGCGAGTTGCACATCGCTGAGTTCACGGTCCATCAGCAGGCGCGCGAAGCCCTGCACCCCGGCGCGCTCACTGGCGGTGGCCAGCGGTGCGCGCGCCATGCGCGTGGCCAGAGTGGTGATGCTGCTGGCTCCGTAGCTCTCTGCGACATCCGCCAGCCCCAGCAAGGCACGCCTCAGTCCATCGAACACGGCCAGTTGCGCCGGCCCGGCGGGTGTGGTGGCCAGTGCGGCCGATTCACGGGCCACGCCGTCGGCAGCGCCGGCGATGTCCTGTCGGAAGCGCTGCGCCAAGGTGATGGGTGGCGATGCGTTACGCTGCACAATGTTGGGCAGCCCATCGTCCGGGAAGAAGCGGGCGATGGGCACGATGGGCATGGTGGGCGAGTCCGTTGGTACCGCGAGGGCGAGATAGCCGGCGGCCACGGCCGCGAGGGCTACCGACTGCGTGCGACTGCGGCGTGTTTCGCCCTCGCTCCACGCACCGGCGCGTTCCACCAGCGAGCGCAGCTCGGCCAATGCCCCGCGCACCGCAAAGTGCAGGCGCTGATCCCAGCGCAGTTCACGGTCGCGCCAGCCGGCGGCAATGCGCTCGACGGTGGACGCAAAATCCGCCAGACCATCCAGCCGCGTCATGCTGGCACTGCCACGCAGGGCGCGGGCACTGGACAGAAAGGCTGCCGCATCCGGCCCCTGGGTTTCTCCCGTGGCCAGCAACTGTTCGAGCCGGTCGAGATACTCGGCCGCCTCCTTCTGGAAGAACTCGATCAGGGCGTGCGGGGCAGTCATGGCGTGGGGGCAGTCAGGTCAGATACAGTCGGCTCAGAAACGGTCGGCTCAGAAACGGTCGGCCGCGCGGGCTTCGTCCATCGCGTTGCGGATTTCCCGCACCGCCCGTTCGAGTCCCACAAAGATGCTGCGTCCCACGATGGCGTGCCCGATATTGAGCTCCTCGATCTCGGGAATCGCGGCCACCGGTCCCACATTGTGTACCGACAGGCCATGGCCGGCATGGACCGCGAGGCCCAGGGTGCTGCCCAGGGTGGATGCCGTGCGCAGGGCCATGAGGGGCACGAGTTCGCGCGGATGGTGCGAATAGGTGCCGGTATGGAGCTCAATGGCGTCGGCGCCCACGGCCTGCGAGCAGCGCACGGCCTCCTCGTCGGGATCGATGAACAGGCTGGTGCGGATTCCCACGGCCTTGAGCCGGGCAACCGCTGCACGCACGGCCGCTTCGTGGGAAAGCACGTCGAGGCCGCCCTCGGTGGTGACTTCCTCGCGGCGCTCAGGTACCAGCGTCACCTGCGCGGGCCGAAGTGTTTCGGCGAGGCGGAGCATGTCGTCGGTTATGGCACACTCGAGGTTCAGCACCGTGGTGACCGCGGCGGCCAGCCGATGAATGTCGTCGTCCTGGATGTGCCGACGATCTTCACGGAGGTGCGCCGTGATGCCATCGGCCCCGGCCTGTTCACACAGCACGGCGGCGGCCACGGGGTCGGGTTCACGTCCCCGTCGGGCCTGTCGGACCGTGGCAACGTGATCAATGTTGACATACAGGCGCTGATAGCGGAGCGACGTCACAGGCGGATGTCCGGCAAGAGGGTGCGGGGCGACCACGGCGACGCCCCTGGGGTACTAGCTTATCAATTTCGTGGCGGACCAGCGGCAGGACCATGTCCCCCACCGATTCACGACGAAGGAAGGAGACGCAGGTGGAACACCGTATCCCGACACCGACGCCGCAACCAGCCCGCCCGGTCCGCATCTTCGGATTGGTAGCGCTCCTGGGGGCGTCCCTGACGCTGGGGGGCTGCGCCCGCCAGATGGTATCCTCCGAAACGTCGCTTCCCGGCGCTGCGGTGCCCAGTGCCGGCAGCATGCCGGCAGATGTCGGCGCGGCCAACGGCCGGGCGGCCATCGATGCCTTCCTCAAGGCCGTCAACACCCAGGATCTGCAGGGGATGTCGGCCTATTGGGGCAACAGCAAGGGCCTCGCGCGTGACCAGCTCAAGCGCGACGAGCTGGAAAAGCGCCTCATCGTCATGCAGTGCCTCATGCAGCACGACAAGTTCGCCTACGCCGAGGACCGTCCGCGCCTCATTGCCGGTGGTCTGCAGGAATACCTGGTGGAATTGACCAAGGGCAAGATCAGCGCCCGCACGACCTTTACCACGGTGACCGGCCCGGGCGGCAAGTGGCTGGTGCAGGACGTGGATGTTTCCAAGCTGCGGGATTTCTGCACCTGAGCCTCTGCCGAGCTGACGCGCAGTCCTGTCAGGTGGTGGACCGCGGGGCCGGGGACAGCCAGGCTGCCCCCCGGACTCCCGCCCGGATCCCGCCCGACTAGTATTCGGACAGTTCGACGAGCACCCCGCCGGTGCTGCTCGGGTGGAGAAACGCGATGCGTTTCCCCTCGGCGCCAAGGCGGGGCGTTTCGTCGATGAGTCGGAGGCCCGCATCCCGACAGCGCTGCAGCATGCCGTCGAGGTCGTCCACCGCAAAACACACGTGATGGATGCCGGGCCCGCGCTTGGCGACGAACTTGCCGATCGGCGTGTCGTCGGCGTTGGCCTGCAGCAGTTCCACGAGGGATTCGCCGGAGGCCAGACCCACGATGGTCGCGCCGTCGGAGTCTCCGAGGGGCACTTCGGGCATCTCCAGCACATCTCGCATGAACGGCAGCAGCTTGTCGATGGCGCGAACGGCAATCCCGATATGGGCGATGCGCGTGCCGCGGCGAACGGATTGAGTCATGGCGGTCTAGTTGAGGACGTCGGTGACAACATCCGAATTCTAATCCCGCACCCGGGGCGCGTGGCCTGCAGCCGCAACCGCGCCTCAACGGAGCAGACGATGGCCAACGCAGTCGAAGTGAAGGACGATACGTTCGCGAACGAGATCGAACAGCATCAGGGACTCGCCGTGGTGGACTTCTGGGCCACCTGGTGCGCACCCTGCCGCATGATCGCGCCCATCGTCGAGCAGCTCGCGGTGGACTACCAGGGCAAGGTCAAGGTCGCCAAGCTCGACGTGGACAACAACCAGCGTACGGCGGCGCGCTTCAATGTGCGCTCCATCCCGACCATCCTGTTCTTCAAGGACGGCAAGCTGGTCGATCAGGTGGTGGGTGCGGTGCCGCGTCCCGCCCTTGAAGCGAAGTTCAAGGAGCACGCCTGATCGAGTCGGCCTCGTCGTTCGAGTCGCTGGCACACGCGGCGGCGAGGGAATGGCCCCAGGCGGCAACGCCTGGGGCCTTGCACGTTGTCAGCACCCCGATCGGCCACCTGGGAGACATGACCCTGCGTGCGCTGGCCGTGCTGCAGCAGGTGGCCGTGATCTGCTGCGAAGACACGCGGCACAGTCGGCCGCTGCTCGACCGTTTTGGCATTCACACGCCCACCGTGGCGCTGCATGAGCACAATGAGGCCAGCGTGCTGCCGCGCGTGCTGGCGCGGCTGGCGGCGGGCGAGGCGGTGGCCCTCATCAGCGATGCCGGCACCCCGCTCGTGTCCGATCCCGGCGCCCGACTCGTCGAGGCAACCCTCAGCGCCGGCCATCGTGTCGTACCCGTACCCGGCGCCTCCGCCACCCTCGCGGCGTTGGTGGCCTCCGGACTCACCCCACACCCGTTCACTGTGCTGGGGTTTCCGGCCCGCAAGGGCAAGGAGCGCGAAGAGCAGTTGGCCCTGGCCGCGCGCTCGTCCCATGCGGTGGTGCTCTTCGAATCACCCAACCGGTTGGTGGACACGCTGCGGGACCTGACGACCATATGCGGGACGACTCGCCAGGCGGCCGTGGCGCGGGAGCTCACCAAACACTTCGAGGAGATCCGGCGCGGAACGCTCGCCGAGTTGGCTGCGTATTACGACACAACCCCTCCGCGAGGGGAAATCGTGCTCGTGCTCGCAGGCGCCGTGGCTGAGGCGCCCTCGGAGGACGGTCTGCACGCCATCGCGGCGGATCTGCGCGCCCAAGGCTTCCGTCCGCGTGACATTGTCCGCATGCTGGTGGACGAACACTGCGCCAGCCGCAATCTCGCCTACCGCCTCGCCCACGACAC
>JACVCT010000187.1:0-3290 GCA_016741895.1 Gemmatimonadaceae bacterium | reverse complement strand
TGAGTCGCCCCGCCATGCCACGCCCACCGCAGCTGCTTCGAAGGATCCTGTTGTCGGTGGGCATGCTGGGGCCGCTGGCCGTGGTCATGGCTGCTGGTGCGCCGCATCGCGGCGAGTCGGCCGCGGGTCCCGGACGACTGGCCATCGCGCGGCTGCAATACGATGGCGGCGGAGACTGGTACGCCAATCCCTCCAGTCTGCCCAACCTCATTCGCGCGATCGCGGAACGCACGTCGCTGCCCATCGAGCGCACCGAGGCCAAGGTGCGGCTCACCGACTCGGCGCTCTTCGACTTCCCGTTCCTTCACGTCACGGGACATGGGGAGATCAAGCTGAGTGAGCGCGAGGTGCAGCGCCTGCGCGAGTATCTCACGCGCGGCGGATTTCTGCATGCCGACGACAACTATGGGCTCGACGAAAGTTTCCGCCGCGAGATGGCGCGGGTCTTTCCCGATCGCCCGCTGGTTGAGGTGCCCACGTCGCACCCCATTTACCACCTCGTGTACGACCTGCCCGGTGGTGTGCCCAAGATTCATGAGCACGACGGCAAGCCGGCCAAGGGCTATGGCATCTTCATCGGCAATCGTCTCGCGGTGTACTACACCTACTCGGCCGACCTCGGCAACGGATGGGAAGACGTGGGGACATATCCGGATCCTCCCGCGCTGCATGAGGCCGCGTTGCGGCTCGGCATCAATCTCTTCACCTACGCGGCCACATCGCGGGTGACGCCATGACCGCGCCGGCACTGCGAAGCGCTCCCGCTTCAGAGCGGTCCCTTGATGCCCGACTGACCAGCGAGCAGGGCGGGCTGCAGGCCCGCGTGCACGCGGGATCCGTGCTGCTGGTGCTGGCCGTGCTCACAGTGGCCATCGCCGTTGGGGCGCTGCTGTTGGCTGATGGGCGCTGGATGCGGGCGCCGCGTCCGCTGCCGTTTGTGATGTGGGCACTTGGTCTTGGCGGCGCGTGGGGCGCGGTGCGCTGGTGGCGCGCGCGCCACGCCGCGCTGCTCTCGCGTGCGGGCCTGGCCGGTGCCATCGAAACGGAACAGTCGCTCAGGGCCGGCGCCCTGCGTGGTGCGCTGGAAGTGGCGGAGCAGGGCGTGCTGGGTGCTCGCGCCGCGGCAGATGTGGCGCGGCAGTTGAGTGTCGGCCCTCTGGTGCCGCAGGCCACACGTCGTGTGCTCCGCGGCGTTACGCTGGCAGGTTGTGCGGCCGCGCTCGGCGTGGCGGCCGTGGCCACAGCGGCGCGCACGGTGCCCGATGGACTCTCCGTCATGCGCCGGCCATTGGCCGCGTGGCGCGGCACGCTGCTGCCCGCGATGACGTTTGACAGATTGCCGACGCGTGTGCCGCGCGGCATGCCGGTGACTGTGCGTGTGCTGGCCCCGTCGCGTGAAACGGTGCGGATCGCCTGGCGCGCCGAAGGCGAGGCCTGGCGTGACACCACTCTTCAGGTGACTGAAGACGGGCGTGTGCAGCTGCCGCTCGGTCCCGTGCGCGCGCCCACCGCGGTACGCGTGAACGATGGGCGTGCGCCGGAACTGCAGGCCGCGCTCGTCATCGAAGATCGCGGCTGGATTGGCGACGTGTCATTGCGCGCGTTGTATCCGGCGTATCTCGGCCGCAGCGATGAATCGCTGGAACCGGTGCCACCGCTGCGTGTGCCGCGTGGTACACGCGTCCGTGTGCGGGTGATGCTGCACGCCGGCGCACGCGACGCCCGTCTCGTGAATGGCACGGACACTGTGGCCATGCAACTGGCGGGTGACGCCGTGGGCACGGGACAGCCGGCAGAGGCCCTGCTGCCCATTGATCGCGATGGCACCTGGCAGTGGCTGGCTGAAGCGACGCCGCGGGCCGATGGTGCCGTGCTGGCGCCGGAACTTCCGGATGCGCTGCCGTTCACGGTCATTCCCGACCAGAAGCCGGCCGTTGAAATCGTGGCGCCCATGACCGATACGGCCATCGGTCCAACGGGGCAGGTGGCTGTGCTGGTTGACGCCAGTGATGATCACGGCGTCGCGCGTGTGCATCTGGTGGTGTGGCGTGAACGCTCGGGCGCCGCGGCGCCTGTTGCAGGGCCGGTGCAGCGCGAGCGCATCGACGTGGCCGCACCGGGCTCGCCGGTGTTCGAGGGCGGCGCCACGCTCACTCTCGATGGGCGTCAGCTGGAGCCGGGCGACAAGCTGCACGTGACGGCGGTGGCCACCGACGACTCGCCCTGGGCGCAGGAGTCGGTGAGCGCCGAGATCATTCTGCGCATGCCCACCCTGGCCGAGCAGCGGTCGATGGCACGCGCCCTGGCCGATTCGCTGGCGCAGCGCGCGGCGCAGCTGGCGCAGCAGGAACGCCGATTGCAGCAGAACACCAGCGACGCCTCACGCAGCCGCGAGTTGCAGGGCAGCGCCGCCGAACAGAATCCATCGGCCGGAGCCAAGAGCGAAGGCAACAAGTCGCAGTCGATGTCGTTCAGCGCTGCCGAGAAGGCCAAGCAGATGGCGCGTGAGCAGCAGCAGTTGGGCGCGCGCGTGGACTCCCTGCGGCAGAGTGCCCAGGAGCTCGAGTCGCGGCTGCGCAACGCCAATGCGCTCGATACCACGCTGGCCTCGCGCATGCGCGACATCCAGAAGATGCTGCGGGACGCGATGACGCCCGAGATGCAGAAGCAGCTCGAGGAGCTCAATCGCAATGCGGACCGGTTGAGCGGCACGCAGGCGCAGCAGTCCATGCAGCAACTGGCAGAGCAGCAGAAGCAGATGCGCGAGCAGCTCGAGCGCAGCGCTGAAATGCTCAAGCGCGCGGCGCTCGAAGGCGCCATGCAGACGCTGCGCGATGATGCGCGCGATCTGTCCAAGGAGCAGCGTCAAATGGCCGATCGCATGGAGGGCGCGCAGCGCCGCGATGCCAACGGCAAGCCCGGCGAGGCCAAGGACGGTGCCGAGCAGCGCAGCAGCAGCGATCCGCGCTCACTGGCCGAGCGTTCGCGCGACATCGAGCGTGAGGTGCAGAATCTCGCCAAGCGTCTTGAAGAGGCGGGGGCGCGCTCGGGTGCGGAAAAGACGCGCGAGGCGCAGCCGCTCGCCAAGCAAGCGGCGGATGCCATGTCGCAGGCGGCGCGAGAGGCGGCGCGACAGCAGCAGGCGCAGCAGCAGCAGCAGGGTCAGCAGCAGCAGGGTCAGCAAGGCCAGCAGGGCCAGCAGCAGCAAGGCCAGCAGGGTCAGCAGCAGCAAGGCCAGCAGGGTCAGCAGGGTCAGCAGCAGCAAGGCCAGCAGGGTCAGCAGGGTCAGC
>JACVCT010000186.1 GCA_016741895.1 Gemmatimonadaceae bacterium | reverse complement strand
GTGTGCCGGGCGTCGGCCCGATGATCGCGCAGGCTCTGCTCGGGTGGCTGCCCGAACTGGGGCACCTGACGCGCCAGCAGATCGGCAAGCTCGTCGGCGTCGCGCCCTTCAATCGCGACTCGGGCCGGTACCGCGGCACGCGCCGCATTGCCGGCGGCCGCGCGGCGGTCCGCGCCAAGCTCTACATGGGCGCGCTGGTCGCGGTGCGCTACAACGCGCGGATCAAGGCCTTCTACCTGCGGCTCCTCGCCAACGGCAAACCCAAGAAGGTCGCCCTCGTCGCCTGCATGCACAAACTCCTCACCATCCTCAACCAAATCGTCCGAACGGCCATGCCGTGGGATGCCTCCCACCACATGGCCGCCCCGCAGCTCGCTTGATTTTCAAGACAGCTGCTCCAATCCTCACACCTTCTGTTCGACGGACGTAGCCACCAAACCCATCACCAATCCGTCGGCGCGTAGTCCTTGAGGAACTGCCCCCACACATGCTGGCCCGTCGCCACCCCCGTGATGATCGGATCCACGATGCGGGCCGCACCATCCACGATGTCGAGCGGTGGATGGAAGCGGTGGTTGGCCACCTTGCGCGCGGCCAGCTCGGCCACATCCTCGTCCGTCACCCAGCCGGTGTCCACACTGTTCATGTGGATGCCAGCCTGCTGGTAATCGGCCGCTGAGGTGCGCGTCATCATGTTGAGCGCGGCCTTGGCCATGTTGGTGTGCGGGTGCCGCGTGGTCTTGTTGTTGCGATAGAACTGCCCTTCCATGGCCGACACGTTCACGATGTGCTTGTCGCGTTCGGACGTGCGGGTCATGAGAGCCTTGAGCCGCGCGTTGATGATGAACGGCGCCGTGGCGTTCACCAGCTGCACTTCCAGCAGTTCCACGCTCGACACCTCGTCCAGCAGCAGTCGCCAGGAGTTGCGCGAGCGCAGATCCACCTGCTGCAGATCCTGATCCAGTTTACCCTCGGGGAACAAGTGCTGTCCGCCGTCGAGATCCTCGGGCAGCAGCGCGACCTGAGAAAGCGAGGCCGCGTGGGTCAGCCCCACCTGCTCCAGCGCCGCAGCGGTGAGTTCGGGCGCATCGGCCGCAGTCAGCGGCGCCGTGGCTCCCGGCAGCGCCAGCATGCCGCCGGAGGACCGGAGATCCTCGTAACGCTCCACCAGTCGCCGCGCCTCCGGTACCAGTCTGGCACCCGCCGCGCGCTCGCCGTCCATCATGTGCGCGTAGAAGGCCGGCGGACGCCGTACGGTCTGACAGGCGTTGTTGATGATGAAGTCGAGACGGGGCTCGGTCTCCAGCAGATGCCGGCAGAACGCTTCCACGCTCGGCGTATGCCGCAAGTCGAGCCCGAAGATCTCCAGCCGGTCCTTCCACTCGGCGAAGTCCGGTTCGGCGGCGTAGCGCTGCGCCGAGTCCCGCGGGAAACGCGTGGTCACCAGGAGCCGCGCGCCACAGCGCAGCAGCTTGAGTCCCGCCTGGTAGCCGATCTTCACGCGCCCACCGGTCAGGAGCGCCGTCCGTCCGCGCAGATCGGTGAGCTCGGTGCGCTTGCGGAAGTTGAACTCGGCGCAGGTGAGACACATCTGATCGTAGAAGTGGTGCACCGTGGTGAACTTCTGCTTGCAGATGTAGCAGTGCTGGGGCACCACGGCCTCGCCACGCACGTCCACCGCGACATCCGCAACTGCATCCCGTGCGGCAGTGCCATCCGCCTGCTCGTCACCACTCGTCACGACCGTCGACGTGCCGCTGGACGGATCGCCCAGCAAATACACGTTGGGCGTGGTGAACACCGGCTTGCGGCGCAGCTCGCGAATGCCGGTCTGCTGCAGCACGGCGTCATCGCGCTGCGCGGCGTCGAGCTTGCGCTGCCGGGAAGTGGCCTTGACCATGGCGCGACGCGCACGCACATCGGGCTGGAACACCGTGGCCACGGCATCCACAAAGCGCTGACGCTCCCGGCCGTCCACCTGCATGAGCAGGGTGCGATCGGCGATGACGCGTTCGAGCAGCGCCGTGGCGCGGCGAAACTCGTCGATGAAGTCGGAGATGGGTGATTCCGGGGACATCCCCACAATCTAACGGTGCCCGACTCAGGGGCGGAGCGGCTCAATCCCCGATCGGGCATCCGCCAGTGCCTGCAGCAGCGTGGCAGACGTGAATGGCTTCTCGAGGAAGTGCACATGCGGCGCATCGGCCTCGTCCAACACCTCCGTGTCGGAGTATCCCGACATCAGGACCACGGGCAGCTCCGGCCAACGCTCCCACACGTGACGCGCAAACGCCATCCCGTTCATGCCGGGCATCATGACGTCGGTGAGCACGGCGCACATCTGCTGCCGCTGCGACGCGAGGAGATCGAGGGCCGCGTCGGCCGTGTTGGCTTCGATGACGTCGTAGCCGTGTCGTTCGAGCAGACGCCTCGTGACTTCGCGCGTGCCAGGTTCATCCTCCACAAGCAGCACCGTGCCCGAACCTCGCGCCGGCGCGTGCGAAGCAGGCAGCAGGTCAGCGCCCACCACACGCTCGTCCGCCTGCGGCAGGAAGACCTTGAACGTGGTGCCCTTGCCCGGCTCGCTGTACACCCACACCCGGCCACCCAGCTGCGCCACCGTGCCATGCACCGAGGCCAGCCCGAGTCCGGTGCCCTTGCCCATGGGCTTGGTGGTGAAGAAGGGTTCAAACACCCGCTGCAACGTGTCGCGATCCATGCCGACCCCCGAATCCTTCACCACCAGGCAGACATGACGACGCGAAACGATTTGCTGACCGGTCGCCGCTGTCGTCACTCCATCGGAGGGCAGGTCATCCAGGTCCGCCATCAGCGTGCGGATGGTCAGCCGGCCACCATTCGGCATGGCGTCTGACGCATTCACCGCGAGGTTGAGCAGCACCTGTTCGATCTGCACCGGATCGGCCATGACGGCGGACAGTTCCTCGCCGAGCTCCATCGAAATGTTCACGTGGGCCGGCAGCAGGCGTTCGAGCAGCCCGGTGACCGACTGCACCCGCTCATTCACGTCGAGTGGCTGTGGCTGCAGGATCTGGCGCCGACTGAACGCCAGCAACTGGCGCGTGAGACGCGAGGCACGGTTCGTCGCCTGGCGAATCTGATCGAGGTCACGCGAGGTGGCGCTGTCAGGCGCCACGTCCTGCTGAATGATCTCGGCAAAGTTGCCGACCACCGTGAGCACGTTGTTGAAATCGTGCGCGATGCCACCAGCCAGTCGACCCACCGCTTCGAGTTTCTGCGCCTGCTGCAGCTCGGCTTCCAGCTGCTGCTGGTGCTGCGTGCGCTCGGCCATCAGCACGAAGGCGGACTCCAGCCTGTCCACCTCATCGCGTCCATCACGCGCGAACAGGCGAGGAGATGTCGGTGCCGGTTCGTGACCCCGCGCGTCAGCAGACATCTCGTCAACGCGCGCGGTCAATGCCGTGATGCGACCCGTGATGCGGCGACTGATGGACCACGCGAGCACGGCTCCCACCGCCACGACGACCAGCAGAATTGGCGTCATGCGACGCTGGAATCCGTTGAGCGGAGCCAGCACCGTGGAATCCGGCACTTGCAGCCAGATGACCCATGGGGTGCCGCGAATACTGGTGGCTATGCCCACGCCCGGCCCGCGTGGAGATTCGGCAAAGGTCAGAATCGAGTCGGCCCGCGCTATGGGTGGCGGACCGTCCACCACGGAGTCGAGATCCGTCCAGATCCCCGCGTCGATCTGTCCAAACAGCAGGGTACCGTTGCCGATCAGCTGGCGAATCTGATCGGCGCCCTGCCCGCGGATGGCCCGTGTGATGATGATGTAGCCAAGCAGGCTCTCACCACCCGGCGCACTGTGCACCGGCGCCACATATTCGGCCTGCGGGCGCCCATTGGCATTGAGCAGGGGACTGAAGGTGGGATTGACCGGCGACAGCTCGCCACGCCGCAGGGCCTCGAGGGCCCAGCTGGGGGCCAGATCGCCTTCGCCAAGCTGCAGCGCGTGACGCACACGCGCCGCCGTGTCCACCACGAGCACACGTACAAGGGTTGAGTCGGCACGGGTAGCAAGTCCCGCGCGAATGGCGCGGGCTACTCGTGTGGAGTCTTCGCGCCCGGTGATGGCATATCGAACCTCGGGGAGAGCGGCCAGCTGCAGCACCTCGCTTCGTGCGCTCACCACGCCCGCCTGCACGGCATTGGCCAGCATGGTCCCACTGGAGGCCAGCCGTGTGCCACTGGCTTCACGCAGAATGCCGGCGAATTCTCCGCGCGCCGACCACATGAAGATGACGCCAACCAGCAGCGCGATCCCAGTCATCAAGCCCGGAAATTTGATGTCCAATGACAGCCAGCGACGTGCCATGATGCCCCCAGCTGAAGCCCACTTGGACCGGGAGACCTATTCCAGATCCAATTGTGCGAAATCTGCCCCCTTCCAGAACCTTGGCAAGAGCTGAGCCGGCAAACCTTCGTTCATTCTCCCATCGGTCGGCGGTCGGTTTCTGAGACGCAGATCACCAACTCCGGCTGACGTACCGATTTTTCACTAGCTTCCGGAACGCCCCGCCCGGCCTGCGGCACACGTGGCCGTCACCTTCCCACCGGACGCCCCACCTCCGACCATGACACAGAAGACCGCGCACGATTTCGATCAGGATCTGCTCATTCTGTTCGACGCCTACGTGCATGGAGGCATCGACCGACGCACCTTCCTCGACAAGGCCGCCAAGTATGCGGTGGGAGGGGTGACGGCTGCCATGCTGCTCGAGCAGTTGAGCCCCAAGTTCCTCGAGGCGCAGACCATTGCGCATGAAGACACACGCATCGAGCAGAGCTACCTGGAGTACGCGTCGCCCAGCGGCTCGGGCACGATGCGCGGATATCTCGCCAAGCCAAACACGTCAGGCAAGGCAGCGGGCATTCTCGTCATCCACGAGAATCGCGGACTCAATCCGCACATTGAGGACATCACGCGTCGGCTGGCGGTGGACGGTTTTGTGGCCTTCGCGCCGGACGCGCTCTTTCCGCTGGGTGGCTATCCCGGCGACGAGGACAAGGCGCGCGAGGCCTTCGGAAAGCTCGACCAGACCAAGACCCGCGAGGACTTTGTCGCGGCTGCGGCCTTTCTCAAGGCCCGTCCCGAATGCACGGGAAAGATCGGTGCGGTGGGTTTCTGCTACGGCGGCGGCATGGTGAACTTCCTCGCCACGCGACTTGGCCGAGACCTCTCGGCCGGCGTGGCCTACTATGGCTCGTCACCCAATCTGCCGGACGTGCCCAAGATCACGGCGCCACTCATGATCCAGTCGGCAGAGAACGACCCGCGCATCAACGCCAGCTGGCCCGACTTCGAGGCCGCGCTCAAGGCGGCCGGTGTCACCTACGAGCGGCATCTCTACCCCGGCACACAGCACGGCTTCAACAACAACACCACGCCGCGCTACGACTCGGCGGCGGCCAAGCTGTCATGGGATCGCACGCTGGCTTTCTTTCGTCAGCATGTGAAGTAGTCGGACATTGAGATAGAACAGCTCACGCCGAGGCGCAGAGATTTGGAGAACGCAGAGCACAACAAGCTATTTGCTCTGCGCCCTCTTCTTCTCCGCGCCACGGCGTGAGCTGTTTACCCAACCCTCAGAATCAGGCCTTGGCCGGAGCGTCCATGCCACGCCACAGATTGGACGTGGTGAGCTCCGTGCGACCGCAGAGCTTGAGGTAGCAGAAGAGCTGCGTGCGGTAGGCTGCGTAGTTGGCCAGCACCAGACTGACAAAATGCAGACCACGCGGGCCCGGCGGGCCAAACAGCTGAATCACGCCACGCATCTCGTCGTCCGTCATCGCACCAACGTGCTCGGCAAACCACGCCGGCTGCGCCGCGAGCTTGGCATCGAGACCGGCCAGGTCCATCGCATCCACTTCGGCCTGCGCCGCGCCCCACGCCGCCCCGTCAAAGGCACCGGCCTTGATGGCCTGCGTGAGCACCGGACCCTGCAGCACGAGGTAGCGCACCAGCTCGATCGAGCTGCGCTGCTTCTCGGTGGGGCGGTAGTTCACCGCGTCCCCATCGATCTTGGTGATGAGATGACGCAGCACGTTGACTTCGTGCGTGAGGAGGCCGACGAGTTCGTCCTTGCTGAGGACCATGTGCAGATGACGTTGAGGAGGACCAGGAATCCGTAGCCGCAGTCACGGCTATGGCCTCAAGTCTCTCCCTTCTCAGGCCACGGCGAAAGCCCCGCGTCGGAAGCCCTGCAGCCGTCACATGCCGATCAGGGCCCGATGCACCGACGTCCCCGCCGTCACGCCATCGGCCACCGCCCAACTCACACTGTGCGGCGCGCGTGCAATGTCTCCGGCGGCGTACACGCCCGGCACACTGGTCTGCTTGCCGGCATCGGTGCGAATGATGGGACCGAGCGGTGTCTCGTCCAGCGCCACCCCCAGCTGCGCGGCAATGGGACTGGCCAGACAGGACTCGGGCGCCACATACAGCGCCTCGAGCACACGCCGTTCGCCGTTTTCGAGCACCACATGCGACAGCCCGGTGCCAGGACCATCCAGCGACACGATGGTTTCCGGGACCACGCGCACCCCATGCACTGCGAGTTCGTCCCGCAACGCCGCGTCCAATTCTGCGCCGTTCAGGTACAGCGTCACCGGCCCCCACTCGGCAACAAGACGCGCCTGATGTGCTGACATGGGGGTGCGATACAACACGCCGAGTTCGCGATCGGCAAACTCGAAACCGTGACAGTATGGGCAGTGCAGCACCGAGTGCCCCCAACGCTCCGCGAGTCCCGGAATGTCCGGCAGCTCATCGCGCAGACCAAACGCCAGCACCACCTTGCGCGCCACGTGCACCTCACCATCGTCGAGCGTCACGGCAAACCGATCGCCCTGCGGCTCCACACGCACCGCCTCGCGTTCGCGCCAGCGCACCGACGGGTAGGCAGACACCTGTGCCCGCGCACGCGCAAGGATGTCCACCGGTGCCGTGCCGTCGAAGCCCAGCACCCCGTGCGCCGCGGCGGCGAAACGATTGCGCGGTCGGCGCGTGTCCACCACGCACACCGTGCGCCGCGCTCGCGCCAGATACGTAGCGGCCGAAAGGCCGGCAAAGGCGCCACCCACCACCACCACGTCGTGCTGGGTCGCCTGCGTTGTGTTCAGTTCAGTCATGGGCGTGCTCCGCAATGCAGGGTGGTGCGCGTCGCTTCATGCGCGCGTGAAATTCGGCGTGCAGATTGGCCAGCGTCACGCCGGCAAAGTGCGCCAGCAATAGCGCCTCCGCCTCAGCGAAGGCGTGACCCAGCGATTGGTTCACGGCTTGCTCCACAAGGCAACTGGGCGACTCGTTGCGACTGCCTACAGCCAGCAGCGAGGGCGCGCCAATGGCCTCGTACACATCGAGCAGACTGATATCGGCCAGCGCGCGGTTGAGCGTCCAGCCGCCGCCGTGCCCCTTCTCCGAGCGGACGAAGCCACGTTCTCGCAAACCCGCCATCACGCGGCGCACGACCACCGGATTGGTGTCCATGGCACGCGCCAGAGTTTCCGACGTCACCGGCCCTTCGAACTCGGCCATGTGCAGCAGCACGTGCAGCACGCCCGACAACCGGCTGTCCTTTCTCATGTACTTTATATAGTTACATGATGTGTGGTCCGTCAATCCCGCATTGGTGTTAGACTCGACGGCATGGAACCCATGTCCCGATTCATGCCCCGCCTGCTGACACGGGCCGCCGGCGTGCTGTGCCTGGCGGCCAGCACCGCCGCCGCGCAGTCGGCAACCCGTGCGTTCACCGGCGCCACGCTCATCGATGGCACCACACGCGCGCCCATTGCCAACGCCACGCTGCTCGTGCGTGACGGGCGTGTGCTGGCTGCGGGACCCGCCGCCGCGGTGCGCATACCTGCCGAGGCACAGCGCGTGCCGCTGCAGGGCAAGGTCATTGTGCCGGGGCTCATCAATGCCCACGGGCATGCCTCCAGCGTGGCCAACCTGGCCACCTATGCCGCGTATGGCGTGACGACGGTGTATTCACTGGGCGACGAAACCGCCGAGGTGTTTGCTGCGCGCGATGCACAGCAGCGGGGTGTACCAAAGCACGCGCGAGTGTTTGTGGCAGGCCCCGTGCTCAATCCGTCGTCACCCGACGACGCCCGAACACAGGTGGCCGCCGTGGCCGACCGGCGTGTGGACATCGTGAAGATCCGCGTCGACGACAACCTCGGCACCAGCCCCAAAATGAAGCCCGAGGTGTACCGGGCGGTCATCGAGGCGGCGCACGCGCGTGGGCTGCGTGTGGCGGTGCATCTCTACTACCTCGACGACGCGAAGGCGCTGCTGGCCGCCGGCGCCGACTACATCGCACACAGCGTGCGGGACCTGCCGGTAGACCCCGCGTTCGTGACGGCACTCAAGGCATCGGGTGTGTGCTACTCGCCCACCCTCATGCGTGAAGTCTCCACCTACGTGTACGAG
>JACVCT010000185.1 GCA_016741895.1 Gemmatimonadaceae bacterium | reverse complement strand
ACGGTAAAGCACACTGAGGCGGACCCGCTGCCGTCCAGCGCATTGCAGCCCTTGCTGGGTGACGCGCTGACCCTGCCGGCGCCGGAAGGCGCACGCGTGCTGGCCCTCTGGTGGTTGCACCAGCTGCAAACGGCGCGCGAGCAGTGGCGGCACACACTCGAACAGGAATCGAGCACCGTGGCCCACGAATCCGGCCCTGCGGATGGCGCAGCCGATCGGGCCGCCGAGGAACGGGCAGCCCTGCTGCACAAGGCCCGTGTGGCGCTGCGCCGCCTGCGGGCCACCCTGCGCGAGAATGCCCGGGTGCTCGAGGGCGTGGCGGGCCGTCGGGTGCTGCGTGATCTGCGTCGCCTGGGCCGCGCCACCAACGCGGCACGTGACGCGGATGTGCAGTGCGAATGGCTGGAGGCCAATCGCGAGGTACTGAGCGGGCCGGCACGCGAGGAGGCCCAGCAACTGATCGCCTGGCTGGCCGGCGCGCCGCGTCCGACGGCGCGCAAAGTGGATCGTGCCTTTGCCCGCCTGTTCGACCCGCACGCGGACGCGCTGCGCCGCCGACTGCTGTCGTACAAGGTCCGGAAGGTCGTGGGGCGTGACACGGCAGGACCGCGCTTTGCCTGGCACCTCGCGCTGCGCCTTCAGCAGTCGGCGCAGCGTCTGCGGCGGGAACTCGCGCGCGGTACCGACGTGCAGGACCAGGAGGTGCTGCACGCGCTGCGCATTCGCCTCAAGCGGCAGCGGGCCCTGCTGGCACCGTTCGCCAGGTCCCGCCCCGCCCTCGGTGCGTGGTTTGATCTCGCCACGCGCGCCCAGGATCAGCTGGGCGCCATGCGCGACGCCATGGTGCTCGCTGATCTGGCCCGTGCGCAGGACAGCTACTCCCTCGAGGCGGCGCTGCGCGATCAGGCCCTCGCACACTTTGCCGCCTTCTCGTCCACCTGGCACGCGCAGGGCGAGGACACGCTGGCCGTTCTCGATCGCGCCGCCCAGGCACTGCAGCGAGAGGGCAGCCCACAGACGGCCAGCGGATTGCCGCAGGAAATCGAACGCAAGTTTCTGCTGCGTGCCCTGCCGCCGGAGGCCCGTCAGGTGCCGCCCACCCGCATCGATCAGGGGTGGATTCCCGGCACGGCGCTGCGCGAGCGCCTGAGGCGGAGCACGCGACCCGATGGCAGCGTGCGCTGCACGCGCACCCTCAAGTTCGGCCCCACGCGCGCCCGCGTGGAAATCGAAGAGGCCACCAGCGATGCGTTGTTCGAAGCCATGTGGCCGCTCACGCGCGACGCGCGCATCCGCAAGCTGCGGCATGCCGTGCCACACGGCGACCACGTGTGGGAAATCGATGTCTTCCTCGATCGCGAACTCGTGCTGGCCGAGGTGGAGTTGCAGAGCAGCGAGGAGATCGCACCGATTCCCGCGTGGCTCGCGCCGTTCGTGGAACGCGAAGTGACGGACGATCCGGCCTATCTCAACGCCGTCATGGCACGGCCCGACGCGTGAACGTCGATCTGCTCATTTCGCTCGCACCGCTGCGCGACCGCCGTGAACGGGTGGTGGGCTACGCGGTCAGTGGCTATCCCGATGACGTGCGGCGGCAGCCGGTCGGCCCGGATGACGAGGCGCGCGCCCTGCTCGAGCAGTTGCCGCAGTTGTCGCGCCTGGCCGCGCGCAGTCTGGTGGTGCCGGTCACGCCGCAGGTGGTACGCGACGGCGCCATCACCCGCTTCGCGTCGCTCGACGCCGTGTGGCTCATTGCGACCGACGCACTGGAAGATGCCGCCACGCGCCGCGCCGTGGATCGCCTCATCGGCACCGGCTTCAACTTCGCGCTACTGGGCTATCCCGAGGGCGGGCCACTGCCGCCGTCGCTCGCTGAAAGCACCATCGTGCTCGATGCCGCGCGCACCCCGCCGGCGCTGCTCGAGGCCCGTGTGCGTCTGCTGGTGGACAGCGGACTGCGTCCGCTCGTGCGTGGTGTGGATGACCGCGTCACACGGCAGCGCGTGCTTGCCGCCGGCGTGCCGCTATACGCCGGACGTCAGCTCACCCGCGGCGCCGGCGTGGCCCCCGATCGCACCACCGAAGACAGCATCATCCGCGCGCTGACCATGCTGGCGGCGTTTTCCGACGGCCGGCCGCCCGACGCGACCTTCGACGCGTTTGTGCGCGACGACCCGCATGTGGCGGGGTCGCTGCTGCGTGCCATGGGCTCCGCGGCCATGGGTGTGCGCGGTCCGCGCTCAGTGTCCCACGCGCTCACCATGCTGGGCCGTGACGCCATCATCGAGCGCCTCGTGGCGGTCACGGCGCGCCTGATTGGCGAAGCGGCCAACGATCCCGAACTCGCCTTTCTTGCGCTCAGGCGTGCGCGGCTCTGCGAGCGCGTTGGCGCGGCCCTCGATACCGCACCACATCCGCGCGCGCGGGTGTTGGCCGGCCTGCTGTCCACACTGGAGTTCGCGCTTGGCGCGCCGTCGCCCGTCATTGCGCAGCGCCTCGCGTTGCCGCCCGTCCTCAAGGACGTGCTGGTGGACCGCGCCCAGCCACTCGGGCAGTTGCTCGACGTGGTGGACGCCATCGATTTTGGATGGTGGGATGACATGGTCGCGCGTTCGCGCCGACTCGGGTTCCGCCCGCGGGTGGTGGCCGATGCCTGGCTGGATGCCTGGCGTCTCGCCCGCGACGAACTGGGCCTCGGGCGGGCGGACTTCTCCTGACGTTCTCTCTGCCCCGCAGGCCACTTCCTGATACACGCACCCATGGCTGACGACGCCCGTACCTATCTGCAGCAGCGCTTCACACAGGATGCGCAGCAATTGCGCGAGCGTGTCGCACAGCTGCGTGCCGGCCATGCCCTGCCAGGGCCCGACGCCGCCACCAGTGACGCCATGGCCACGGCCTGCGACACCGTGGTGGCCATGCTCGAGGCGCTTCCCGCGCATGACGAGGTGGAGATGCTGATTCGCGATCTGCTGGCGCTGGTGCCCGTGCTCGAGCGGCACGCGCAGAACGCCAAGCAGCCGCCGGTGCGCGCGGTGTACACAGGTGCAGCCACCCGCGTGCGGGAAGTGACCAGCGCCGAGCAACGCGCGCTGCAGGCCGACGACAGCGACGAGGACCACGCGACATGAGTCGCGGCCGTCCGCAGAACGACGACACGGACGACGACTCCCCACCCGGCAAGGTGCGCCTCGACAAGTGGCTGTGGGCCGCGCGCTTCTTCAAGACGCGGGCGCTCGCGGCCGAGGCCATCGATGGCGGCAAGGTGGATGTGAATGGGGACCGGGCCAAGCGCGCCAAGCAGATCCAGGCCGGTGACACCGTGCGGCTGCGTCAAGGGCCGGTGGAATGGGTGCTGCTCGTGCGCGAGGCGGGGGGCCGGCGCGGCTCGGCCGAGATCGCGCGTGGCCTCTACGAGGAGACCGAAGAGGGACGGCGCAAACGCGAAACCGTGACGGAGCAACTGCGGCAGATGCCGACGGCGTTCTCCTACGGTGACAGCAAGCCCGGCAAGCGTGACCGTCGGGCCCTGAGGCGACTCAAGGGCGATGAACCGTGGTAATCTGCTGCGGACCGTCACACTTCATGAATTGTGCGTCACGGTGGCTGCGCAGCGACCGAATTTGGTTAGTGTTGGGCGCTGACGGACTCTTCCTCTTCTCTCTCCCTTCGCATGCGGATACTCGTCATCGAAGATGACCACCTCGTCGCGGATCTGATGCGACAGGTGCTGGTGGACGACGGCTACACGGTGGACGTGGCAGCGGCCGCCGAAGAAGGACGGCAGCTGGTGTCGGCGCAGGCATACGACGCCATTGTGCTCGACCTCGAGTTGCCGGATCGTCACGGCATCCAGCTCCTGCAGGACTTCCGGCGGGAAGGCAGCACCATCCCGATCGTGGTGGCCACCGCGCACGACAGCAACGCTGACGTGGTGCGTGCGCTCGACGCGGGCGCCGACGACTATCTGCCCAAGCCCTTCGCCAATGAAGTGCTCGCGGCGCGGGTGCGCGCGGCGGTGCGACGGGGCGGTGCGCGCAGCATGGAGAAGGTGCAGGTCGGCGATCTCACGCTGCACCGTGTGAATCATGAGGTGCAGTGCCACGGCCAGCTCATGAATCTCACTGCTCGTCAATACGCGCTGCTCGAGTATCTGGCCATGCGCGCGGGTGAGACGGTGCGGCGCTCGGCGCTGCTCGAGCACGTGTGGCATCTCAAGTTTGACCCGGGGTCGAACGTGGTCGACGTGCATGTGGCGCAGCTGCGCAAGCGACTGCGCGATGCAAACAGCACGGTGGACATTCGCACCGTGCGTGGCGAAGGCTACGCGCTCGACGTGAACTGATTCGACATCGGTCGCGGGGTCGTGCTACGACCCCGACAACGCCCGGGAGACGAAGTGTGTCATCGTCTCGCCGGGCGTTCGTGTGACATGGGCCGCGGGCACGGTGAGCTGCGCATCCAGCACACACACGCGCGCGAGGCCATCGGCCGTGGCCTTGGCCAGTTCGGCCGGCCGACTGGCCAGGCGCACGCGCCAGCCCGCTGCGCGCGCGAGTCCGTCGGCCTCGCGCCGCTCCTGCGGACTGCCGCCGTAGAACACCACCAGCATGACCTCGTCACGCCCCGCGAGGGTCACCCTGCCACCGGCGGGACCGCGGCAACGGCGGCGATCTCCACGAGAATGCCACGCAGCGACGCGCCCACGACCGCGCGCGTGGGGAAGGGCGGCGTGAACACCGTGCGATACACGGCGTCGAAGGTGCCCCAGTCCTTCTCGTCGGCGAGATACACGGTCACGCTCACCACGTCGCGCAGCGTGGCGCCACCGGCCAGCAGAATGCGCTCCAGGTTGGCCAGCGTCACACGCGTCTGTTCCTCGACCGTCGTGCCCTCGATCTGGCCCGTGGCGGGGTTGCGGGGCGTCTGGCCCGACACGAACAACAAACCATTTGCGGTGCGGACGCCCGGCGAGTAGGCTCCCGCAGGCGGCGGCAGATCCGGCAGCACCACCGGAGTCCAGGATCGGGTGGGGTCGGAGGTCGCGGGCTTGGCAGGGACTGCGTTCGCGTCTGGCGTCATTAATCGGGTGGTGGAGGAAGGCTGTGGCAACGTATCTCGAGCAGCTCGAGACGCCGGTACCGATCGTCGATCTCGATCGGCTCACGACCAATCTGGACCGGATGGCGGCCTACGTCACCCTCCATGGCCTGCAACTGCGACCGCACGTCAAGACGCACAAGTCGCCGCGCATTGCGGCCGATCAGCTGCGACTGGGGGCGGTGGGCCTCACCTGCGCCACCCTGCACGAGGCCGAGGTCATGAGCGAGGTCTGCGATGACCTGCTGGTGGCCTATCCGCCGGTGGGGGCGGCGCGCCTCGAGCGGCTCATGCGCCTGCCCGATCATGTGCGCGTGCGTGTGGCGGCCGACGACCCGGCCTCACTGGACGCGCTGGGTGTGGCCGCCAAACTCGGCCGCCGCATCGTTGACGTGCTGGTGGAGGTGGACCTGGGCATGCACCGCGTGGGCGCCACCTCGCCCGCCAAGGCGCTGGCCGTGGCGCAGCAGGTGGAGCGCGCATCGGCGCTGCGCTTTGCGGGGCTGCAGTTCTATCCGGGGCACATCCGCGCGCACGTCAATGAGCAGGCACCGCTGCTGCGTCAGTTGTCGCAGGATCTCGCGCAGTACATCGACGTGCTCAGCGACGCCGGGCTCGCCCCGCCCACGGTGAGCGGCGGCTCCACCCCGGCGGCGTGGCGCATGCACGAAATCGCCGGCGTGACGGAAGTGCGTCCGGGCACGTACGTGTACAACGACCGCACGACGGCGCAGATCGGCGCCTGCGACTGGGATGACTGCGCCCTCACCGTGCTCGCCACCGTCATCAGCACCACGGTCAAGGGTCAGGGGGGGATCGACGCCGGCACCAAGGCGCTCGGCCGCGAGCCGCTGCGCGCCGAGGGTGAGCGCTACGGCGCGGTGCTCGAGCATCCCGACGCGGTCGTGTCACGCATGTCGGAGGAGCACGGCATTCCCGACCTGTCCAAGTCCTCCTGGCGTCCGCGCCTTGGCGAACAGGTGCGCATCGTGCCCAACCACGTGTGCATCGTGGTGCACCAGTTCGACGAGATCATTGGCGTGCGCGGGCATGCCGTGGAAACGCGCTGGCCGGTGGCCGCGCGCGGGCGCGCATCCAATCAGACGCTCGAATCACCCGCAGGCCGTCCGCGGGCGGTCTGAGTGCCCGACCGCGTGAACGCCTGAGCAACGCGGGCATGACGACGCGTCGCATTCTGCTCGTGGACGCCGACGCGTTTTTCGTGGCCGTGGCGCGGCAGGTGGATCCGGAGGGCGCGGGCAAGGCGCCGCTGCTCATTGTGGGAGGCCGTCCGGGTTCGCGTGGCGTGGTCTGCTCCGCCTCGTACGAGTGCCGCGCCTTCGGCGTACGCTCGGCCATGCCCATCCAGCGCGCGCTGCGGCTCTGTCCCGAGGCCCTGTGCGTGCCCGTCCCCCGTCAGGCCTGCAGCGCCCGCAGCCGTGACATTCAGGCCGTGCTGGCGCGTTTTGCGCCGGTGGTGCAGGCCTCGAGCATCGACGAGTGGTACTGCGACCTGAGCGGCACCGAGGCCCTGTATGGCCATGAGCCGCTCGAGACGACCGCCCATCGCCTGCGGGACGCGGTGTACGAGGCCACGGGGCTCCGCGTGTCCATTGGCGGCGCCACCTCGCGCCTGGTGGCCAAGATGGCGGTGGAGGTGGCCAAGCCCAAGCCGGGCACGGGCGCCAGCGGGGTGCATTGCGTGCCTCCAGGCACGGAACGGGCCTTTCTGGCCCGTTTTCGCCTGTCGGACATACCAGGAGTCGGCCCACGCTTTGCGGAGCGTTTGGCGCGCATGGGGCTGGTGACGGTGCCCGACGCCCAGCACTGGTCCGAGGAGGCGCTGGTGCAGCGGCTGGGCGAACGCGGCGGGCGTTGGCTGGCGCGCCGGGTGCGCGGCGAGGATGAGAGTGTCGGGTCCTCGCGCGACCGGCAGAAGCAGGTCAGCCGAGAGAGCACCTTCGGCCGCAATCTGGTGGACGACGAGACCATCGAGCGCGAGCTGCTGCGTCTGGCGGTGCGCGTGAGCGCCGACCTCCGTCGGCAGGCCCTGCGCGCCCGCACGGTCACGGTCAAGCTGCGCACGCCCGACTTCGTGACCCGCACGGCCCAGCGCTCGCTCACCCGCTTCGTGGAATCGGAACGGGCCGTGTCCCGGGTGGCCCGCGAGCTGCTGGTGCAGCTGCGCGCCGGCCGCGGCGGGCCGGTGCGCCTGTTGGGCATTGCCCTTTCCCACTTTGACGACGACGACGCCCCCCTGCCCCCGGCCCTGGCCCAGCTGGGGCTGTTTCAGGACCCGGCAGCGACGGCGGCGCCGGAGGCGGAACCGGACGAGGCGCGGGAGCAGGCCCTCACCCGGGCACTGGACCGCATCCGCGGGCGTTTCGGACAGGACGCCATTCTTCCCGCCCGTCTGGTGGACCGGGCTCCGGATACGGGGCCAAGGGTGGAAGAATGACGGGGCTTGCCTTACCTTGCGCGTGCTGCGGCGGACCCTGTGGTCTGGCCGCCCTCTCCATCAAGCCGGATGTTCCTCGGGGTTTCACATGAGTGCTTCTCAGTACGATCCGAACAAGTTGGGTTGGGGCGCGGCCCTCGTGACCTGTGCGCTCACGGCAGCGCTGGGGTTCGGCGCGTACACGATCCACAACAACACCTACCGCCATCCGCGCGATCCGATGGCCAAGCAGGTGTACTATGAGCGCGACCAGGCCAAGCACGCCGGCGGTGGGGAGCATGCCGAGGCGGGTGAGTCGCACGGAACAGAGGCTGCGCCGAAGACGGAAGGCGCGGCGCACTGAGGAGTTCGGGTTGTGATGGCAAGACGCCGCGATCGGTTGATCGCGGCGTTTCTTTTTTTTGCGTGAGGTTGTGCCGAGCCGGAATTGTTCTTTGCGCGATCCACTGCTCTGGGCAGTGCGCCATGGGCTGTGAGTGGGAGTGGTGCATGCCGCCGCACCACGATATCCGGAAGTTGCGGATCGCGTGATCCCGACGCGACACCACGCACACCCAGAACCCATAGCGCACGGCCCACGGCAGTGGATCGGGGCAGTTCACGCAGTTCTATCGAGCGAACGCGTTCTCCCCTATCTGACCGGCAACGTAAACCAGAACATCGCCCCCTTCCCCGGCTCCGAATCCACGCCGATGTCGCCGCCGTGCGCCTCCACGATGCCCTTGGCGATGTACAGCCCGAGCCCCGAACCGGCGCGCAACAGACGCGGCGCCTGCCAGTAACGCTCGAACAGCCGCGGCACATCCTCGGGTGCCACACCCGGTCCCGTGTCGCTCACCGACACGCGCACCGCGTCATCGTGCATGGTGGCCGCCAGCACGATGCGGCCGCCAGCGGGCGTGAAGCGCACCGCGTTACCGAGCAGGTTGGAAAGCACCTGCTGCAGACGCTGGCGATCGCACAGCAGTGGCGGG
>JACVCT010000184.1 GCA_016741895.1 Gemmatimonadaceae bacterium | reverse complement strand
GCGTGGGGCATAATGAACGCCCTCCACCAGGAGGAGCGTGATCGCGATGTGGCGTATCGCGGCTGCGGGGCGCACGAGGCGCGGTCGCAACCGTCGGAGGTGGGCGTTGGGCGCAGGCGTGCGCAGCGCGTCTTGCAATCGCTCGGTGTCCGCCGGGTGCGTGAAACGCAGCGTGGGGTCCACGCCAATGCGCGACTGGTCGAGCGTGGCCGGGTCATGACCCATCAGGCGCACCAGCTTGTCCGACCAGTGCCAGCGGTTGGCATTGGCGTCGAGCTCGAAGCTGCCGATGCTGGCCGCCTCCTGCGCCATGAGCAGCATTTCCTGGTTGCGGCGCAGCTGGTTGAACGCACGGCGGTGCTCGGTCACGTCCTCGAGAACGGCCACCACGCCGTCATCGGCGGGATAGGCATACACCAGCTGCCAGCGGTCATTATCGACGTCGTGCCGCTCGAAACGTGCCGGGGCTCCCGTATCCAGCACCGCCTGATACGCCCGATGGAAGATGGAGTCGCGCAGCGCCGGGTAGGCGTCCCAGATGTGCACTCCCACCAGTGTGGCGGGGTCCACACTGCCGTAATGCGCCGCCGCCGGGTTCACGTAGCGCACCCGGAACTGGCGGTCGAGGATCAGCTTGGGATTGGGGCTCAGCGCAAACAGCGCCACCTGCTCCGGCGAGAGCGGGCGGAAGGGCGGGTGCTCCGCGCGGGCAGGGGCCGGCGTGGTGTCAGTCAACTCGGGGGCGGCCGAGCTGGCGTCCGACTGGGGCTCCGACATGGCGTCGTTCGACCGGCGTCGAGGAAGCATGGCCGGCGGACTGCCGCCATGCAGGGGGAGGAACGAGCCGCGACGTCGCGAACTCAGCCCAGTAAGATGACGCAGACGTCCATGATCGATATAGGGCGTTCAGCCCATTGGACTGCCGGTCTTTGCGCGGGTCGTCCCGTACACGGACGGGTGAACGGCAAGCCAGAGCCGGCCGACGTCCCCGCGCTAATTCCCTTGGCAGTGAACGACCCTCTGCCCGCAACCAGTCGTCAGAATTCGATCTGCGTGCCCAGCTCCACCACCCGATTGGGCGGGATGCCGAAGAACGCCGTGGCCCCGCGCGCATTGCGGGCCATGAGCGCGAAGATGACCTTGCGCCACTTGGGCAGCTTGACACGATCGTTGGCGCGGTTGCCCACCGGAATGAGACGCTCGCGGCCCAGGAAATAGCTGGTCTCCATGGGCTTGGCGCGAATGCCCATCTGGTCCACCACCTCCAGCACCTGCGGGATGTTGGGCGTCTGCATGAAGCCGTAGGTGGCAATCACGCGCCAGAAGCCCTGACCCAGCGGCATCACCCGCACGCGCTCGGCGGGTGTCGTCTCCGGCACATCCGCCGTCTTCACCGACATCAGCAGCACGCGCTCGTGCAGCACCTTGTTGTGCTTGAGATGGTGCAGCAGCACCGGCGGCACCCCGTCGGCCGAACTGGTCATGAAGACCGCCGTGCCGCTCACGCGGTGCACCTTGGACTTCTCCACGCCATCGAGGAAGAGATCGATGGGCATGGTGCCTTCGTTGAGTCGCTGCGTGAGCAACGCACGACCGCGCTTCCAGGTGAGCATAAGCAGGAAGAGCACCAGACCCAGCGCCATCGGCACCCAGCCCCCGTGCATCAGCTTGACCACGTTGGCGCCGAAGAAGAACAGATCCACCGTGAGGAAGAGGCCACTCAGCAGCAGCGCCTGCCAGGGCTCCCAACGGAAGCGGATACGCGCCACGAGATAGAACAGCACACTCGTGATGAGCATGGTGCCCGTCACGGCAATGCCGTAGGCCGCGCCCAGATTGCTGGTGTTGCGGAAGGCCAGCACCACAATGAGACAGCCCACGGCGATGAACCAGTTCACCTCGGGGATGTAGATCTGCCCCTCTTCCACCTTCGAGGTGTGCCGGATCTCGAGCCGCGGGATGAACCCCAGCGCGATGCCCTGCCGCGTGGTGGAGAAGGCGCCGGAGATCATGGCCTGCGAGGCCACGATGGCCGCCAGCGTGGCGATGATGAGCAGCGGCACCAGGAACCACGACGGTGCAAGCAGGAAGAACGGGTTCTCGGCGGCCGCCGGGTTCTCCAGCAGCAGCGCGCCCTGCCCGAAGTAATTGAGCAGCAGCGAGGGGAACACCAGAATGACCCACGCCAGTCGGATTGGGCGTGCGCCGAAGTGACCCATGTCGGCGTACAGCGCCTCACCGCCCGTGATGACCAGCACCACCGAGCCCAGCACGAAGAAGGACAGGCTGCCATTGGCCTGCACGAACTGCACCGCGTACCACGGATTCACGGCCGCGAGAATGCCGGGTTGGCGCACGATTTCCGCAGCGCCCAGCACGGCGATGGTGATGAACCAGACCAGCGTGATGGGGCCGAAGGCCTTGCCCACGAGGTCGGTGCCGAAGCGCTGCACGGCAAACAGGGTGCCGAGGATGACGACCGTGATGGGGACGATGTAGGCCGCGAGTGAGGGAATGGCAAACTCGAGACCTTCCATGGCGCCCAGGACGCTCATGGCCGGGGTGATGATACCGTCGCCGTAGAGCAGGGCGGTGCCGAAGAGGGCGAGGGCCACGAAGACGCCGCCCTTGGTGAAGCTGTGGGGGGTGCCGCGCGGGAAGATCAGCGCCAGCAGGGCGAACTGACCACCTTCGCCGCGATTGTCGGCGCGGAGCACGAAGCTCACGTACTTCACACTGATGACCAGTGTGAGGGCCCAGACGATCAGCGACAGGACGCCGAAGACGTTCTCGCGAGTGGGCTGCAGGCCATAGAGATGGCCGAAGATTTCCTTGACCGAGTACAGCGGACTGGTGCCGATGTCCCCGTACACCACGCCCAGCGCGGTCAGCGTGAGGATCGCCAGCCGTTTGCCGGTGGGATCCGGGTCGCGGTGATGATGGCCGCTGGAAACGGCTGCCGCGGGAAACATGCCAGTGGTGGCTCGAATGACCTCGCCCGGCTTGGCATCGAGGGCATTGACCGGGCCGGGGTCGTCGTCCGCGGCCGGACCGGGTTTCGAGCCGCCACTGACCGAGGATGTAGAGGCGTCGTCGGTCATGTAACGGGTGATGAAACGCGCAATCTAGTGGGAATCGGAAGCAAGGTGGAGGACCGGCGAAAACTCGAGACTGGGAACCGATCGGTGAGGCCATCAACCCAAAACCCGGAACCTGAACCCAGAACTCGAAACTGATCAGTTCCGAGTTCTGGGTTCAGGTTCCGGGTCAATGGTTCGCCAACCCAGAACTCCCTACTTGAACTCAAAGCTCAAAGCTCACCGAAAGTCCGGTCAGCTCTGAGCTTTGAGTTGAAGTTTCGAGTTTTGGGCTTCCGACTTCCCCCGCGCCGCCTACAACTCCCGCCCGATCAGCGTGGACAGCTGGGCGCGCGCCACCCGCCCGTCGAAGCGGGCCTGGATGAGGGCCTGACGGGCCTGATTGAGCTGGGTCTGCGAAGTGAGCAGGTCCAGCAGCGTGGACGCGCCGAGCGCGTAGCGCTGTTGCTGCACCCGCAGATCTTCCTCGGCGGCGGCAATGGCGGCCAGCTGCACTTCCACGCGGGCCTCGGCCGTGTTCAGCGCGCGCAGCTGCTGCTCGAGCTGCTGGCGGGCTGCCAGCCGCGCATCGCGCGCCTGGGCCTCGGCGTTGCGCAGCGCGACATCGGCCTGCACCGAGCCCTGCTCGCGCGCGAGGTTGTTGAACAGCGGCAGCGACAGATTGAAAGTCATGTTCTGCCGGTTCGGATTGTTCTCACCGAACAGCACGATGTTGCCCCGCTCGAACTGCCGACTGCCCTGCGTGAGCGTGTAGTTGTAGGACATCGACAGCGAGGGCAGGAACTGCGAGCGCTGGGCGCTCTTGCCGGCCCGTGCGGCCAGCAGGTTGGCCTCGGCCACCTGCACGGCCGGACCGCGCGAAACGAGCGTCTCGAGCTCGTCCTCGGTGGGCATCTGCGCCGGAGAGTAGACGGTGTCGGCCAACGACGCCGTCACCGTGGTGGGCGAGCCCACCAGGCGTGTAAGTGCCGCGTTGGCCACCCGCCGGTCGTTCTGCGCGGTCAGCACGGCCAGCTTGGCATTGCCCACCTGGATGACGCTGCGCAGCGAATCCGACTTGGTGGCCACACCCGCCGACACGCGCGCGGCCGAGGCCTTGAGTTGCTGATCGGCCTGCTCCAGCAGGGCCTTGGCGGCAAGCTCCGATTCATGCGCGGCCAGCACGGCATAGTACTGCTGCTTCACCTGCAGCGCCGCATCGAACCGGGCCTGGATCACGCTGGCATCGGCCACTTCACCGCCGGCGCGTGCACGCCGCAGCTCGGCCCAGCGCCGGGCGCCGTCGAAGAGCTCGAGCTGCGTGTTGACGCCGTTGCTGTAGTTCCACGGGTTGCCCGTGAGCGGGATGACCTGACCCGGGAAGAACTGCACCGCCTGCGTGCGCCCGCTGGAGGCGTTGACGGTGAGCGAGGGCAGGAAGGACGCGTAGGCTGCGCGCGCCGCGGCGGCCGCGTTGCGTTCGAGGCCACGTGCGCCCACCACCGCCGGCAGATTGCGGTGCGCCATCTGCACCGCCTCCGCGAGGGTAATGGGACGCGCCCCATCATCTGGAACAGTGGACGTCTGTGCACGCAGCGGGGCGGCCACATGGACCGCCCCGAGTGCCAGCATCATCGTCCCGCGCTGCATCATGCGGATCACTGCTTTTCCCCTCGGACTCGCGCTACACTGTCGGCGGCCCGTTCGTTGCGTTCGATGAGCTCGTAAAAGCCGCGCGTTTGCGACTCGTTGAGCTCCTTGAGAATGAGGACGCGCGCGGAATCGCGCGTGGAGTCGAGTTGTGCCCGAACCGGCGCCAGCAATTCACGCTGTCTGGCGCGCCGCCACGCCCAGATGGAATCCACCCGCTGACGCTGGGCGTCGCTGAATTCCAGCGCGCGCGCCAGCTCCTCCTGGGCGTCGTACACGCGCAGCTCCGGCTTGTTGAGCGCGCGATCCGTGGCAAAGCCCACCACGCCGCCCGTGAGGAAGGCGGCGAGAATGGACATCATGGCCACGGACTTGGCCTGTTTGGCTGAAGACACGTGCCGCTGACTCAGTAGCTGTCGAGCAGCTCGAGGAAGCGCTCGGGCGCGTCCGGCGGCAGGTCGCGCTTGTCACGACGCGACAGCGTGCCGTCGTCGATGGGAAGCGGCATCGCCGCTTCCACGGCGCGTCGGGCGGCCATGTGGCGCGCCTCTTCGACCGCCCGGTGCTCACGCACGAACGTCGCGCCCGCCGCCATCAGCGCAATGGTGGCCGCCACGAGACCGGCCTTCTGCCAGTCCGTACGGCGGAACTCACCGAAGCCACTCCACCACGCCGGCCTGAACTCCTGCACGGCGCCACTCAGCGAGGCGCCGAGTCGCTGCATCAGTCGCGACTCGAAACCCTGCCAGTAGGCGTCGTCCTGCGGCGCCGCATAATGCGCCCGCAGCATCTCGGTCACGCGAGGATCCGCGTCCGGGCGCTGCCCGTCGTCGTTCCGGGTGACGTTCATTTTACGCTCCGAAGATTGCTCAGCTGGCGCCGCAGATGCGCCCGAGCATGGTGCAAGTCCGATCGGGCCGTGCCCTCGGGAATTCCGAGGATGGCGCCGATCTCCGCATGTTTGTAGCCCTCGACGTCGTGCAGCACGATGACTGCGCGCTGCCGTTCGCCAAGGGTGTCGAGCGCGCGCACGAGGCGCGCGCGGAGTTCATCAGCTTCCGCCGGATCGCGATGCGGAGACGACAGGGTCTCCGGCAACTCGTCGGCATCCCGGACCTTGCGCCGCCGCGCGATATCCAGCGCGGCATTGGCCACGATCCGGTGCAACCACGCCCCGAATGCCTGCTCGGGACGGAACCGCTCCAGCGCCCGGAAGGCATGCAGAAAGCCCTCCTGCACCGCATCCTCGGCGTCGTCGTGCGAGAGCACGATGGCTCGCGCCACGGCGTAGGCCCGTCGCTGATGCCGACGCACCAGACCCGCGAAGGCGGTGTTGTCACCGGCCTGCGCTGCCAGCACCAGATGCCGCTCTTCGAGGGCGTCCGGCGACAGCGGGCGGTCAGCCACCGCGGTCCCCCGAGAGGGCCAGGTGGCAGGCCGGGCCACAGAGGGCCCCGCCAGAGACGAAGGCAGAGGAATGGCTGTCACAGGGTCGTTGGGGGTCACTGGAGTTACGCATCGCTGGAAAGCGCCGTTGAAGGCGTGACTCCATTGAGACCCAGGGCCTCGGCGTTGGCCTGCATGGCGGCCAGCACCACCCCGATGTGCTCGTCGAGCGGGACCCCGAGGGCCTCCGCTCCCTGCACGATGTCGTCGCGGTTGACCCCGCGGGCAAAGGCCTTGTCCTTCATCTTTTTTCGTACCCCGGCCACGTCCACATCGGCCACGGCCTTCGACGGCTTGACGAGGGCGCAGGCGGTGATGAGCCCGGTCAGCTCGTCCACGGCGAAGAGGGCCTTGGCCATGGGCGTGACGCGGGCCACCCCGGTGTAGTGGGCATGGCCCAGCACGGCCTCGCAGATCTCCTCGGGCCAGCCCAGCGCCCTGAGATGCCGCACCCCCTCCGCCGGATGCTCGGCGTCGGCCGCCTGCGCGTCGTTGGGGAAGCGCTCGTAGTCGAAGTCGTGGATGAGCCCGGCCACACCCCAGGCCTCTTCGTCGGCCCCAAGCCGCCGGGCGTAAGCCCGCATGGCGGTTTCGACGGCCAGCATGTGCTTGCGGAGGGACTCGGACCGGGTCCACTCGTGGACGAGGGCGAGGGCGGAGGAACGCGAGGGCATCGGGGCAAGGTGAGGGGCTGTCGCCTCAACTGCAACTGCAGTCGTGGACTGCAACCGCAGTTGCGGGAACCGAAACCGCAGTCGTGGACCGCCACTGCGGTCTGGGGGCTGAAAGGGCAGTCGGGCACTGCCACCGCGGTCGGGGCTACCGAAAGCGCGGTTGTGGGCTGCCACGGCGGTCGTGGACTGCTACCGCAGTTGTGGGCTGCTACCGCCGTTTGAGCCCACAGTTGTGGTTAGACGCAGTCGCTGTCGACCGCAGGGGCGGTAACCCCGACTGCGTGGACTCCAACTGCGGTGGCCCAGACCGTGGGCGCAGACCGCGGTGGATTCCCCGGACCGCAGTGGCAGTCCAAGTCCGAGGTGGCGGTCCAAGACCGCCCTTTCGGTAGCCCCGACCGCGGTGGCAGTGCCCGACTGCCCTTTCAGCCCCCCAACTGCGGTTGCAGTCCGCGACTGCGGTTTCGGTTCCCGCAACTGCGGTTGCAGTCCAAGACTGCAGTCGCCGTCAAAGTCAATGTGCGTCGACCGGCCCCGGTGCCATCCTCCCATTCCTCCATATCAACAACAACGGCAACGCCGCCACCAACAACACCCCCGAAATCAGATAAATCCGCGAGAACGCCAGCACACTGGCCTGCGCCCCCACCTGCGCGTCGAGCATCGCCAGCGCCTGCTGCTTGGCCGTCACCGCATCCGTGCCGCGCGCCATCAGCCCACGCGTCAGCGCACCCAGTCGTTCCGTCGTCGCGCCGTCGTACGCGCCAACGTGCTCGGTGAGCTGCGCCTTGAACGTCTTCGTGTAGCGCGAAAGCAGCGTGGCCATGATGGCAATGCCCAGTGAGCCGCCCAACTGACGCAGCAAGTTGAACATGCCCGTGCCCTGACCCAGCTTGTGCACCGGCAGGTCCGACATGCTCGCGCCGGTGAGCGGCACAAACAGCAGGCCCAGCCCCACGCCGCGCATGATCAGCGGCCAGAACAGATCGTCGGTGCCGGCTTCGAGTGGCAACTGCGAGAGCTGCCACATCGCGCCCAGAAACATGAAGGCGCCAACGCTGATGAGCAGCCGCGCGTCGAAGCGACCACCCAGCCGGCCCATCACTCCCATCGTCACCGCGCTCGCAATCGCGCCCGGCAGAATCACGAGCCCCGTCTGCTGCGCCGTGTAGCCGTGCAACTGCTGCAGAAACACCGGCAGCACGAACACCGACCCGTAGAGCGCCAGCCCCATGAAGGCCGCGAACACCACACCCGGCGCGAGCTGACGCGACCGGAGCACCCGAAAGTCGATGACCGGTTCGTCCACCGTGAGCTCACGCCACACGAGCAGCACGGCCGACACCACACTCACCACCGCCAGCGTCGTCACGAAGCGCGAGTCGAACCAGTCGTGGCGCTCGCCGCGCTCGAGCATCCACTGCAGCGCGCCCACCGCCAGCGTGAGCAGCACGATGCCCAGCACATCCACCGACTTCGCACGCACCTGGTGCGCGACATCGCGTACATAGGTCCACACCATCAGCCCGGCAATGAGCCCCAGCGGCACGTTGATGTAGAAGATCCACGGCCACGCGTAGGCGTCCACGATGTAACCGCCTAGGGTGGGGCCCAGCTAGGGCCCTACCCCACCGCCACGCCAAAAAGTGGACAGCCCGACGCACTCACCGCTCGCCGGCGACCACATAAAAAAGTGTGGTCGG
>JACVCT010000183.1 GCA_016741895.1 Gemmatimonadaceae bacterium | reverse complement strand
GCTCACCCCCGCAGCGCCTTCGGCGCCTCCCCCTCGAGGGGGCACCCTCAGCGGCCCGGCAAAGCCGGTTCCGCGAGGGTCGCTCGACGGCGGCGCGGCGCGATCCCCAACCCGCGCAATACCGCCACCATGAGCACTGACGACTTCGGCATCCTGTCCTTCGGCGCCTACCTGCCGCGCGCCCGGCTGCACGGCGCGGGGGTGGCCGCGGCCAAGGGCGGGCCGGTGCGGGCACCGGTACCACCGGACCGGGCCACGGCGGTGACGGTCACACCCACCCCGTCCACGCTGGGCACCGCAAATCCCCGCCAGCTCACCGCGACGGCGCGCAACAACCAGAACGTCATCATCACCGGCCGCACCTTCCGCTGGAGCTCGAGCAATACGTCCATTGCGTCGGTGGATCAGAATGGCCTGGTCACCGCGCTGACCGCCGGCAATGTGGTGGTCACGGCGGAAACCGATCAGACCGTGGGTCAGGCGGCCATTCAGGTGACGCTTGTGCCGATTGGCTCCTGCTCGCTCACGCCGACCTTGGCCAAGGTGACGACGGGTCAGAACGCGTCCTTCACGCTCACCCTGCGTGACACGGCGTCCAACGTCATCCCCTCGCAGGGCCGCGCAATTGTTTGGACCAGCAGCAACGAGGTAGTAGCCAGCGTCTCCACGAGTGGCCTCGTGACCACACGCCGCGCGGGCACGTCGGAGATCAAGGCCTCTCCGGTGGAGTACCCGGCTATTGATTGCCGGGCCACGGTGGAGGCAGTGGATCCGCGCATCAACACGGTGACGATCTCTCCGCGAATCGGCCAGTTACGGCTTGGCATTCCGCGGGCATTCGGCGCGCTCTTGCTGGACTCAGCCAACACGCAGATCCCGCCGGGTCGCATTGTCACCTGGAGCACAAACACACCCACCATCATCTCGATCACGCAGACGGGTATCGTGACGCCGCTGGCTCTCGGCACGGCGCGCATCATTGCCACGGCAGAAGGCGTGACGGACACGGTGTCACTGCCCGTGACGCGCGTGCCCGTGCAGTCGGTCACGCTTACGCCGTTGCAGGTGAGCATTCTTGAAGGTCAGACCGCGCAGTTCCAGGCGCGTGTCACCGATTCCACCGGCACCGAAGTCACCGACCGTACCATCGAGTGGCTGGTCAGCGACCCGACCCGCGCGTCCATCACGCAGACGGGCCGCGTGACCGCGCTGGCCGCGGGCGCGGTGACCGTGTTTGCCGAAGTGGAGCAGCGCGTGGGTCAGGCCAATCTCGTCATCACGCAGATTCCGGTGGACACCATCGTGGCCGTGGACAGCTTCACGGTGAACCTTGGTGCCCAGAGCGCGTTTGCCATCGAGCTGCGCGACGCACAGGGGAATGTGCTGCGCAACCGCAATGTGCTGGTGACCAGCAACTTCCCGGGTGTGGCCGTTGGGCAGCCCAATCAGCAGTCCACCACGGTCTCGGTGGCCGGCCTCTCGCTGGGCACCGCGACGCTCACGCTGCAGGCGGTGGACGCCAACAACCGCAATCAGGGCAAGGCCAGCCGCGTGGTCATCACCGTGCGCACGCCGCCCTCCACGGGTGGTGGTGGCGGTGACGCACCGCCTCCGGAAGACTGAGCGCAGCGCACCGCGCCTGTGATTCCGGGCAGCGGTTCTGCTGCTAACTTGCACGGGGTGTCCGATTCATCGGGCACCCCGTTTGCATTTCCCACCGGAGTTCCGATGAGCACGCCCGCCCCGTCCTTCCTGCGCGATCTGTTCACCGGCGACATCAACGAGTCGCTGCTGTTTCCGTACCCGGCCTCACTGGCGGTGCGCAATCCCGCCGAGGCGGACACGGTGCGGCGTCTCGTGGCCGCGCTCAACGACATGGTGAGCTCGGGGCTCATCGACTCCAGGCGCTTCGACGAGCAGGAGTTCATCGACGAAGACGTCATTCAGGCCTTTGCACGCGAAGGACTGCTGGCCCTCACCATTCCCACCGAGTACGGCGGACTGGGACTCTCAGCCAGTGCCTACGCGCGGGTGTTCGGCGCCGTGGCCTCGGTGGATGCGTCGCTGGGCGTGCTCATTGGCGTACACTGCGGCCTGGGCAGCAAGGCCGTGGTTATTGCCGGCAACGACGCGCAGAAGTCGCGCTATCTGCCCGGTCTCGCGCGCGGCGAAACGCTGGCCGCCTACGCGCTCACCGAACCCGAAACGGGCTCCGACGCGCAGAACATCGTCACCCGCGCCGAGCGCAGCGCCGATGGCACCGGTTGGGTGCTCAACGGCCGCAAGCACTGGATCGGCAATGGACAGCGCGCCGGTGTGATTGCCACGTTTGCGCAAACCCCCATCGAGCGCGATGGCCAGACAGTGCATCGCCCCACGGCCTTCATCATCCGGCCCGACATGCCGGGCTTCCGCGTGGACGGTACGGTGCGCAAGCTCGGCATTCGCGGCTCCACACAGGCCGAGCTCGTGTACGAGAATCTCTTCGTTCCCGACGATCACGTGCTGGGTGAAGTGGGCAAGGGCTTCCGCGTGGCCGTGAATGCCCTGAACGCCGGGCGACTGTCGCTGGCGGCCGGCTGCACGCAGGGCAGCAAGCGAATTCTCGACGAGTACACGCGCTACGCCGAGGCGCGCACGCAGTTTGGCGGGCCGCTGGCCAGCTTCGAGATCACGCAGCGCAAGATGGCGTCCATGGCCGCCGATGCCTACGCGGCCGACTCCATGGTGGGCGCGCTGGCTGCGGCCATCGACAGCGGTGACGTGGATGTGGCGCTCGAAGCCGCCTGCGCCAAAGTGTTCGCCAGTGAGCTGGTGTGGCGCAGCACCGACGACATGGTGCAGCTGGCGGGCGGACGCGGCTTCGTGAAACCCTGGCCCTACGAGCGCTGGCTGCGCGACGCGCGCATCAATCGCATCTTCGAGGGCGCCAACGACATTCTCAAGCTCTTCGTGGGCCTCAACGGCATTCAGGGTCCTGCCGAAGACCTCAAGGAAATCGCCGGCGCGCTGCGCAATCCCATCCAGAACTGGGTGCTCGTGTCAGGCTACGCGGCCGGGCGTGTGGCCACGGCCTTCGGCAAGCGTGACCGACTTGCAGCGCCCATGCACGCCACGCTGCGCACCCACGCGGACTACGTGGAGCGGCACACGGCAGAACTGGCCAAGGCCACGCAGGAGGCCATCACCACGCACAAGAAGGAAATCCTGCAGCGGCAGCTGGTGGTGGAGCGGCTCGCCGACATGGCCACCGAGCTCTACGCGCGCTGCGTGACGCTGGCCCGCACCCAGCGCCTCATCGAGGAGCGCGGCGTGGATGCCTGTGTGCGCGAAATCGCACTGACAGAGCTGTTCTGCCTGCAGTCGGGACGGCGCTTCCGCGCGGCGCGCGAGGAGCTCTCCAGCGAATCAGGCGAAAAAATCGACACGCTGCGCCGGCAGATTGCCACCCGCGTACGCACAGAGGGCGGCTACCGCAGTGGTGATGCCTTGCTCGACGTGCCGGTGCCGCCGCTGGCGGGCTTCAGCCTCACCCGACAGGACCAGGAGCGGCACAGCGGTCTCTGACCAGCACGACGCTGTTCGGCGCCGCTCAAGACCGGCCGCTCAGCCTTCGTTCTTCAGCAGCCCCAGCTTGAGCGCGAACTTCACGTAGTCGGTGCGATGCGTGAGGCCCAGTTTCTCACCGATACGCTGCTTGTACGTATCCACCGTCTTGGGCGAGATGGTGAGGTGCTCACCAATCTCCGGCGCCGTGTAACCCTCGGCCACCATCTTGAGCACCACCTGCTCGCGATCGGTGAGCTTCTCGAAACGCGCGCGCTCTTCAGCGCTGCCATCGCGTTTGGCCAGCCCACGCGCCAGCGCCCGCGCAGCCGTGGGCTGCACATACACATCGCCCGCGGCCACGGTGCGCACGGCATCCACCAATTCGCGATCGGCCACCGACTTGAGCAGATAGCCGCCGGCGCCGGCTTCGAGCAGCGCCACCAGATGCTCGTCCTCGGTGTGCATGGTGAGCACCAGCACCCGGCGCGTGACCTCGTCGTCCGCAGCCACCGTGCGCGCCGCATTGGCCTTCTGCAGTTCGCGCGTGGCAGTGAGACCATCCATGTCCGGCATGGACAGATCCATGACGATCACATGCGGATTGAGCCGCTCGGCCAGCACCAGCGCTTCCTTGCCGTTGCTGCCTTCACCCACCACGGTGATGTCCTTGGCGGTGGCCAGCACGGCCTTGAGGCCGGCGCGCACAATCTGGTGGTCGTCCACAAGGACGACGCGAATGAGGTCGGGACGCATTTGCAGAAACTAGGGTCCGGCCCGATCCTCCGGAACCGTGACCGCCTCGTCATCCGGCAGAAAGCCGGCCCCCGGGCTCTTGAACACCCGGAACAGATAGACGAAGCTCGGCAGCAGAATGAGGGTACCCACCGACAGGGCGCCCAGCGTGAGTGACAGGGTGATGCGTGGCGCAGCAAGGGCGGTGATGGAGCGGTCGGGAGGCAGCAGCCACGGGAACTGCGCCCAGGCCCAGCCCCACACGAGGCAGCTGGCCTCGGCCACGATGGCCAGCCGGGCCATGCGAAAGTGGTGGCGCGACAGCGCCCAGCAGGTGATCAGTGCAGACAGCGCCGTGAGGGCATGCAGGGCCGGTACGCCCGCGCCCTGCGTGAGGGCCGCATACAGCGCGGGCGAGGCCTCGCGCGCCAGCCACAGGGTGCCGAGTGCCGTGGCCACCACAGCCGCCTGCGACTGCAACGCGCGGCGGCGAAACACCCGCTGCAGCACCGCATCGCCGGTTTCCACCGTGAGATAGGTCGCGGCGAGACTGGCAAACAGGGCCAGCGTGAGCGCGCCGACGGCCCACGCAAACACGGACGTCGCCCAGGGGTCCACAAAGCGGGCGGTGAACGACAGGCTCGCCGCCGTGGCAGCCGGCATCATGGGCACACGACCAGCCGCCACCGCTCCAAGACACACGCCTAGCAGCACCGGCGTGAGCACACTCGAGATGGAGAAGATCAGTCCCCAGCGGCGCTGCACCGCGTCGCGGGTGCTGTCATAGGTGCGGAAGGTGAACGCCGACCCGCGCAGCACGATGCCCACCAGCATGAGTGTGATGGGGATGTGCAGCACCGTGGCCAGATGTGCAAAGGCCGCCGGGAAGCAGGTGAAGAGCAGCACCACCACCAGCACGAGCCAGACGTGATTGGCTTCCCAGATGGGGCCGATGGCGTGGGCAATGAGCGCGCGTTGCGTATCGCGCGTCTGCCCGCGGGCCAGCAGATCCCACACACCACCACCGAAGTCCGCGCCGGCCAGCAGCACATAGGCGTTGAGCGACAGCACCATGGTGCCCGCCACCGCATGCGGCAGCGTCCAGGTCAGCGACGCAGCGGTATCGGCCACCGTGTTGGCGACGTCGATCATGGAATCGGCATCTCGCCAGTGAGCCCCAGGGGCAGCTGACGAATACCGGTCTTGAGAATCTGTCGGCGCAGCAGGAACACCACGGCAACCGCCAAACCGAGGTACAGCGCCGTGAACAGCGCGAAGGTCACGCCAAGTCCGGGCATGGGCGTCACGGCATCGGCCGTGCGGAGAATGCCGTGCACGATCCAGGGCTGACGTCCGACTTCAGTGACGGTCCACCCCGCCTCCACCGCCACAAAGCCGAGCGGCGACGCCAGAATGACGGCCAGCAGAAAGGCACGATCATCGGGCAGCGCCGTGCCCTGTCCACGACGGCGGCGCCAGGTGCGCCACGCGCCCCAGGCCGCGAGGGCCATCATGAGCATGCCGCAGCCGATCATGATCTGAAAGGCCGTGTGCACGATGGCGAGCGGCGGACGGTCTTCAGCGGGCACCTGGTCGACACCGGGAATGACCGTCTTCGTGGAGCCCGTGGTCATGAAGGACAGCGCGCCCGGCACCTCAAGGGCGCCACGGTGTGTGAGCGTGGCTTCGTCGGGCCATCCGCCGATGACGAAGTTGGCGGGTCCGGTGTGCAGGTGTCCTTCCATGGCGGCAAACTTCACGGGCTGCCGCTCGGCCACGCTGCGCGCACTGATGTCGCCGCTGAGTGGCTGCAAGACTGCAGCCGGCAGACCCATCCTGGAGCGGGTCTGCGGGCGCGCGCGTTGAAACGCCCGGTGTGGGGTGCCGCGGCGCAGGGCGTAGGCATGCACGCCCGCCGCCGCGAATCCGCAGGCCGCGTAGGCCGCCAGTGTCATGTGCAGCACCTGCGAGGGCGCCGCCGCATTGAACATGGCGTCGATGGGGTCGACGTTGGTCACCACGCCGTCCACCATGGCGAAGCCCTCGGGGGCGTTCATCCAGGCGTTGGCGCAGACCACAAACGCCCCACTGAGCGCACCACTCACCGCGACCACGACACCGGCCCACCAATGCGCCTTGGGCGGAATGCGCTGCCAGGCGTAGAGGTAGATGCCCAGGAAGATGGCTTCGGTGAAGAACGCGAAGCCCTCGAGGGAAAACGGCATGCCGATGACGGCACCCGCATGCTCCATGAACGTGGGCCAGAGCAGACCCAGTTCGAAGCTCAGCACCGTGCCCGACACCGCGCCCACCGCAAACAGGATGGCCGTGCCCTTGGCCCAGCGTTTGGCGAGCTCGAGGTACATGGCATCGCGCGTGCGCAGCCAGCGCCACTCGGCAATGACCATGAGCGCGGGCATGCCGATGCCCACCACCGCGAATACGATGTGAAAGGCCAGCGACATGGCCATCTGCGCCCGCGCGAACTCGAGATCTGACATCATCCCGGTTCAACGGCTCGAGGCGGGCGCACGTTCCGCACAGCTAGGTCGTGCCGGGCGGCGGACTGGCGGCGCCCACGATGGTGCCGTGACACCAGCCGAATCCGATCCGGGTGGCGCCCTCGCGCTCCGCGTAGGCGGTCAGACTCAGCGTGTCGCCATCTTCAAGGAAGCGCCGCTGCTCGCCATTGGGCAGCTGCAGGGGCTCGGCCCCCCGCCAGGTGAGCTCCAGCAGGCAGCCGCGGCTCTCGCGCGCCGCACCGGAAATGGTGCCGCTGCCCAGCAGGTCGCCCGGTCGCATGTTGCAGCCGTTGCTGGCGTGATGCGCGAGCATCTGGCCGAAACTCCAGTAGAGATCGAGGCTGCTGCCCTGCGAGATGCGCACCGGTGCCTCGCCCGCCGCGGCCATGCGGGCGGTCTGCAGCCACACTTCGACCGTCAGCGCAAAGCCACCGCGCGCCTGGTCCGCTGCGTCGTGCAGATAGGGCAACGGCGCGGGGTCACCCTCGGCACGCGGCGCGAGGGGCGCCCGGAACGGTTCGAGGGCTTCGAGCGTGACCACCCAGAGGCTGATGCTGCTGGCGAAGTTCTTGGCCAGAAACGGCCCCAGCGGCTGATACTCCCAGCTCTGCACATCGCGCGCCGACCAGTCATTGAGCAGACACAACCCCCAGAGGTGCTCATCGACCTGCGCGAGCGGAATACCGGTGCCCAGCGGGTTGCCGGTCCCTATAAACGCACCCAGCTCGAGCTCATAATCGAGACTGCGTGATGGGCCGAAGCTTGGCGCGGCATCATCCGGGCCTTTGCGCTGCCCGTGCGGGCGCACGATGGGCGTGCCCGACGGCACAATGCTGGACGCACGGCCGTGATAGCCGATGGGCACCCACTTGTAGTTGGGCAGCAGCGGATTGTCCGGACGGAACATGCTGCCCACGTTGGTGGCGTGATGCACCGACGCATAGAAGTCGGTGTAGTCGCCCACCTGCACCGGCAGAAACAGCTCGGCCTCGGCCTGCGCCACCAGTGCGTGCTGCTCCACGAGGCGCTTGTGTTCGGCCACATCACCCGCGAGCAGCGCCATGAGCGCCTCCCGCAGCGCGCGACGCACGCCGCCTCCCATCGCCATGAGCGCATTCAGCGACGGAGCCGCGCAAGCGCGCGCACCACGCTGCGCCTCGTCGCTGGCATCACTCAGCAGCCCGGCGGCCAGACAGGCCGGCACGTCGAGAATGCTGTCCCCGATGGCCACGCCCACACGCGGGGCCTCCTTGCTGCCGCGGCGTCGAAACACACCGAACGGCAGGTTCTGCAACGGAAAATCCGGGTGACCATTGGCGGAGGCCACCCACGATGTGGACATCATGTCATGTGCACGGAAAGAGTCGGTCGATCAGCAACGGCCAGAGTGTGCCGGATCACGGCAGCCAGCCAAGTGCGCGGGACTCGTCAACCGGCTCGGTGAACGAGCAGGAACCGACACTGTTGACGAGACGCTCCCGCGCCTGCTGCAGCACATGCTTGCCGAACATCCGTTCCCCCTCGGGGCCGTGCCATACAATCTGGGCCTCGCTGATCTCGAACGCACTGGCCTGTGTTTCTTCGAGCAGCGCCATGGCCTGTACCTCGGATCCACCGCTGCCGAGCAGCGCCGCAGCCAGCAGCACGTTGAGAAAGCCGAACATGCGCCCGGTGCTGGCGTCGGCTTCGTAGGTGAGCCGATACACGCCCCGCAGCGGATGATGCAGACCGGCGGTGGCCTTGGCCGGCACGTCGTGCGCGAGACAGCTCGCGAGGAAGCGGACCACCCGTGCCGCCGTCGGGAA
>JACVCT010000182.1 GCA_016741895.1 Gemmatimonadaceae bacterium | reverse complement strand
ACCAGACGCAGCGTGACCTCGGCAATGGCGGCGGCGCCGTAGAACACGCCGAGGTCGGCAGCGAGTTGCGGGCGGGAGCGCTGCACATCAAAGCTGAGCAGCGTCTGCAAGTCGCGGCCGGGCTTCATCTGCAATTGGGCCTGGCCTTCAGCAAACAGGTCCAGCGCAGAACCAAAACGCTTGCGCGAGTTGCGCGCGCCGCGGGCAACCACCGACACGACACCGGCTTCGCGGGTCATGAGCCGATAGATGCGACTGGACTCGAGATAGTCGGCCACATGCAGCACGATGGCATCGGTGCTGAGCGTGTTCATGAGCTGCGCCGCGCGCTGTTCATGTGCCGTCCTGCCCTGCCCCGCTCCTGCCCAGATGCGAGTCACGGGCGCGGCCGCGCAGGGGTACGAGCGCGGGGGCACCAACGGCGGGATCACGGGTGACCACCAGCGGCCAGTCGTACACGGCCTCGAGAATCTCGCCGCGCATGACGTCGCTGGCGCTGCCGGCGGCGGCCACCTGGCCACGATTGAGCAGCACGATGTGATGCGCAAAGCGCGCGACGAGATTGAGCTGGTGACTCACCACAAGCACGGTACGGCCTTCGCCGGCAAGTTCGTCGGCCAGTTCAAACACCGCCATCTCGTGCGCCACATCGAGAAAGGTGGTGGGTTCGTCGAGCACCAGCACGGCGGTGTCCTGCGCCAGCGCCCGCGCAATACGCACGCGCTGCCACTCACCGCCCGACAGGCGATCGGTGCGTCGATCGCGCGCCTCGTACACACCGGCACGCTGCATGGCCTGCCGCACCACTTCGCGGTCGTGCGGCGAGGGCGCACCGAAGGCACCGCGATGCGGATGGCGGCCAAGCATGACAAACTCCTCCACCGAGAGCGGCAGCAGGGGTTCCTCGCGCTGCGGGACCACGGCCACACGGCGCGCGAGTTCACGCGGCGCGAGCGCCAGCAGCGACTCGTCGCCCAACTGCACCGCGCCACGCACAAGCGGCGCCTGCCCAAGCAGCGCGCGCACGAGACTGCTCTTGCCGCTGCCATTGGGCCCCACCACGGCGGTGAAGCGCGACGCAGCCGCCGAGAAGCTGATATCGAGCGCTGCCGGTCGGTCGCTGCCCCGGTAGTGCACGGTGACGTGCTGAAAGTGGAGTGCGCTCATGGCATGCTCACGAGGCACCACGTCGTAGCCGCGACAGAAAGAATGGCACACCCACCAGCGCCGTGAGCGCGCCGAGCGGCAGTTCCACCGGCGCACGCAGGGTGCGCGCCGCGAGATCGGCGGCCACCAGCAGCGCGGCGCCATACAGCGCCGCGAGGGCCATCATGGGGCGATGACGCCGCGCGCCAAGGAGACGGGCCAGATTGGGCACCACGAGGCCCACAAAGCCCACCAGGCCCGCTGCGGCCACGGTGGCCGCCGCCAACCACGAGGCCACGAGAAAGATCACGCGGCCCGCCCGCTCACTGTCCACACCCAGCGCTCGCGCGGGCTCGTGACCGAGGGCAATGACATCGAGGTCGCGCGCCTTGTAGAGCAGCACCGCTCCGAGCGCCGCCACCGCGAGCCCGGTGCGGGTCACCGTGCCCCAGTTGGCGTCGGCCACGGAGCCCATCATCCACCACACCGCGCCGCGAATGCGCTCGGGCGGCGCATCAGCCAGCGCCACCATGATGACGGCGTTGGCAAAGGCCCCCACAATCACGCCGGCCATGATGAGCAGCTTGGCGTCGCCGCGTCCACCGGCCAGATGGGCGATGCCCGTAACCACGAGGGTGGCCACGGCGGCACCGGCAAAGGCACTGCCCGTGATGAGCAGAGGGCTGCCTCCCACGCTCGGCCCGGCAAGGGCCATGGCCAGTACGGCACCCACCGCCGCCCCACCCGACACCCCGAGCAGATAGGGCTCGGCCAGCGGGTTGTGCAACGTGCCCTGCAAGGCGCCGCCACTCATGGCGAGGCCGGCCCCCACGAGCGCGGCGAGAACCACACGCGGTGCGCGCAGGTCGCGCACGATGCTGGTGGTGGTGCCGTCGGCCGCGCCGCGCAGCGCGTCGAGCACATCAGCGAGTGGCAGGGGCACCGCACCAAAGGCCAGCCCCGCGAGCAGCAGGAGCCCAAGCGCCGCCAGGCCACCCACCCAGGCGAGGGTAAGGCGTGAGGCGCGCGGGGATTCAGCGACCTGTGAACTGCGGAGCGGCGTGGCCATGCGCCTGCCCTACGGCAGCGGATCGGCCAGCGCGGGGTGCAGCGCGCGCGCGAGCGCCGATGCGGCCATGCCCAGCTGCACCGACGGGCGCAGCGTGAGAGCCGGATCGATGAGGACAAACTGCCCACGCGCCACGGCGGGCACACTGCGCCAGACGGGAGAGGCCTGCAACTCGTCGGCGCGGGTGCGCGAGCTGACCACACGATCGGGTGCACGGCGCAAGACTTCCTCGATGTGCGCCTGCGGCGAGGGCGCGGGGAGATCGGCAAACACGTTGCGCGCGCCGGCAATCTCGAGGAGCTCGTGCAGATAGCTGCCCTGCCCGATGACCATGGGCGGTGTGGGCCACACGGGCCAGAGCACGGCCGGCCGCGAGGCATTGGGCACATTGCGCGCGACCCGCGCGCGCACGGTGTCGAGTGTGGCGGCCACCGAATCGCTGAGCACACGCGCCGCTTCGCTCGCGCCGAGCGTGGTGCCGAGAATACGCACGAGGCGGTGGAAGCCTTCGATGCGATCGCCGCGCAGCGCGAGCACGCGCACGCCCGCGCGGGCAAAGGCGTCGGCCGCAAGGCGGTTGTCTGCCGTGGCATAGAGCACCACCAGCGCCGGTCTGGCCGCGAGCACGGCCTCGACGTTGGGCTTGATGCCATTGCCCAGCGCAGGAAGAAGCTTGGCCTCGGCGGGGAACTCGTCGTAGTCGGAGCGGCCGACGAGCTGCTGCTGCACACCAAGGGCAAACAACACCTCGGTGGCCGTGGGGTTGAGCGAGACCACCCGCGCGTTGGCCGCAACGGGCGTGACCGCGGCACCAAAGTCGTCGAGCGAATCACCGGCAACCATTGCCGACGCGGGCGACGTATGGCTTGCGCTGTCGCCAGCAGCACTGCCGTTTGCATCGCGGGCCGCCTTGCTTGCCGTGTCACCGCCGCAGGCGGTTACGACACCGGCCATGAGCACGAGGCCCAGGGCCAGTGCACGGCTTCTCTTGGGTGCCCGCCACGCACGCATGGTCGTTACTTCCGCGCGGACTCGGTGGCCATGGCATCGGCCAGCGCGCGCTTGAGTTCCTCGCGGCGCTGCGTGTAGGCCTTCTGCACGGCTTCCGACGGGTTCTCCTGCCGCGCGAAGTTGGCATCGAGCGCGGCAATTTCCTGCGCGAGTCGTTCGGAGCTCACGTCATCGTGGCGGGCAGCCTGTGCATTGGCGCTCTCGCGCAGGCGACGCGCCGCCGTACGCTGCGAGGAGCGCATGAGGGCCAGCATCATGAGAAAGCCCACGGCCACGAGCAGACCGGCAATGTAGAGATTGCGGCCCGGCGTCGCCGCCGAGGGCAGATCGATGATGATCTCCGCGTCGGGCTCCACATCCTGCGCGAGGAAGCGGCGGAAGTTGCGGCCCTCGAGGGACACCGGGTCCACCGCCGCAAAGCCCTTGCCCTTCACCGTACCACGCGGCTCTTCGAGCAGCACCTCGAATACCACGGCGCCGCCGTCGGCGCGCATGGCCAGCGGGAAGCTGCTGCCCGGCACCTTGTACGAAAACGCGACCTGCTTGACGCCCGGCGCCATGGGCGCGTACACCGACACCCGCCCGTTGGTGGCGGCAAAGGTCTCCGGCGAGAACTCCCCCTCGTTGGCGCGCACGTCGATGGCCGAGGCGGGAATGGCCACGCTCCATGTGGGCTCGGGCGACGTGCTCATGCCGGCAATGCGGGTGAGCAGACTGTCGTTGGAGATCTCGAACACTTCAATGACCGTGCGCATCTGCGCCGAGTCGATCTGACTGACGATGAAGTGCCGGCCCTTGATGGACAGCGGGAAGGCGCGCGAGGTGGTGTCGAAGACGGTGATTTCGGCGTCTTCGCCCGTGACCGCGGGTGCCTTGAGTGGCTCCGTGAAATAGGCGATGCCGCCGTACGTGGTGGACGCGAAGTACACGGCGTCACTCGCGCCCCAGGGCGTGTAGCGCAGACGGTAGCGGCCCGCGGCATCGGTGCGCACCGAGTCCACCGGGCCGGCCGAGTCCTTGCCCACGCGGTGCAGCGTCACCCACTGCCCCACCGCCGGGCCCATGCCGGTGCTGTCTCCGCCCTGCTCCATGGGGCGTCGCACGCGGCCGTCGACGGAACGTGCCTGCGACGACTGCGCCTGTGACGACTGCGCCTGTGCATCGAGTGTTTGCGCCGACAGCACGGTGGCGACAGCCAGTGCAAGACAGGCAACGGCAAGGCCGCGGAGGCGGGTGGTCATGCGTGCGTTGGGGAGGAGGAACGGGCGACGTCTCACGGCTTGAACTTGCCGAAGTCTTCGGGACGCAGATGCTCGAGATGGGCCTTGAGCTGCTCGGGCGAGAGCGCGTGGCCGTCTCCGGCGGGCGGCGGCGACGAGGGCGTGTCCTGATCCTCCTCGTCGTCGTAGTCGTGCAGCAGATCTTCCTGCACAAAGATGGGCGCAGCCATGCGCAGCGCGATGGCAATGCTGTCGGAGGGCCGCGCATCGATTTCCACGAGGCCGCGCGGACCGTCCACCTGCATGACCGCGAAATAGGTGTTCTGCTGCACATGCGTGATGGATACGCGGCGCAGCACGCCACCCAGGCCGGCAATGAGGGACTTGCAGAGGTCGTGCGTGAGCGGACGCTCGCGCCTGACCTGATTGAGCTCGAGGACGATGGACTCGGCCTCCGGTCGTCCGATCCAGATGGGCAACTGGCGGCGTCCACCGCGTTCGCGGAGGATCACGACATGCGAGTTCGTGGCGCTGTCGAGCCCCAGGCGGGCCACGAGAACTTCCACCATGCGCAGGCTCTCCCGGATCGCGGGGCACGGCGCGCGGCAGAGGCCGCGGCGCCGTGACACCCGGTGCCTACTCAGCGAATGGCCTTCTTGAGCGCGGCGACACGATCGGTGCGCTCCCAGGTGAACGTGGTGCGCGCCGAGCGCCCGCGTCCAATGGTTTCCGGCTTGCGGCCGAAGTGGCCATAGGCGGCTGTGGCCTGATAGATCGGCTTGCGCAGATCGAGGGCCTTGCTGATGCCACGCGGCGTGAGGTCGAACACCTCGTTGACGGCGGCCTCGATGACCCGATCGGGCACCGCGCCGGTGCCGAAGGTCTGCACGTACACCGACACGGGCTCGGCCACACCAATGGCGTAGGCCACCTGCACCTCGCAGCGGCGCGCGAGCTTGGCGGCCACGATGTTCTTGGCCACCCAGCGCGCGGCGTAGCACGCCGAGCGATCGACCTTGCTGGGGTCCTTGCCGCTGAAGGCGCCGCCGCCGTGACGGCCCATGCCGCCGTAGGTGTCGACGATGATCTTGCGGCCGGTGAGGCCGGCGTCGCCCTGCGGGCCACCAATCACGAAACGGCCCGTGGGATTGATGTGCGTCTTGATGCGACGGCCGATGAACTCTTCGGGAATGACGGCGTGGATGACGTCATCGAGCACGGCGCGACGCAGCTTGGTGTTGGACACCTTTTCGTCGTGCTGCGTGGAGATGACGACCGTGTCCACGGCCACCGGGCGGTTGTCTTCGTAGACCACCGTGACCTGGGCCTTGCCGTCGGGGCGCAGCCAGGGGTGCGTGCCATCCTTGCGCACGGCCGCCAGCTGGTGCGTGAGTGCATGCGCGAGCTGAATGGGCAGCGGCATGAGCTCCGGCGTTTCGTCGGTGGCGTAGCCGAACATCATGCCCTGATCGCCGGCGCCGCCCGTGTCCACACCCTGCGCGATGTCGGGCGACTGCGCGTCGATGGTGCTCATGACGGCGCAGGTCTTGGAGTCGAAGCCGAATTCCGCGTTGTTGTACCCGATGCCGTCGATGGTCTGCCGGACGATGTCGGGCAGGTGCACGTAGGCCGAGGTGGTGATTTCGCCGGCGATGACAGCGAGGCCGGTGGTGACCAGCGTTTCGCAGGCCACGCGGGCCGCCGCATCCTCGGTGAGGATGGCATCAAGGACCGCGTCGGAGATCTGATCCGCGATCTTGTCCGGGTGTCCTTCGGTGACGGACTCCGACGTAAACAGGTGCCGTTCAGCCACGCAGTGCTCGGGATAAGGGGTACGGGACAACGGGTCGACTGGCGTAGACTAGTCCGGGTCCGACAGAGGGGCAACCCGGACCGCCACGCGAGGGACCCGCAGGCCCTCCCCTTCCCCACCGGGAGCGCTATGGACGAACGGTGAGGTCGACGACGGGGCTGGCCGTGACCAGGACCTCGTTGCCCAGCCCAAGCAGGAAGCCACGCAACTGGTAGTGACCGGGCTGGATGTTCACGCCAACGGGCCCGCCAATGCGGAGCGTCATGGGCAGGACCACGGAGTCCTGCGCAGGAATGATGAGGCGCGTGGCGGGGCCAGTGCTTGGCCGTTGGCTGAAGCGCCACAGTTCCCCGCGGCCCTCCTGTGCAACTGACAGATCAAATGGGATGGTGCCGACTTCAAAGAAGAGCGGCACGCCGCCGGTATTTCGCACGACAAGCCGGACTCTGGTAGAGTCGCCAACGATAAGGGTCGTGGAATCGGCCTTGAGTTCTGCCGTGAGCGCGGACCTCACGGGGTCCGCTGGCGACGAACAGGCTCCCAGGGAGAGGAGTACGAGAGAGATCGACACAGCAATGGTTTTCCGCATCTTCAGACGCCCTCAAAAGGTGTTGTCTGGATGGATACTCGATTCCGATCCGCGTGGTTTCCGACCAATCCGCGTGATCGGCGACATAGTGGTGCTACCCGGACGGCTTCTCTCTGTGCCCTCTGGTCCTCCCGTTCTCTGCGTGAGCCGTCAGCGATCTCGCCTTGTCAACACGCGTCGGTGCATAAGCCGGATCGTCAACCGCTCACGCAGAAAATTGCTGGAGAACCGCAGAGAACGCGGAGGTGATGATCATTGGTTGATTGATGCTCATGTCTGATCCGTGCGGTTTCCGCCTCATCCGCGTGATCCGCGACAAGGTTGTTCACTGGATCGGCCGCCGGCAAGGCATCCGAGAGCCGGATCGGGTGCGGCCGCCAATTAGTTCAACAGCCCACGCAGAGGAACTGAGGGCGCAGTGTTCGCAGAGAACTGCGGTCCGGGCTCAACCACCTTGTCGCGGATCACGCGGATGGGGCGGAAACTGCACGGATCAAACGCGAGAACAGGCTTGTGACCTTGCCTGCACCCCTCTGCGCCCTCTGCGAGCTCCTTCTCTCTGCGTGAGCTGTTGACGATCTCGAAGATGCACCAAGTGCCGGTGTCGCGGCCGGATCGGGTGCGGCCGCCAATTAGTTCAACAGCCCACGCAGAGAAACTGAGGGCGCAGCGTTCGCAGAGAACTGCTCGCGCAAAGCGGGAAAGCCTTCAGCTCCCCAGCTCCGCCCGCAGCCTGCGGCGCAACAGGGTCTCAGCCTCACGCGCGGTGCTGGTGGCCAGCGCCGCCTGCACGGCATCCGCCGCGGCCTCAGCGCGCACACCACGAATGACCCGCTTGACGTCGGCCACGGCACGCGGCGCGACGCTGAGCTGACGCAGCCCCAGCCCCAGCAGCGCAAACACCGCCAGCGGCTGCGAGGCCATTTCGCCACAGACGCAGACATCGAGGCCGTGCGCGGCGCCGGTGCGCTGCACCTGCTGCATGAGACGCAGCACGGCCGGATGAAAGGGCGTGAAGCGCGGCGCCAGATTGGCGTTGCCACGGTCCACGGCCAGGGTGTACTGCACCAGGTCGTTGGAGCCAATACTGAAGAAGTCCACGTCGCGCACCAGCGTGTCGCAGGACACGGCGGCAGCCGGCGTTTCCACCATCACCCCCAGCGGCACATCAGCGCGGAAGGGCACGCGGCGCTCGGCCAGCTCTTCCACGCACTCACTCATGAGCTGCCGGGTCTCACGCACCTCGTCCACGGTGACGACCAGCGGCAGCATGATGCGCAGGTCGCCATGCACCGCCGCACGCATGAGGGCGCGCAGCTGCACCTTGAACAACTCGCTTTCGTCCAGGCACATGCGGATGGCGCGCCAGCCGAGGAAGGGATTGGCCTCGTGCGGATAGCCACCCACCGGCAGCTTGTCGCCGCCCACGTCGAAGGTGCGAATGATGACGGCCTCGCCGGCGAAGGCTTTCACCACGCGTGTGTAGGCCGCGTACTGCTCTTCCTCATCCGGCATGGTGGCGCGGCCCACGACGAGAAACTCGGTGCGCATGAGTCCCACACCGCGCGCGCCACTGTCCGCGGCCAGCACGGCCTCTTCGGGGATGTCGACGTTGGCGCGGACCACGACGCGATGTGCGTCACGCGTGATGGCCTCGCTGTGGGCGAGCTCACGCAGCACATCGGCCCGACCGGCTTCGTCGGCCACACGCTGCCGTGCTTCGGCCACTTCGTCGTCGGTGGGCGCAATGAGCAGCGTGCCGTCGGCGCCGTCGCGAATGGCCACCTCGCCGCCGCGCAGCCCGGAAAGCGCCGGGCGCAGACCCACGACGGCCGGAAGG
>JACVCT010000181.1 GCA_016741895.1 Gemmatimonadaceae bacterium | reverse complement strand
GCGCACGGTGGAGCAGTGGATCCGTGCGCACACGACCACCTTGCCGCATGCGCGTGGTGTGAGCGACTGGGTGCGCGCGTTCGCCGTTGCCGCGGCGGCCGTGACGCTGCTGTTCGTGAGCTCGGCGCGCTGGAGTGTGGCATCGCCTGACGATCTGCTGAGCGGCAGCATGCTGGCCCTCGCGCTCATGCCACTGCTGACCGTGCGCCTGGCCGACGGTGCGGCGGCGCTGCTCAGTCACGCCCGTCTGGCAACGGGCCTGCTGCTGCTGGCCTTCGCTGCGCACGCGCTGGCGCAGGTCATGCCCATCACCGTCCAGCCTCCCGCCGCTGACGCTCTGCGTCTCGGCCTGGCGGCCTCGCTGGCCCTCGCCCTCGTCGTCATCCAGGTGCTCATCACCGTGCGCCCGCACGGTGCATTTGCGCGGGCTCTGTATCCCGCCTGCTTCGCCGGATTCTACGTCGACGAGGTCTTCACGCGTCTGACCTTCCGCTGGTGGCCGCCCCGCACGCCGGCCCGCACGATCGCCCACGCACCGGCGTTTCCCGCCGCCCTGCACTCGTCTCCCGCCTGACCTCAACCCGAGTCCTGCTCATGTCCTCGATGATGACTGCCGCTTCCGGGCTGGCCACGCCCACGCAGGCCCCCGTTTCGCCGGACGGTTCGCCGGTCGCTGGTGCACCCCTGAACCCGGGGCTCACGACGATGGCCGCTGCTGCGCCACTGTCGGTGGCCGAGGCGGCGCTCGATGCCGCCATTCTCACGGCCTGTGATCGCATTGCGCCGGCCTGGCCGCTCGATCGCGCCATCGCCGTGAATCCCTGCTGGGGCTTCATCGACAAGCCGTTTCCCGACGTTGCCGCGTCGCTTGCAGCCTTCTCGGGCGCCACGATGCTCATGCCACGCAGCTGGTACCGCGACCAGTATCGCGCCGGTCGCTTCACCGACGCCGATCTCGAGGCGGTGCTGAAGCGCGCGGGTGATGCGCGTCCGCTCACGCAGCTGCTGGCCGCACTGGCCCGTGATCCGCAGGAGCCCACGCCGTGGGGCTTCATGACGGAAGCGGTCGATGCGGGGCGCGATCTCACGCATCACTGGTCGTGGCGCGCGTTCGTGCTGCGCGACATCTCGCAGGCCTGCGCGGCCTGCTTCGATGAGGGCCAGGCGCGCTGGAGTCCCGACCGCAGCACGGGCCTGTACGGCGTGTGGCGTACGCTGGCGCGTCACGACCTGGCGCCGCGCCTGCTCATGGGTGCGTCGCATCATCAGGCCGACATGGATGCGCTGCCGGATGATCCGCGCACGCTCATCATCGAAGCGGTGGCGGCACTGGGCGTGGCCCCGGAACACTGGGCGGACTACTTCACGGCCCTGCTGCTCAGCGTGAACGGCTGGGCCTCGGCCATGGCCTTCCGTCGCTGGGAGGCGCGCCTGCTCGGCGGTGACGATGAGCAGCTGGTGCATCTGCTGGCCGCGCGGCTTGCGTGGGAGCTGTTGCTTGCGCGGCAGTACGCCACGCCGCACACGATGATGGTGTGGCGCGCCATTCAGCAGGGGTGGCAGACGGCCGCGAGTGAAGCGGCCGAACTGCGCCGCGACGACTGGCATTTCCAGCGCGCGCTGGAGCTGGCGTATCAGCGCACGCTCACCCGGCGTCTGCTGCCGGCGCCCGTTGCCGACGCACAGAGCCCGAGCGCGTCGGCCACACCGGCTCCCCGCAGCACCACCGCGCAGGTCGTGTTCTGCATTGACGTGCGCAGCGAGGTCATGCGCCGCGCCGTCGAGCGCGTGACCCCCAACATCGAAACGCTGGGCTTCGCCGGCTTCTTTGGTGTGCCGGCCGCCTACCGCACGCCGGAGGGCGCGCTGCGGCCGCAGCTGCCCGGTCTGCTGGCGCCGTCCGTGGAAATCGGTGACGAAGCGGTTGGCAGCGAGGAGCCGACGGACCGTGTGGTGGCGCGCATGAAGGCGCGGGCGGCCGCGGGCGTGAGCTGGAAGCAGCTCAGTGCCACGCCGTCGAGCATGTTCACCTTTGTCGAGTCAGCCGGCCTGGCCTGGGCGGCGGCACTGCTGCGCGACGGCTTCAAGCGTCTCGCGCCCACGCGCGACCCGCTGCGTGGTGACGACATGGCGCCGAGTGCGCCGCAGCTCACCCGCTCCACCGATGGCACGGTGCTGTCCGATGAGAAGCGCATCGCGCTGGCCACCGGCATCCTGCGCACGATGAGTCTCACCCAGGACTTCGCGCCACTGCTCGTGCTGCTGGGTCATGGGGCCTCCACCAGCAACAACCCGCAGGCGGCTGCGCTGCAGTGCGGGGCCTGTGGCGGACAGACGGGTGAACTGAACGCGCGCGCCGCGGCGGCCCTGCTGAACGACGCCACCGTGCGCATTGGTCTTGCGCAGCAGGGCATCGATCTCGGTGAGACGTTCGTGCTGGCCGGTCTGCACGACACCACCACCGACGACATCACGCTGTACGACGTGGAGGGCGTGCCGGCCACGCACGCGTCAGCGCTCGAACAGCTGCAGCAGACGCTGCGCGAGGCGGCGGATCTGGCACGCGCCGAGCGGGCGCCGGCGCTCGGGATCAGCGCCACGTCGGCGACGGAACGGGCCGCGCTGATTCGTGCCCGGGCTCGCGACTGGGCCGAGCTCCGTCCCGAGTGGGGACTGGCCGGCAACGCCGCCTTTGTCATCGCGCCGCGCGCGCGCACGCGCGGCCTCGATCTCGGCGGGCGTGTCTTCCTGCACGACTACCGGTGGACGCAGGACAACGAGTTCCGTGTGCTCGACCTGCTGCTCTCGGCGCCGATGGTCGTGGCACACTGGATCAACCTGCAGTACTACGCCTCCACGGTGGACCCGCTGCGCTATGGCAGCGGCAACAAGGTGCTGCACAACGTGGTCGGCGGCCGACTCGGTGTTCTCGAGGGCGGACAGGGCGATCTGCGCATCGGTCTTGCCCGGCAGTCGGTGCACGACGGCACCGCCTGGCGTCATGAACCGCTGCGGCTGTCGGTGTTTGTCGAAGCGCCCACCGATGCCATCGACGCTGTGCTGGCGCGGCATCGCAGTGTGGACGATCTCGTGCGCAACGAGTGGCTGCACCTGCACTGCCTCGACCCGATCAGCGGCATGATCACGCAGCGTCGGGCCGACGGCTGGCACGAAGTCGAGTCCTGGGACGTGCATATCGGCGCGCTGCGCGCCAACTGAGTCGCCCGATGAAGCTCCCGGCAGCACGACGGCTGCCGGGAAGCATTCAGGACACGATGGTGAGGCGGGGCCGTTCCAGCATGGGTTCGGCCGCCGCCATGACCTCTTCGGCGCTGGCGCGCACGGACCAGGCAAAGCCACGCGCCGCAATGGCCGGTTCAACCAGTCGAGCGCCGAGGAAGTAGCCGGCCCGCTCGGGGAGCACAACGCGCTCCACCGTGCGGGCTTCGTCGCTCATGCCACCCGAGAGGTAGCGCAGGCGCAGCCCGAGCGCGGCCCGGTCGAAATCGCGGGTGGCGGCCCGCTGCAGCACCGGTTCCACTTCGCGGATGCGCGCGTACTGCCGGCGCGCAAAGCCGAAGTACTCCCAGGCCGCGTGCCCCGGGCTCACCGCCCGCGAGACCTGCACCGCCAGGCCCTCGTTGACCAGCAGTTCGCGCAGCGTGGCCTGGCGGCCCGTCTCCCAGTAGGAGTAGTAGCCACCCGATTCGGCCACCAGCGCCCGCATGCTGCTCTGACTGCCGGGCGAGGTATAGCGGATGACGTGGGTGATTTCGTGGGCCAGCCAGAGCGGGATGAGCTCCGGATCGAGTCCGAGAGCCTGCGTATCCGGGTTCGTGATGCCCGTGAAATGTTCGAGGCAGACAAACGCCACCCCGCGCCCGGCCACCACCAGCTCACCGGCATTCGCGGCGCCAACGCCCACCATGAGCACGATGTCGTAATTCACATCGACATCGAGCAGCGTGCGCACCTTTTCTTCGGTTTCGCGGGCCAGCGCCACGACATCGGTGGTGGCAAGCAGCTGGTGCAGGTCGCTGCGATCGGCGGCCACCGTGGACCGCACCACTTCTTCGAAGTGCGGGCCCGACGGTTCCAGGACGTAGTTGTCCCAGTACGCAGTCAACAGGGCCCGGTGACGCTCGAAGTACTCGAGGTACGCCGCGAAACGATCTTCGGCGTCGAGAACGGCGAGGAAATCCGGAATGAGATTGATCAACATCAACGACCCGGGATCGGGAGGCCGGCGCGATCGAGACGTACGCGCATATGCTGCGCAACCCACTCGCCGAACGAGACGCGGCAAGATAGCCCGACACGCACATCACAACAAGAGTTTTCCCCGGCGCCGGGTGTCATGAATGTGGACAACCCCGTTCGCCGCTCAACTCCGCCGCTGGCGTTGCCGACACTGTATCGACATCACCGTGTCCCGACGCGCCATGACCACGCTTCATCTCATTGAACTCTCCTGTCCCGTATGCGCCCGGTCCTTCCGTTCGCAGACGGTCGTGGCCACCAACGGCTTCGGCGGCAAGCGCACGGACTTCCACGAGCGCGCGGCCGGCATGCAACCGCTGCCCTACTTCGTGCATCTCTGCACGCAGTGCGGCTATGCGGGGGTGACACGCGACTTTGGTGATGAGGTCGAATTGACCGATCTCATTCGCACCCGCGTGTGGTCGGAGTTGGGGCCTGCGCTTCGCCACGCGCTGCCCTCCGGCTCCCTCAAGTACGAGCACGCGGCCAGGGTTGCGGAGTGGATGGGTCAGGATGCGCGCTATCTCGCCGATCTCTATCTGCGCGCGGCGTGGTGCTGTGTCGATGAAGGGGACGTGGAAGCCGAGCGCTACTTCCGTCGTCACGCGGCCTGGCGCTTTGCCGAGGCGCTCGACGCCTGGGATGGTGTGCCCGCCGAAGAGCGTGCCGTGATCACCTATCTGGTGGGCGAGCTGTGGCGACGCGTCGGCGATGACGTGCAGGCCCAGACCTGGTTCGACCGTGTCGAAGACGAAGTGACCGAACCCTCGGCGCAGGCCTGGGTGCTGGAAGTGGCGGCGCAACAGAAGCTCGCCCCGCGCGAGTGGTTTACCTGAACGGCGGCTGAACCGCGACAGTCGGGCGCCAGTTCTTGATCGCGGCTGCGGCGGGTTCAGCGCGTGCCGAACAGGCGGTCGCCGGCGTCGCCCAAACCGGGCAGGATGTAACCGTGTTCGTTGAGTTCGCGGTCGAGACTGGCCGCGAGCACCGGCACATCCGGATGATCAGCGGCGAGACGCGTCACGCCTTCGGGCGCCGCCACCAGGCAAAGAAAGCGGATGCGTGTGGCCCCAGCCCGCTTGAGTGACGACACGGCGGCCGAGGCGCTGCCACCGGTGGCCAGCATGGGATCGAGCAGCAGGAAATCACGCTCGCTCGCATCGGCCGGCACCTTGAAGTAGTAGTCCACCGGCTCGAGCGTGTCGTGATCGCGATAGAGTCCGATGTGGCCCACACGTGCCGAGGGCATCAGACGCAGGATGCCTTCCACCATGCCCAGACCGGCGCGGAGGATGGGTACCAGCGTGAGCTTCTTGCCGCGCACCGTCCACCCCGAAGTGGTTTCCAGCGGGGTCTCCACCCGCACGGGGTCGAGTTCGAGATCGCGCGTGGCTTCGTAGGCCATCAGCATCGCGATTTCGTCCACCAGTTCCTTGAACTGCTTGGTGGGCGTGGCGCGGTCGCGCAGCAGGGTGATCTTGTGGCGGACCAGCGGGTGGTCTACGATGCGCAACGTGGGCAAGGCATGCGACGAGGACATACCCGAAGCTAGTGCCGATCTCGTGCGCCTGCACGGGCGCACGGCCACGGCCTTCCGGTCGCTGGGACGCGATCTGGTGCGCTGGTATTGGCCCTTGGCATCCGACATGGCAGGGCAGAACCCGCGGGCCATGGTGGCCTACACGGATCAGGGTCGTGCGCGGGTGGCGGCCGGCGAGCCGGTGGCTTCGCTCGATGACCTGCTGACGGTGGCCGAAGCCTTCGTTGACGAAAGCGCCACTCTTGGCCGACGGGTCAGCTTCTTCGGCACCGAAGGGCGACTGGTGCAGTCGCCGCGCTTTGCCCGCCGACTGCTGGGCGAACAACCCGTCTGGAACCCTCAGGGGTGGACCGCGCATCGAAGGGCGCATCGCTCGCTGCGTGAGCAGTGTCGACGGGCCCGCGCCAAGGGCGTGGTCATTCAGGAAATCGATCCACGTCGGCTCATGATTGGCGAGACGGGTGAAGCCGTGCAGCAGCTGGTGGCGCGCTGGCGCGCAACGCGCAGCATGGCCCCGATGGGGTTTCTCGTGCAGATCGACCTCACCACCCACTCCGAATCGCGCCGGGTGTTTCTGGCGCTGCAGCACGGACAGCTGGCCGGTCTGCTGGCCCTCGCCCCGGTGCCCGCCCGCGATGGCTGGCTGCTGGAGCACCTGCTGCGCGATCCCGACGCGCCCAATGGCACCGCCGACCTGCTCGTGGACTACGCCATGCTGCAATTGGCCACCGAGGGCGTGCAGTGGGCCTCGCTGGGATTGGCGCCGCTGCACGGTCCGGTGGAGGGCTGGCTGCAACGCGTGCGTCACTGGTCGCGGCCCCTGTTCAACTTCGAGGGGCTTGCCGCGTTCAAGCGCAAACTTCGCCCCGACCGCTGGGAACCCATCTATTTGGCGTGGCCACGCGAAGGCTCGGGATGGCGCGCACTCCTGGATGGGCTGCGTGCCTTTGCGGGCGGATCGCTGCTGCTGTTTGCGGTACGCACCGTGTTCCGTGGTCCCATGCCGCTGCTGCGTGCGCTCTGCTGGCTGCTTCTGCCATGGACCCTCGTGCTGGCTCTCGCGCCGGCTGCGCCATGGTTTCCGCATGCGGCCGTGCAACTGGCCTGGGTGCTCTTTGATCTGCTGCTCATTTTGGCGCTCCGCACGCTGCTGCAGCGCCACACGTTTGCGCCACGCACCATGATGGCGCGGGGCCGCACCGCCCGTCTGGCCACCGCGCTTGCCGCCTGCGTCAGTCTCGATGCGCTGCTGACGGCGTGGCAGGCCTGGGTCTTCAACATCCCGCGCGTCACCACCAACGTGGATGGCGTTATCGTGCTGCTGGCCTGCGCTGGTCCGCTGGTGGCAGCGCCGGTACTCTGGGGTGCAGCGCGTCGGCTGCGTATGCTCGCTCGTCCTCGTCCATCGTTCGATTGGCCTTCATCACTCACGACATGACACCGCAAACCTCCTCCGTCCCACCGATCGTTCTTCGGCGCATTGGTGTGTATTGCGGCGGCAACGACGGCGCCCGTCCCGGATATGTCGCGCTGGCCCGCAGCCTCGGCCAGGCACTCGCGCAGCGTGGCATCGGCCTCGTCTACGGTGGAGGGCGCACGGGCCTCATGGGCGCCATGGCCGATGCGGCGCTTGCCGCCGGCGGAGAGGTGGTGGGTGTCATGCCACACGGTCTTGTCGAGCGCGAAGTCGCGCACCACGAACTGACGCATCTGCACATCGTGGACAGCATGCACGAACGCAAGGCCATGATGGCCAGTCTGGCCGATGCCTTCATCACGCTGCCCGGCGGCATTGGCACACTCGAGGAATTCTTCGAAACCTGGACCTGGGCGCAGCTGGGTGTGCACCGCAAGCCCATGGGCCTGCTGGATGTCGATGGCTTCTGGGAGCCGCTGCTCGCCATGCTCTCCCACATGGACGGCGAGGGCTTCCTGCGCGGCAATCCGCGCGCCTGGCTGCTGCACGATCAGCATGTGGAGCGTCTGCTCGCGGCGTTGGAGCAGTTTGTAGCACCGGAGGTCCGAACATGGGCGCGACTCGCCGAGACGTGATGCGCGACTTGTGTCACACTTTGCGAACGGTGTGACAACGCGTGCCTGTGCTGTGCTCTTGCCGAGTGCGCCAGTGTTGGTGATGTTGCGGAAACCGAAGGCAATGATCGCGACGTGACGTGACCATCGTCACCAATCAAGGAGCCGAATCATGAGCGACGTCGCTCGATTCACCACGGACGGCCTGCCTCCCCTGTCGCTGCAGCGTCCTGACGACGCCGCTGTGGCATTCCACGGGCTGCTGGGCGGGAGTGCCATCATGCGCGACGTGTTCGAGCGTCTCGAACGGGTCGGGCGAACGGACGTCACCGTGTTGCTCACTGGTGAGAGTGGAACCGGCAAGGAGTTGGCCGCGCGCGCGTTGCATGCCGTGAGTGCGCGTCAGCAGCGGCCGCTCGTCGCGCTCAACTGTTCCGCGCTGCCCACGGAACTCGTGGAGAGTGAGCTGTTCGGTCACGCACGTGGCGCGTTCACCGGTGCGGTGCGCGATCATGGCGGACTCTTCGAGGCGGCGCACGGCGGAACACTCTTCCTCGACGAGATCGGTGACCTGGGTGTCGGCGCGCAGGCCAAGGTGTTGCGCGCGCTCGAGAGCGGCGAGGTGCAGCGCGTCGGCGGCACCAAGCCCACCCGCGTGGATGTGCGGGTCATTGCGGCCACCAATCGACCGCTCGAGCGCATGGTTGCCGAGGGGACGTTCCGTGAAGACCTGTTGTATCGCCTGAACGTGGTGGTGATCGCGCTGCCGCCGCTGCGTGCGCGTCCGCAGGACATTCCGGTGCTGGCGCAGCATTTCCTGCAGCGGGTGCGGGTCAAACATCCGCAGACGGCGCAGCGCATCAGCGAGGAGGCCATGGCGCGTCTACTGGCCTACGCCTGGCCCGGTAATGTGCGCGAAC
>JACVCT010000180.1 GCA_016741895.1 Gemmatimonadaceae bacterium | reverse complement strand
GGCATGCCAAAGGCACGGTCGTATACCGTGCGGCCGTCCATGGTGATGGCGAGCCCCAGCGCCGGGGTAAGCTCGGCCTGCATGGCGCGCTCGGCCAGCGCGTTGACGGCAGCGGCAAGGGCTGTGGCCGCGGGACGCGGCCCCTTGGCCTCCTGTGCCCGGGCAGTCGTGGACGGACAGAGTATGGCCGGCGCCACGATGAGGACCATCGAGGCGAATCGGCGACACGCGCCGCTTGGGCGATGCGGGTGGTTGAGCAAGCGAGTTCCCATGAGACGATGAGGCGGACAAGGATGGCGGTCACCTGACCTGTACGCAGTCTCACCACAGGCCTGTACGAGGCGCTTGCATTTTTCAAACCAACGGCGCCGCTCCATGTTGGGAATCGGCCACGGCGCGCAGCGCCCGCGGAGACAGGCCGAGAACCGACTTGACCTCGCGGCTCATGTGGGATTCGTCGGCATAGCCGCAGTGCTGCGCCACCAGTGAACCGCGAAGTCCGGATGCGGTCAGCATGGCGGCCGTGCGGCGAAGGCGCTCGTGCCGAAGCAAACTGCCCAGGCTGACGCCGTACCACCTCCGAATGCAGCGCGCGAGATACACCGGGTGCACACGCGCCTCGGTGGCGAGCTGATGTCCATCGAGCGACGGGTGCCAGCCCTCGTGCATACGCTGTACCACATCCCGCAGCCAGCGTGGCGCTTCGCTCGGATCGTGGGGTGTGGGTCGTGCCGTCAGGGCAGCAACCAGGTCACTGAGGTCGGTGTTGGTGGCCGCCACACGGCGCGTGCCCAGCTGCTGATGCCGCTGTACCAGACGCAGAAACGGGCGCGCCACCTGCACATCATGACACCAACGCCACGCGGAGTCGCGACCTGGATGCTCACTCAGGGCGGCCAGGGTGGCCTGCGGCAGCGACAGCCGAGCCAGTCGGGCGCCTTCGTTGCCCCAGGCGTTGGCGTGCACCAGATCGGGCGCCTTGACCACCACACTCAGCGGCGCGGCTACTACGGTCTCCTGGCCCACCGTTTCGCTCAGGGTTCCGCGCAGCACGAGGCTCAGGTGCAATTCATCGTGGCGGTGCGGCGCCTGACGCTGGGCGCTGGCATAGTCGTCAAGGCGGAAGGCCAGCGTGGGCTGTGCGGGCAGGGCGGGGGGCAGAGCGGCGGGCATGGGGACAATACGCAGCGCGGCGCTGCGGTGATTCACGATCCGTCTCGTGCGCCACGGCCGCGTACGACTTCAGACCGCGTTGCGCATAGATTGCGGAGGTTCGGGCTGCAGCCTGGCCCGATTCATTCTGCATTCCCGGAGTGTCGGCGTGGTCACACAGGAAGGTTTGGCGCAGCTGCTCGTGCTGGCGCAGGTGGTGGGTATTGTCTTCGCGGCCTGGCTGCTGCGCCGTCTGGTGCTACGGCTCATTCGCCGCATGAGCGAAGCCTACAACCTGCCGGCCACCTCGCTGCCGGGTGGGCGCCGGCTGGTCAGCCTGCTCATCAACACGGCCGCGCTGCTGCTCATCCTTCAGCGGCTTGGCGTATCGGGCACCGTGCTGTGGACGGCTTTCAGCGGCTTTGTGGCCGTTGGCGCGGTGGCGTTCTTTGCCGCGTGGAGCGTGCTGTCCAACATCTTTTGCACGCTGCTCATCTTCTCCACCAATCCGTTCCGCATTGGCGATCGCATCGAGGTGCTGGAGAACGGCGAGAAGCCCGGCTTCAAGGGCCGCGTGACCGACATCAACCTGATCTACACCACGCTCGAGGAGCTGAACACCGAGGCCGTGGCCACGGGCACCGTGCTGCAGGTGCCCAACAACATGTTCTTCCAGCGCGCGGTGCGGCGGTGGCGCTGACCTGCCATTGCCGACGCGGTGCCGTTGATCACGCCAGGGCGGCGGTGAGCGCCACGCCACGCGCTAGGTAATCACCGTCGGCTCACTCCGCCCCGTGTGCTCGCGCAGCGCACTCACCGTGAGCGCCGCGTCCACCAGATCCGCCAACGCGGACGCCGTATCGAGACCGAGACGCTCGACATTCGTCTCCCGCGACTCGATGTACACCCGAATGGTGGCGCCTTCGGTGCCCGTGCCCGACAGGCGAAACACGATGCGCGCGCCGTCCTGGAACAGGAGGCGAATGCCCTGCTGGCGACTCACCGCGCCGTCCACCGGATCGGTATAGGCAAAGTCATCGGCCTGTGACACCACACGCCCGGCCAGCGTACGGCCAGGCAGGGAGTCCAGCTGCGCGCGCAGACCGGCCATGACCGCGTTGGCCGCGTCACTGGGCACAGCCTCGTAGTCGTAGCGCGTGTAGAAGTTGCGGCCATACTCGGCCCAGTGCCCGCGCACGATCTGCTCCACACTCTCGCCGCGTGCGGCCACGATGTTGAGCCAGAACAGCACCGCCCAAAGCCCATCCTTCTCGCGCACATGGTTGCTGCCGGTGCCAAAGCTTTCTTCGCCACAGAGCGTGATGCGTCCCGCATCCAGCAGATTGCCGAAGAACTTCCAGCCCGTTGGCGTCTCGAAGCAGGGAATGCCTAGCCGCTCGGCCACCACATCCACCGCCGCGCTGGTGGGCATGCTGCGCGCGACACCAGCAAGCCCTTCGCGGTAACCCGGCACCAGTGTGGCGTTGGCCGCCAGCACCGCGAGGCTGTCACTCGGTGTGACAAAAAATCGGCGTCCCAGAATCATGTTGCGATCGCCGTCGCCATCGGACGCCGCACCAAAATCCGGCGCCTGCTCTCCAAAGAGCTCCTCAACCAGCTCGTGCGCGTAGGTGAGGTTGGGGTCGGGATGCCCACCGCCAAAGTCGGGGAGCGGCACGGCATTGATGACCGTGCCCGCCGGCGCACCGAGCCGCCGCTCGAGAATCTCCACCGCATATGGGCCGGTGATGGCGTGCATGGCATCGAAGCGCAGCGTGAAACCTCTGGTCAGCAACGCGCGAATGGCGCCAAAGTCAAACAGCTGTTCCATCAGCTGGGCGTACGCCACCACCGGATCCACCACCTCGAGGGTCAGGCTGCCCAGTGTGTGCGTGCCCAACACATCGAGATCAAACGCCGGCAACTCCGCCACGCGATACGCCGTGAGCGAGCCCGCGCGCTCGGCCAAGCGGTTGGTGAAGGCCTCAGGTGCAGGACCACCGTTGCCGGTGTTGTACTTGATGCCAAAATCCCCATCGGCTCCGCCGGGATTGTGGCTGGCCGAGAGAATGATGCCACCGGCTGCGGGCTGCCCGTTTACCCCGCGGCGAATGAGATGCGAGGCCGCCGGTGTGGACAGCAATCCGCCGCGTCCCACCACCACATGCGTGATGCCGTTGGCGGCCGCCATGCGCACGATGGTATGAATGGCTTCGCGGTTGTGAAAGCGTCCGTCGCCGCCGAGCACCAATGTTTGCCCGGGCTGCAGCGCCGCTTCGTCGAGCACGGCCTGCACGAAGTTCTCGAGATAGTGCGGCTGCTGAAAGACGGTTGTGCGCTTCCGCAAACCGGACGTCCCCGGTCGCTGGTCAGCGAACGGGGACGTCGGGACTGTCTTCACGACCATGACTCTACACCCATGCGGTTATGACCACTTGAGATCGACCTTGCTGAGCGGCAGCTGCCTGACGCGCTTGCCCGTGGCCTGCCAGATGGCTCCCATGAGCGCGGGAATGAGCGGCGGCATGGCCGGCTCACCAATGCCCGTGGGCGGATACGTGGTCTTCTTCCAGTGCACTTCAACCACCGGCGGCGCCTGACGGATGCGCAGCAGGCTGAAGTTGGAGGCGTTGCCGGCCGTGGGGGTGGCTGGCGCGAAGTTGCCCTGGTCGGCCTTGCCGGCGGTAAAGGTGATCTCCTGACCGTAGGCCTGACCCATGGCATCGAGCACCGCACCCTGCACCTGCTGTTCGGCATGGTTGGGATTGATGATCTCGCTGCCCACGTCGCCCACGGCCCACACCTTGTCCACCTTCACCACGCCGGCCTTGCTGACAGTGGCCTGCACCACCTCGGCGAAGTAGCCGCGGTGGCTGTAGTAGAAGGCCACACCCATGCCCGTGCCCTTGGGCAGCGTGGTCTTGCCCCAGCCCGATACGTCACGCGCCATTTCGAGCACACCAATGATGCGCTCGGCGCTCATGAGCTGCGCCTGCTGCTGCGGCGTGTAGGGCTGCTGGGGCGGAATCTCCGCCTTCAGCATGTCGATGCGGAACTGGATGGGATCCTTGCCCGCGGCTTCGGCGCACTCGTCGATGAAGCCCTGGAAAGCAAACGACAGAGCGTTCGAGCGCGGCGCACGCAGCGCGCCCGTGGGCACGCCCAGCGGCATCATGGACACGTCCATGCGCAGGTTGGGCACGAAGCGCGCGGGATACTCGGTCGGGCCGATGTCGGCGCTCGAGGCGAAGCGCTCGCCCTGACCGAACGTGGCGAAGTGATTGCGGAACGCGATCAGCTTGCCATTGGCATCCACACCGCCGGTGAACTTGTGGAAGCCACCCGGACGGAACTGGTCGTGCTGCATGTCGTCTTCGCGCGTCCAGATCAGCTTGACGGGCACCTTGGCTTCGCGCGCAATGAACGCGGCTTCGGCGAGGGGCTCGTTGTACAGACGCCGCCCGAAACCGCCACCGGCCCGCATCATGTGCATGACCACCTGGTCTTCCTTGATGCCGAGCGTGCTGGCCACAAGGGCACGTCCGCCTTGCGGTGTCTGCGAGGTGGTCCACATCTCGCAGCTGCCGTCGGCATTCATGCGCGCGGTGCAGTTCTGCGGTTCGAGCGTGGCGTGGTTGATGAAGGGATAGCTGTACTCCGCCTCCACCACCTTGGCCGCCGTCTTGATGGCCGCATCGAAGTCGCCGTCGTTGCGAATGGTGCGCTGCGGCGCCGACGCGAAAAACTCCTTGGCCTTCGCGGCAAAGGCGGCACTCGACTGCTGTGACGTGGGATGATCGGCCCACTGCACGACGAGCTTCTTGCGCGCCTCCTGCACCCGCCACCAGCTCGTGCCGACGATGGCCACGCCCGCCTTGAGGCCGGCGAGATTGTCGGTGCCGGCCACCACGAAGGCATGCGTGACACCGGGCTGCGCCTTGACCACATCGAGATTGGCGCTGGCCACCTTGGCCGCATACACGGGCGCCTTCACGAAGGTGGCGTAGTGCATGTTGGGCACCGTCACGTCGATGCCGAAGATCGGCTTGCCCGTGAGAATGTCCTTGAGCGCGACCGTGGGAATGCGCTTGCCGATGATGCTGAACTGCGACGGATCCTTGAGCGGCACAGCATCGAGTGCGGGCGGCGTGACGCTGGCCGCGGCCGTGGCCAGTGACCCGTAGGTGGCCTGGCGGTTGGAGGCCTTGTGGTACACGACGCCCTTGGCGGTCGTGAGTTCTGCCACCGGCACACTCCACTGCGTGGCGGCCGCCTGCAGCAGCATGGCGCGCCCCGCGGCGCCCACGCGGCGCTGCGGAATCCAGTTGGTGGGCGTGGCGGTGCTGCCACCTGCCACCTGCGCCGGATACTTGTTCGGATCAAAGTCGGCCTGCTCAATGCGGACCTGCTTCCAGTCCACATCGAGTTCCTCGGCAATCAGCATGGGCAGCATCGTCTGAATGCCCTGGCCGATCTCGGGGTTCTTGGCCGTGATGGTGACGACATTGTCGGCGGTGATGCGAATGAAGGCCGACAGCATGGGCTCGGCGGCCGGTGCCGTGCCGACGAGACGCTGCAGCGCCTCAACCGGTTCGGCGTAGCTGGCCAGCAGCAGTCCGCCGCCGGCGAGTGCCGAGACCTTGAGGAATTCGCGGCGCGTGGGCGCGGGAGTGGACGCGGCGGGTGTGGTCGTGGGCGTCATGGCTCAGTCCTCCCCGGGCGCGCCGCTGCTGCCCACCGCTGCGCCGCCGGCCTTGATCTCGGCGGCACGATGCACGGCGGCACGAATGCGCAGGTAGGTCGCACAGCGACAGAGATTCGTGTTGAGCGCCGTGTCGATGTCGGCGTCCGTGGGCTTGGGCGTCTTGGCCAGCAGGCCCGCCGCCGCCATCATCTGCCCGGCTTGACAGTAGCCGCATTGCGGCACGTCGAGTTCCTCCCAGGCCTTCTGCACGGCGTGGGCGCCGTTGGGGTCGAGCCCCTCGATGGTGGTGATGTCGGCACCAGCCGCGCGCGAAACGGGCAGCGTGCAGGTGCGCTGCGCCACGCCGTTGATGTGCACGGTGCAGGCGCCGCAACGATTGGCGCCGCAACCGAACTTGGTCCCCTTGAGGTCGAGTTCGTCGCGCAGCACCCAGAGCAGGGGCATCTCGGGCGGCACATCCACGGTTCGGGACGTGCCATTGACCTTGAGCGTGATCGGCATGGGATCCGTGAGGTCGGAAGGAAGGAGGCTAACCCCATAAATGTCGCTCGCGGACGGGCGGGAATCCAGCCAGTTCAGCGCCCAAAACTGAAAACCCGAACGCAAAACTCGGAACTAATCAGTTTCGGGTTCTGTGTTCGGGTTCCGAGTTGTCAGTCAGTACCTACCACGCGATGCCATAATCCTCGCCGTGGTTGCTGCTGCCACCCCACATCGTGCCATGCTTGCGATCAAACCAGATGGCATTGATGGGACCGGAGGTGCGCTCGAGGGGGCGGAGCCGGTAGCCCATGGCCCGAAGGGCGGCCCGCGTGCTCTCCGGCATCGAGGTGGCGATTTCCATGAGGCCTGGCTGCGTCTCGTGCGCGCCAAAGGAATTGCGCATCTGGTACGAGTTGATGTTCGGCGCTTCCACCGCCTGCTGCACGGTCATGCCGAACTCCACCACGTTGAGGAAGAACTGGAGCAGGTTCTGGTCCTGCGTGTCGCCGCCCTGCACCGCAAAGGCCAGGAAAGGCGCGCCGTCCTTGAGCGCAAGCGTGGGTGTGAGTGTCACACGCGGGCGCTTGCCGGGCTCGATCACGTTGTACGGCCCGTCTTCGGGACGCGTGACAAAGCTCTGCCCACGCTGCGAGAGGCCGAGGCCCGTGCGACCGGCAATCACCGCTGGCACCCAGCCGCCGCTTGGCGTGATGGACACCACCCAGCCGGCCGAATCGGCGGAAACGATGCTGGTGGTGCCACCATGGAATGCGTCGTAGCGCGCGCTGTCAGTGGCGCTGGCCAGGTCCCAGGTGCTCGCGGTGTCGGCGCGCACGACACGATCCTGCTGTCCGCTCTGCCGCGTGCTGTCGCGTGGCAGGAAGTTGCGCGGCGACCACTGCGCGAGATACTGCGCGAAGGGATTGCTGCCGCCCTGAAACGGATAGGGATCACCCGGCTTGATGTCGGGATCGTTGCGCTCGGGGTTGATGAGCGCCGCGCGGGCCTTGGCGTACTCCTTGGACAGCAGACCGCGCATGGGCTCTTCGGGTGCGAAGGCCGGGTCGCCGTAGTAAAAGTCGCGATCGGCAAACGCCATGCTCATGGTCTGGTACAGCGTGTGCACGTAGCGCGGTGAGTTGTAGCCCATGCCCTTGAGGTCCATGGGCTCGAGCATGTTGAGCGCCTGCAGCATGACGGGACCCTGCTGCCACTGCTGCAGCTTGCACACGGCAATGCCCTTGTAGTCGCTGCACATGGGCTCTTCGATCTTCACGCGCCAGTTGGCCAGATCGGCCATGGTGAAAAGTCCGCCCTCGTCGCGCATGCCACGCACGAGCTCCTGCGCAATGTCGCCCTTGTAGAAGCGATCATACGCGGCCATTATGGCGGCCTTGCGTGACTTGCCCGCCTTGCGTGCTGCGGCTTCTGTGGCAACAAGTTTACGAAACGTGGCCGCGAGATCCTTCTGCACGAACACTTCGCCTGGCTCGGGTGCTTCACGCCCGCCGCTGCCGAGATGCGGCAGCATGATGGACGGCGACACCTTCCACTTCTTGATCTCCGCCTTCTGTCGCTCGATGTTGTTGGCGAGTTGGGCCTCGATGGGGAAGCCGTCGGCCAGACGAATGGCCGGCCCCAGCACATCAGCCAGCGACAGTGTGCCGTACTCGGCCAGCATGACCATGAGTCCACCGGGCGTGCCTGGCGTGATGGCCGCCAGTGGCCCGAACTCGGGCGGATGTGCGTAGCCCTTGCTGCGATAGAACTCGGCCGTGGCGCCACTGGGCGCGACGCCCAGCGCGTTGATGCCGATGACCTTCTTGAGTTTGGGGTGGTAGATCAGCGCCTGCGTTTCGCCGCCGCAGTGCAGGGTGTCCCACATGGTGCAGGTGGCGGCCAGCATGGCGGCCGCGGCGTCCACGGCGTTGCCCCCCTTCTGGAACATCATGGCACCGGCTGTGGCGCCGAGAGGTTTGCCGGTGATGGCCATCCAGTGCCGGCCATGCAGCGGCGGCTTCTGGGTGGGTGAACGCCGCGGGTCGGCGGCCAGTACGGGGCGCGGGTTGTCGGCCTGTGCCAACACGCTCGAGGGCGAGAGCAGCAGGGCGGATGCACCGGTCAGCAGCGGCGCCACGAGGATTGTGGCGCGGCGCACCAGACGAGGGAACGACATGGGCGGGCGGGCTGATAGTAAACGGCGGGAGCGCGGTCGGCGTCCACGGAGACACGCGCCAGACAGATAACTTACGGCACCCTCATCGGAGTTTCGACCATGCGGATGGCAATGGCGTCAGCGGTTCGGAGTTCAGGCCTCGGCCGGCCGCTGATTCTGCTGGCCCCGCTGCTGCTGGCCTGTGCCGGTGGCAGCGGCTCCACGACCCCCGTGGACAGCACCTCACCCGCTGATCCGCCGCCGGCCGACAGCAGCGCGAGTGGTCAGACGCCGGCCGTTCGCTCACCGACGCCTGGCAATACGCGCGGTGTGGTGCAG
>JACVCT010000179.1 GCA_016741895.1 Gemmatimonadaceae bacterium | reverse complement strand
CGGCGAACCCGCCCAGCGGCAGGCACCCCCAGTAGGCCCCGCCGCCTGGGGTGGGCAGTTCCCCGGCCTCCAACGCGGGGTGAACAGGGGTGCCGGTAACCTGGGCAATCATGCGCGACGTTTGGCAGCAAGTGAGGCGAGCGACGGCAGCGTCGGCATCGCGGGGCGGGGAAGCGAAGACTGCAGACAGGCACAGAGCGCGGCCGCCACGCCGTCGGCGGCGTCAGCGGGCTGCGGAGCGGTCTTGAGTCGCAGCAGGCGCGCCACCATGAACTGCACCTGCTCCTTGGTGGCGCTGCCGCGACCGGTGATGGCCTTCTTGATCTCGGCCGGCGGATACTCGTGGATGGTCAGCGCGGCTTGCTGCGCCGCCAGTAGAATGACGCCGCGCGCGTGGCCGAGGACGACGGTGGTGCGCACGTTGCGTGCGTAGAACACATCCTCGATGGCCAGCGTGTCGGGGCGATGTCGCGCCATGACCTCGCGCACGCCCTCGTAAATGTCGTGCAGACGATTGGGCAGCGGGTCGCGCGCCGCTGTGCGCAGCACGCCGCACTCCACCAGGCTCGGGGTGCGCCCATCGAAGGCCACCACGCCGTAGCCGGTCACGGCGGTGCCCGGGTCGATGCCGAGCACCAGGGCGGGACGACCGGAGGCCGGAAGACCGGGGGTCGGCCGGCCGGCCACGCGGGTCACGCGCCGGCCATGGCGCTTTCGTCCATCTCGAAGTTGGCGTCGACCTTTTGCACGTCGTCCAGCTCTTCGAGTGCTTCGAGCAGCTTGAGCAGATTGGTGGCGTTCTCGCCCTCCACCTTCACGGTGTTCTTGGGCACCCACGCAAGTTCCGCGTCGTCGATGGTGTACTTCTTCGACTCGAGCCCTTCCTTCACCGCGTGCAGCGACGCGGGCTCGGTGGTGATCACGAACACTTCGCCTTCGTTCGACACATCGTCGGCGCCGGCTTCGAGCGCGGCTTCGATGAGCGCGTCCTCGTTCACACCGTCGGCGGGCACGGTCATCTGGCCCTTGCGGTCGAACATGAAGGCGACCGAGTTGGACGTGCCCATGTTGCCGCCGTTGCGCGAGAGCTTGTGGCGCACATCGGCCACGGTGCGCGTCGGGTTGTCGGTGACGGCCTGAATCATGATGGCCACACCGCCCGGCCCATACGCCTCGTAGAGCACTTCAGTGTAGTCTGCGCCCTCGAGTTCACCGGTCCCCTTCTTGATGGCGCGCTCGATGTTGTCCTTGGGCATCGAGACAGCCTTGGCGTTGTCGATGGCGGTGCGGAGGCGTGGATTGCCGCCGGGGTCACCGCCGCCGAGCTTGGCGGCCATGGTGATTTCGCGGATGTGACGCGTGAACAGCGAACTCCGCTTCTTGTCGGTCGCGGCCTTCGCCCGCTTGATCGTTTTCCATTTGCTATGGCCAGCCATGCGATCCTCGTGCAGGGGTACGCGCGGAATGTATCAAGGGGGCTGGGGCCAGTGCTACGGGCGCGTCCGTTCCCGCCCGGACTAGCCGTCGACTACATCCTCGAAGCGCACAAAGCGCCCGTCGAAGTAGAGATCCACATAGCCCCGCGCCCCGTCCCGGTGCTTGAGCACCGACAGTTCCGCCGCGCCCGCCACACCGAGGTCCGCCTCATACAGCTCCTCGCGGTAGAGCCCGAGCACCACGTCGGCCTGGGCACCCACCGCGCCGCGCAAGCCGAAATCCGCCAGTCGCGGCCTGAGATCCCGGCGGCTGCGATCGAGCGCCCCGAGGTGTGTGGTCAGCAGCACCACGACCTGCCGCTGCAGCGCCAGCCGCTTGAACTCCAGCACCGCCTGCGCGAGTGCGTCGTCCAGTCCGCCCGACGCGTTCGAGAAGCCCTCCAGCCCATCCACCCCCCCCAGCGTGGTGCCGGGACGGGCGTCCAGCGCCGCGGCCACGTCGGCCACCCGGCCGCTGCACAGGGTTTCCACCACCGGTACGCGGTCGCGCAGGGCCAGCGCCGCGGCCGCCAGTCGCACGTGTTCCTCTTCCGACACCGCGCCCAGCCGCAGCAGATCGAGTGGCACCCGCGCCTCTGCCGCCAGCAGGCGCTCGTGCACCCGCGATGGCAACTGTTCGGTGCTCACCAGCAGGGCGCGGCCGACCTGCCCCGAAGGCCCGATCGCGGCCCGCTGGGCCATGGCCAGCGCCAGTGCGCTGCAGCCCACACTGTGGTCGCCGCCCAGCACCACGAGATCACCGCGGCGGAATCCGCCACCAAGCGCCCGGTCCAGCGACAGCAGGCCGCTCGACACCACGTCCTCGGCAAGCCGACCGGCCGCATGCGTCGTGGACTCGCCCGCGTCCATGCGCGCGGCCAGCTGCGACACCAGGCGCGTGAGCGGCGAGATGTCGCTCTCGTGCATCACGAGACGGCCGAAAGCTGACGCGCCAGTTTCTCGAGCTCCTGCACGGCCGCCCCATCGAGATGGGCATTGATGGCCGCGATCAGCGAGCGCAGCGCGCCGGCCACCGCGAGCGGCGAGCCCGTCGTGGCGTCGAGACAGCGGGCAAAGGGCACCCGCGTGGGGGCCGGCAGCGCAAGCGACGCCAGCCACACCTTGGCCGCTGCGGCACGTGTGGCGCGATCGGCCGGTGCCAGGCCTTCGTCGGGCAACACGCCCTGCGCCAGCCGGGCCACCAGCAGCGCCGCCAGCGCCACCTCGCGCCCGCCGCCCAGTGGCAGACGGCCCGTCAGCGCCGCCAGCGCGGGCAGGGGAAAACGCAGGGAATCGAGAGCGTAGGGGAGTCGTTGCACGGCACAAACCTACCACGTCGTGGTAACTTTCGGGATGAAGACGATTCTGTGGGTGGACGACGAGGCGGAGCTGCTCGAGCCGCATCGCCTTTTGCTGGGAGACAAGGGCTACGAGGTGCAGACGGCCACCAACGCCGATGACGCCCTCGAACTACTCCGCCGCCACCCCTTCGATCTCGTCCTGCTCGACGAGCAGATGCCCGGCACCCGCGGCCTCGATGCCTACAAGGACATCCGCGAGCTCGCGCCGGCCCTGCCCGTGGTCATGGTCACCAAGAGCGAGGAAGACGCCACGCTCAAGGAAGCCATTGGCGCCAACATCCGCGACTACCTCGTCAAGCCGGTCACGCCGCGGCAGGTGCTCTCGGTCATCACCAAGATTCTCGACGGGCCCCTCATCCGTTCGCAGGCGCTCGCCCGGGCCTTCGTGGAGCGCTTTCGCGCCATCGAGACCGAACGCTACGCGGGGCTCGACTGGCGGGGCTGGATCGACCGGTTTTCGGAACTCATGCAGTGGGACGTGGATCTCGCCGAGGCCGGTGAACTGGGCCTGCACGAGTCGCTGCGCGGACTGTATCCCGACATGCATCGCGAGTTCGCCACCTTCATGCGCAGCGAGTATCCGCGCTGGCTGCGCGACGAGGAAGGCGATCGTCCGCCGCTCTCGGTGGACGTGTTCGGGGAGTTCGTGCTGCCCGTGCTCTCGCGTGATCGCAAGGTCATCTTCGTCATCATCGACTGCCTGCGTCTCGATCAGTGGCGTGTGCTCGAGCCGCTGCTGGCATCGTGGTTCGAAGTGGAAACCTCGCACTACTATTCCATCCTGCCCACGGCCACACCCTACGCGCGCAACGCGCTGTTTTCCGGCCTCTTTCCGGGCGAGATCGCCGCGCGGCATCCCGACTGGTGGGGCGAGCGCGACGACGAGGCCCTGAATGCGCACGAGAAGGACCTGCTCGTGGCCCAGTTGGCCGCGCTGCAGCATCCGGCGCCGGTGCGCTATCAGAAGCTCACCACCGCGGCCGACAGTGATGACCTCGAGCGGCACCTGCCCGCCGCCATCGCCGGCGACGGCGTGCATGCCTTTGTTTTCAACTTCGTGGACATGCTCACGCACGGCCGTTCGGAGTCGATGATTCTGTTCGAGGTGGCGCGCGACGAGATGGCACTGCGCGCCCTCACGCGGCAGTGGTTCGAACGCTCGGCGCTTTTCTCGCTGCTCAAGGAAGCGTCGCGGCGCAACATCGCCGTGGTGGTCACCAGCGATCACGGTGCGCTGCACTGCAACACGCCGGCCACCGTCTTTGCCAAGCGCGATGCGACGGCCAACCTCCGCTCCAAGTTCGGCGAGGACATTCGCGCCGAGCGCCCCGAGCAGGCGCTGCTGTTCAGCAATCCCGACGACCTGCGGCTGCCGCATCGTACGCCGGGCCCCAACACGCTGCTGGCACCGGGTGACACGTTCTTCGTGTATCCCACCAAGCTGCGCGAGTATCAGGGCCGCTACCGCGGCTCCTTCCTGCATGGCGGCGTGTCTCCGGAGGAATGCATCCTGCCGGTGTCCCTGCTCACGCCCAAGCGCTGAGGCGAAGTGAGCACCGGTACCTATCGCACCCCTGCCGCGCAGCTCTGGCGCCGGCTCTGGCGTTTTGTGGGCCCGCACAAGGGCAAGCTGGTGGCTGTGGTGCTGCTCAACGCGGCCGCGGCCTTTGCCGATGTGTTTTCGTTCACGCTGCTCATCCCGTTTCTGAACGCGCTGTTCAAGGCCGATCAGCTGCTGCCGGCCAGCGGCACGGTGGCGAAGGTGCTCCAGGCCACCATCGGCTTCCTGCTCGACGAGCAGGACAAGATGGGCTCCCTGCTGCGCGTCATGCTCATTGTGATTGCGGCGGTGACGCTCAAGAACACCCTCATCTGGTCCAGCGGGCAGGTGGGTGTCAAGCTGCAGGAGTTCGTGGTGCGCGACCTGCGCGATGCGCTGTACGCACATCTGCTGCGACTGCCGCTGCCGTGGTTCACGCGCAACAAGGTGGGGCAGATCATCGCCCGGGTGCTCAATGACACGGCCAGTGCCAAGACCGTGGTCACCGAGCTGGTCACACGCTCCATGTGGAGTGCGGCGCAGGTGCTGGCCACGCTGGTGGCCATGTTCACGCTCTCGTGGCAACTCTCCCTGGCGGCGCTGCTGATTGCGCCCGTCACCGTCGGCGCCATTCAGCCGGTCCTGCGCAAGCTGCGCAAGGGCTATCGCCGGCTTGGCAACGAGCAGGGTGAGATGACGAGCCTCGTGCAGGAAGTGGTGAGCGGTGTGCGGCTCGTGAAGTCGTATCGCGCGGAGACGCGTGAGGAAGCCAAGTTCACCGAGCGAAACGGCGCCTACGCCAGGGGTTTCGTCAAGGTCGGACGTCTGGCGCTGCTTTCCGGTCCGGTCACCGAGACGCTTGGCACGTTCACGGCGGTGGCCATTCTCTGGTTCGGCGCGCGGCTGGTACTCGTGGAAGGCAGCATGGACGGCGCCGAACTGCTGGTGTTCCTCATCCAGGTCATGCGCCTGCTGCAGCCGCTCAAGCAGCTTTCCCAGGCCCCTGCCGCCGCGCAGCAGTCCCTCGCCAGCGCCGAGCGCATCTTCGAGGTGCTCGACGCGGAAACGGAGACCGCTCGCGATCGTGGCACGCGCCACACGGCCACGTTCAACGACAGCATCCGCTTCGAGAACGTGAGCTTTGCCTATGAAGCCGATCGTTACGCACTGCAGGATGTGAGCTTCACCGCCCGCAAGGGCGAGGTCGTGGCGCTGGTCGGGGCAAGCGGCGCCGGCAAGAGCACGCTGGTGGACTTGCTGCCGCGCTTCATCGATCCCACCGGCGGTGTCATTCGCCTGGATGGCGTGGATCTGCGCGACATCCGCCTCGATGCGCTGCGTGCGCTGACGGGCATCGTCAGTCAGGACACGGTGCTCTTCAACGACACCGTGCGCGCGAACGTGGCCTTCGGGCGTCCGGACGCCACGCAGGCGCAGCTCGAGGCCGCCGCGCGTGCGGCCAATGCGCTGTCGTTCATCGAAGCCATGCCCGAGGGCTGGGACACCAACCTTGGCGAGCGGGGCACACGCCTCTCCGGCGGTCAGCGGCAGCGACTGGCCATTGCCCGCGCGCTGCTCAGTGACCCGCCGCTGCTCATTCTCGACGAGGCCACCAGCGCGCTCGATGCGGAAAGTGAGCGTCTCGTGCAGGAGGCCATCGATCGCCTGCTCGAGGGCCGCACGGTGTTCGTCATCGCACATCGGCTGGCCACCATTCAGCACGCCAATCGCATTCTGGTGTTCGACGCCGGGCGACTGGTGGAGCAGGGCACACACGGCGAACTGCTGGCGCAGGGCGGGGCCTATGCACGTCTGCATGCACTGCAGTTCGATCGCGGAGTCGAGCGCGCCCTCGAACGGGCGGATGACGTGTCCGTCGCCTCGACGGTCTGACGCGTGCGGGTGCTGGGACTCAGCACCGACACGCGCTGGGGCGCATCCGTGCTCGTTCTGGGCAGCTGGCTCCAGGCGCTTGCCGCCGAAGGTGATGTGGTGGCGCTGGCCTGTGTGTCCGGATCGGCACTGGCGCGAGGTGCACGCGCCGAATGGCCACGGCTGTCGCTTCGCGAGGTGCAGGCCGAAGGCTGGTGGCGGCGAACGCACAGCGTGCGTGAGGTTGTGCAGGCGCTGCGGCCCGACGCCGTGCTGGTGTATCGCGGTGACGATGCCGCCGCGGCCGCGTTGGCGATGGGGCCGCGTGGCCCGGTGGTCTGGCGTCAGCCCATGTCCCGTCACGGCACCGGGGCCGCGCCAGCGAGGTCGCTGCCCGAGCGCGTGGGATGGCGACAGCGCACGGCACTCGCGCGCGGGCTGGTGCGGCGCATGGAGCCCGGATTGCACTCCGTGTTCTGGCCACCACCGGCCGTGCTGGACGATGAAACGGCGCCTGGTGTGCTGCGACTGGCCGACGCGGCGGCACGTACCGACACGGCCCGTTCCGACGGATCACTCATGGTTCCGCCACGGGTGACCCTGCTGCTTCCCCCCTACCTCAACGACGAAGGCATTCATGCCCTGCGTGTCCTCGCGGCGCTGCATAGACGGCACGCGTCGTTGCGCGTGAGGCTGGTGGCCGATGGGGAGGAACGTGGGGTGGCGCCGCTCCTGCAGGACGCGCGGCTGCATGCGGCCGCCCTCGGCATGGCCGCTGCGTTCTCGGTGCAGTCGCTCGACGCCTGGCTTGCCGAGGCGTCGCGTAACGAGGATGTGCTGTGGGTGGTGGACGCCGGTGATGCCGGCACCCTGGCGGTGGTGGAGGCCATGCACCGGGCCATACCGGTGGTGGCCTCGGCCGCGCGCCACTACGCCGACCTCGTGCTGCCGGGCGTCACGGGGCTGCATCTGCCCCAGGCGCGGTCCGCGCCCTCGGCATTGGACGACGGTGCGCAGCTGCTGTCCGATCTGGCCCGAGTGCTGGGCGACGCCGAGTGGCGGAGCACGATGGGAGCCGCCGGACAACGGCACCTGCACCGGGTTCGTGCGCCGCGTGCCATACTTCACGGGTTGCGTGTGATGCTCGACCCGACCTCCTCTCCTCTCGCATGACCATCAGTCTTCAGCAGCTGCGCGCCCGCGAATACGCGTGGATGGACGACGACGCGTCCATGTACCTGAACGCCGCCTCGGTGGGCCCCATGCCGGCTGCGGCCGTTGCCGCGGCCAACGAATGGTCGGCGCTGCGGCAGCAGCCGCAGCGCATTTCGGTGCCGCGCATGCAGGAGGCCGCTGCCACCGCCCGCGCGCAGTTCGCCGCGCTCATCGGCGCGCGCGCCGAAGAAATCGCGCTCATGCCCAATACCACCTACGGGCTCAATCTTGCTGCACGCGCGCTGCCGCTTCGTCCGGGTAGCATTCTGACCTTCGACGGCGAGTTCCCGAGCTGCGTGTATCCCTTCCAGGCGCTGAGCTCACGCGGGGTGACGCTCGATCTCATCCCGCGACGGAACGGCCTGCCCGATGAAGACGCGCTGGTCGCAGCCATCGAGCAGCGCGATGACGTGGTGGCCGTGGTGGTGAGCTGGGTGCAGTTCGCCACGGGGTTCGTGGCCGATCTTGCGCGCATTGGTGCGGCCTGCCGGGCCAAGGGTGTGTTCTTCATTGTGGACGGCATTCAGGGTTGCGGCGTGCGGCCCATTGATGTGCACGCGCTGCCCATCGACATCTTCGCCAGCGGCGCACAGAAGTGGCAGCTCTCGCCCTGGGGGACGGGCTTCGTGTACGTGCGGCCCGAACTCATCACCAGCATCGAGCCGCACGACGTGGGCTGGGCCTGCATGAAGAGCAGCACGGACTACACACGGCTCACCGACTACGAGTTCGACTTCTTCGACGATGCGCGGCGCTTCGAGGTGGTGACGATTGCCTACCACGACTTTGCCGTGGCCAATGCCGCCACGGCCCTGCTGCTCGAGGCCGGCGTGGCGCAGGTGGCGCAGCATCTCGAAGAGCTGGGCGACATCGTGGTGGACTGGGCACACAGCCGCCGCGACGTGACGCTGGTCACGCCGGCCGAGCCCGCGCGCCGCGCGGGCGTGCTGTCTTTCACGCCCACTGACCTGGACGGCATGCATGCCCGTCTGCGCGAAGGCGGCGTGGTGCACACGGTGCGCGAGGGCGCAATCCGGCTGTCCCCGCATATGTACAACACAGCCGACGAAATCAGGCGGGCGCTTGAACTCCTTGAGGCCTGATCTCTCGTTTCTCGTTTCTCGAGATATTCAGAAGCCAGATGGTGCGAGTCGTGAAGACGAGACAGAAATAGATGAATGCGAGATGAGCAACCAATGAGATGAGAGACCGGAATCTCGGCGGCAACGGCCCACGCTAGCTCGAACCGCGTGGGCTCGAACCGCGGAAGCCCCGACCCGGAAGCCCCGACCGCGGGTCCCAGGAGGGTGTCGGAAATTCTGTGTATGAGCCATAACTCTGTATCACGACGGAGGATGGATGGCTCGACGGAAGAAGACCGCAGATCCCACGCTGGCGGCGTTGCCCGAGGGGTTGATTGATCAGCTGGC
>JACVCT010000178.1 GCA_016741895.1 Gemmatimonadaceae bacterium | reverse complement strand
CGAACTTACCGATTGAATCGAAATCGATACACGCCCAACGCGCGGCTAACTGCCCGCACTACTTCCACTTACCGAACTCGGTCGAACTCTAGACCGGACACGCCTGACCCGGAACTGATCAGTTTCGAGTTTTGGGTTCAGGTTCCGCGTTCTGGGTTGGTGCGACACACCACTCAATACTTCAACTCAACGCTCACAGCTGACCGGACCCAAGACGCGCGTCAACGCCATCGAGCAGTAGTGCAATAGACCGCTTCACCGCACGTTCGCTGGCACCAACCGGCGCCAGCGCCGCTCCGTGGACCAGGTCCGCCAGCGCATCCGCGAGCTCGCGCTGTGCCCGCCGTGCCAGTCCCGTGTCTGCCAGCGCCCGCTGTACGCCGTCCTGCCACCGGGCCGCCAGCGTGGCCGAGGCTTCGCTTCGCGCCGTGAGGGCCAGCACCAGCTCAGGCTGCCCGGCCACCCCCCGCCAGTAGGCCAGTGCCAGCGCCTCGATTCGCGTCCGCCAACGGCCACGTCGCCCCATGGCCGCGGCCAGCCCTGCCCCCACCCGCCGCTCAGCAACCGCCGCCACCACCGCGTCCCGCGAACCGAAGTACCGGTACGGGGCCATGGGGTCGACCCCCAGCGCCGTAGCCAGCGCACGCATGCTGAGCGCGGCAGCCCCACGGCGGCGCAGCAAGCGCTCGGCGGCATCCAGAATGCGCTCAGGCGAAAGTGACGCGGGACGTGGCATGCCGGTAAGTCTACAGTGTAGACTATCAACTGTCACCCTCGCACGAGGTCAACGCATGTCTGCATCCCCAGTCGCCGTGCCCCGGGTCTCCGCCTATCTGGGCGTCAGTCTGGACGGATTCATTGCCGAAGCCGATGGTGGTCTCGGATTTCTGGCGCCGTACCAGGAGGCCGGGACCGACTACGGCTACAACGCCTTCATGAGTACGGTGGACGCGGTGGTCATGGGGCGCGCCACCTTCGATGTGCTGCGCGGTTTCGATGTGCCCTGGCCGTTTGCCGAGCGCCCGGTGGTGGTGCTCACCCATCGGCCCCTGCCCGCCACGCCGCCCGTTCCGTCCACCGTGTCCACGCACGCAGGCCTGCTGCGGCCCCTGCTGGAGTCGCTGGCGGCGTCGGGAGTCGCGCATGTGTATGTGGACGGCGGGCAGGTGGTACGACAGGCCCTGCGCGACCAGTTGGTGGACGCGCTCACGCTGTCGGTGGTGCCGGAGTTGCTGGGGCAGGGGCGCCCGCTCTTTGGTGCCGAGGTGCCGCGCAGTCACTGGCAGCTGATCGGATCGGAGTCCTGGGCCAGCGGGCTGGTTCAGCTTCGCTACGGGAGGCGAGCGGTGAATCAGGCGTCGTGAACTTGCCGCTCAGTGCTTTCGGATGGGTCGGGAAGCGGTGAGCTTTGAGTTCAAGTGTTGAGTTCGCAGTCAGGCGAACTCACAACCCGGAACCTGAACCCAAAACTCGAAACTGATCAGTCTCGGGTGCCGGGTTCGAGTTCCGGGTCTTGTGGTGGTGCAACGCACCACTCACCACTTCAACGCAAGGCTCGCAGCCTCCCGCCATGACCGACTCCCGCGCCGAGCAGTCCGCCGATACGCCATGGCGGCGCAAGCTGCACACCATTGTGTTCGAGGCCGACACACCGGCCGGGCGCTGGTTTGACGCTGTGCTGCTGGCGCTAATCGTGGTGAGCCTGGTGGTGGTGATGCTGGAGACGGTGCCCAGCATGCCGGAGCCGTGGCGGCGCGGGCTGCGTGCGGCGGAGTGGGCACTGACCGGCGTTTTCTCCCTGGAGTACCTGCTGCGTCTCGTGATCGTGCGGCGGCCACTCGTCTATGCCGGCAGCTTCTTTGGCCTGGTCGACTTGCTGGCCATTCTGCCCACATGGGTGAGTCTGATCTTTCCCGGTGCGCAGGCACTGCTGGCGGTGCGTGTGCTGCGTCTGCTGCGCATCTTCCGCGTCTTCAAACTGGCCCGCTACCTGAGTGAGGCACGTGTCATTGGTGACGCATTGCGCGCGAGTTCGCGCAAGATTGCGGTGTTCCTCTTCACGGTCTCCACCGTTGTGGTGGTGGTGGGTGCACTCATGTATCTCATCGAGGGGCCGGCCAACGGCTTCACCAGCATTCCCGTGAGCATGTACTGGGCCGTGGTCACGCTCACCACGGTCGGCTATGGCGACATTTCGCCGGCCACCGGCCTCGGTCAGGCCGTGGCCTCACTGGTGATGATTCTGGGCTACGGCATCATTGCCGTGCCCACGGGCATCGTGACGGCCGAGCTGGCCAACGCGGGACGGAAGCTCGAGACGCAGCACATCAATACGCAGATGTGCGCCCACTGCGGCGCCGACGATCATCGCAGTGATTCCAAATTCTGCAGGCATTGCGGAGCGGCCTTGCACTGAGGCACCACACTCAGCCGTTTGCAGGACGGCCGTGACGGGGCGGCGGACACGTGAAGTAAGTCTCACGGGTGATGTGAAAGATCACACGCCCCAATTGCGCTGAAACTTGTGCAGCAGGCGTGCACGTAGGCGCAGCATGCTGCAACGTGAGAGTGCGCACAGCTCGCGCGCTCCCGCCCCATCGAACAATCGAGGTCAACGATGTACTCCCTGATGCTCCGCGCCGCGGCGGGGCTGGGCGCCGTGCTGCTCACGGCGACCCCGGCTGCGGCTCCGCTTGTCGATCCGTCCATTCCGGGTGCCAATGTCGTCGACGTGGTGGCGCTCGACTATGCCTTCGAGATGCCGTCCAGCATTCCCGCCGGCCTCACCACCCTGCGACTTACGAACAAGGGCAAGGAACTGCACCACGTGTATGTGGTGAAGGTGGACGCGGGCAAGACGGCCAACGATGTCATGGCCTGGTTCAAGGCTGGCGGCCCGCCGCCGGCGTGGCTCAAGCCGGTGGGTGGTCCAAATGCGTCGGTGGGCGCGTCGCTGTTCACCAGCACGCTCGACGCCGGCAAGTACGTTGCGCTCTGCGTCATTCCGAGCCCGGGCGGCCCGCCGCACGTGATGAAGGGCATGATCAAGGAGTTCACGGTGACGCCCAGCAACCGCAAGGCGCCGGCGCCCAAGGCCGACATCACGCTCACGCTGAGCGACTACTCGCTCGAGTTCTCCAAGCCGCTGTCGGCCGGCAAGCACATCGTGGCGGTTACCAACACCGGCAAGCAGCCGCACGAGTTCTTCTTTGCCAAGCTGGTGCCGGGCAAGACGCCCATGGACATGGCGATGTTCGCCGAGAATCCCAAGGGTGCGCCGCCGGGCATGCCGATGGGTGGCATCACCGACATTCTCCCCGGTGCCACGGTCTATCTGGAGATCGACGTGCCGGCCGGCGAATACGGCTTCATGTGCTTCACGCCCGACGCCAAGGACGGCAAGCCGCACCTCGCGCATGGCATGATCAAGCAGGTGTCGGTCAAGTAAGCGACCGACGCGAACCCGTTGGTGTGGTCAGCGCGTGATGAACAACCAGAGCGCGCTGGCCACGCCAATGAGCGTGACCGCCCCGCGTACCCAGGCCTGCGGGACACGCTGCGCCAGGCCTGACATGGCGTAACCGCCCACGCTCGAACCCAGCGCCATGACCAGTGCGATGGGCCAGTTCACGAGCCCCTTGAAGGCGAAGGTGGCAGCCGCCACGCCATTGAAGCAGATGCCATTGAAGTTCTTGAGACCGTTCATGCGATGGATGTTCGTCATGCCCATGAGGCCGAACACGGCGAGCATGACGATGCCGGCACCGGCGCCGAAGTAGCCCCCATAGATGGACACGAGAAACTGCGCCGCCATCATGCCCCGCGTGGGTTCAATGGGCGACTCGCCATGCGGCTGTTCCATGTAGCCTCGCAGCCACTGCATGACACGGGCCTGAAAGGCAAAGAGCAGCGTGGCACCAAACACCAGCCAGGGCACAATCTTTCGAAACTGCTCGTCGGTGGTGGCCATGAGCAATACGGCGCCCAGCAAGCCGCCGGCGATGCTCGGCAGCGCAAGCCGCAGCGCCCAACGCTCGGCTCCGGCCAGTTCACGGCGGTAGCCCAGCATGCTGGCCAGCGACCCGGGCCAGAGCGCCACGGTGCTGGTGGCATTGGCGGCCACCGGTGGCACCCCAAGCCCCAGCAGTGCGGGAAAGGTGAGCAGCGTGCCGCCGCCGGCAATGGAGTTGACCATGCCGCTCACCGCCGACACGGCGGCAATGGCCGTCAGCTGGGAGACCGAGGGCTCGGTCAGCAGCACGCGACGCCGCGCCCCTGCGTGGTCACCGGATGCGCGAGATCAGGAATTGCGAGCCGCCAGGGCCAGGCAGAGCCAACCGGCAATGAAGCACACCCCGCCGATGGGGGTGATGGCACCGAGGGCGCGGATGCCGGTGAAGGTCATGGCGTACAGCGAGCCGCTGAAAATCACGGTGCCGGCCACGAACAGCCAGCCACTGGCCGTGGTGAGCGAACCCGGAAAGCGCGTCGCCGCCCACGCCACAGCCAGGAGGGCCAGCGCGTGAAACATCTGGTAGCGGGCCCCGGTCTCGAAGACCTCGACGAGCCGCGGCTCGACCCGGCTCTGCAGGGCGTGCGCGCCAAAAGCGCCGGCCGCGACCGCGATGGCCCCCGAGAGGGCACCGAACATGAGGAAAGTGCGTTCCATGAGGGCAATCTAGCGGAGCGGCAGGCTCGAGGCAGCGGCCGGACCGTCCCCCCGATTACACTGCACGGAGCCGTGCGGGCGAACGTGCGGCGCGGACCCCTTACGAGATCGGCAAATGGCGACTTCGGTATTCCAGGCAGGCATGGGACTGACCACCACCAAGGCCCCATACATCGAACAGGCGGTCTCCAACGGCGAGATGTACATCGAGCAGCCCTACGAGCTGTACTCGGCCGACAACCATGCCACCTGGCAGCGCCTGTATGCGCGCATGCAGGATCACTGGGCCCGCTATGCCAACCAGCGCTTCCTCGATGGGCTGGAGACGCTGTGCTTTGAACCCACGCATGTGCCACGGCTCGAGGACGTAAACCGCTTCATGGCACCGCGCACCGGATTCCGCGCCAAGGCCGTGAGCGGCTTTGTGCCGGCCTTCGATTTTTTCGATTGCCTGAGCCGCCGCGAGTTCCCCACCACCATCACCATCCGTGACGGGCAGTCGCTCGACTATCTGCCCGAGCCCGACATCTTCCACGACATTGCGGGTCACGTGCCCATGCACACCGACCCGGCCTTTGCCGAGACGCTGGTGCGCTTCGGCGCCTGCGCGCATCTGGCGGCGGACATGGTGCGTGACATGAGCGATCGGGAGGAGCGGCGTCGGCGCCTGTCGAGCATTCAGAATGCGCTGCAGCGCTTCTTCTGGTTCACGGTGGAGTTCGGCCTCATGCGCGACGCGAGCGGACAGCGCGTGACGGTGTACGGATCGGGCCTGCTGTCGAGCTATGGCGAGATCGTGCACAGTGTGGAGAGCCCCACGGTGCAGCGCTATCCGCTGCAGCTCGAATGGGTCATCAACCAGCACTTCGAAATCGACCACTATCAGCCGCTGCTGTTCATCGTGGACAGCTTCGACCAGCTCTACGAACAGGTGGCCACACTCGAAGCCTGGATGAAGGCCGGCAAGCTCGACTACGTCACGCCCGGCTGGCGTGACATGAGTCAGGCCGACGTGGAGAGCTTCCTCGAGGCCAGCCTCCGGCCGCGGTAAGCTCGCGGGACACAACGTGGTACGACCTGCTGACGGGCGAGCCTGAGCGGCTCGTCCCTCGCGGTCGGATGTTCCGAGGTGACGGGACGGGCGGTCGTGGCGTATTCTATGCCTTACGTATGCCTTTTTCCCATGGAGCATCCCCGATGCATTCAGCGACTCGTGTTGTTGTCCCGAGGCTGACCGGTCTGGCCCTTGCGGCGCTACTGCTCACGCCCAGCGGGCCTCTCTCGGCGCAGGCGTCGCCCGCGGCGACGCCACCTGGCGGTCCTGCGGCCACGCTGCCGCTCAAGGCGGCACGCACCCACACCTTCACCACCACCAAGGGCACCTGGATGAGCGTGGACGTCTCGCCCGATGGGCAGACGCTCGTGTTCGATCTGCTGGGTGACCTCTACACCATGCCCGTCACCGGCGGCAAGGCCACGCCGCTCACGCAAGGCATGGCCTACGACGTGCAGCCGCGCTTCTCGCCTGACGGCAAGAAAGTGGTGTTCGTGTCCGACCGCTCAGGCGGCGACAACGTGTGGATCATGTCCCTCGACAAGAAGGACACCACCCAGCTCACGAAGGGCAACAACAATCTGTACGTGTCGCCAGAGTGGACGCCCGACGGCAAGTACGTTGTGGCTTCGCGTTCGGGTGGGCTGGGCGGCACGTCCAAGCTGTGGATGTACCACGTGGATGGCGGTTCCGGTGTGCCGCTCACCATGCAGCCCGCGCCGGCCCCCACGCAGAAGCAGCTCGGCGCCGCGTTTGGCAAGGACCCGCGCTACATGTGGTTCGCGCGACGCACCGGTGACTGGCAGTACAACAGCATCGGACCGCAGTACCAGCTGGCCGTGTGGGACAAGGACAACGGCCGCGTCTCGCAGATGACCACGCGTTTCGGATCGGGCGCGCGCCCCACGCTCTCGCCCGACGGCAAGTGGCTGGTGTACGTCACGCGCTTCGAAACCAAGACCGGTCTCATTCTGCGCAATCTCGACACGCAGCAGGAAGAGTGGCTGGCCTTCCCGGTGCAGCGCGACGACATGGAATCGCGTGCGCCCATGGATGCCTATCCGGGCTACACCTTCACGCCGGATTCGCGCGCGGTGATTGTGAGTTACGGTGGCGAGATCTGGCGTGTGCCGGTGGACAAGTCGGCGCCCAGCAAGATTCCCTTCGAGGCTGAAGTGAAGCTGGAGATGGGTCCGGAGGTGAAGTTCGCCTATGCCATTGATACGGCGGCCACGTTCACGGCGCGGCAGATTCGCGACGTGCAGCCGTCGCCCGATGGCAAGTCGCTGGCCTTCGTGGCGCTGGCGCGTGTGTACGTGATGAGCTTCGCGGACATGAAGCCAGTGCGTGTGACCACGGCCAGCACGGGCGAGTTCAATCCGGTGTGGTCGCCCGATGGCAAGTCACTGGCCTACGTGACCTGGGAGGACGCGCGCGGCGGGCAGATCATGCGCGCCGATCGCGATGCGCGTGGCAGCTGGCGTACGCGTCCGCTGACGGGCATGGCGGGTCTGTACACCGACCTCGCGTGGTCGCCGAGTGGCACGCGCATTGTGGCGTCACGCGCGGCCGCGCGTGAGATGCAGGAAGCGGGTGGTGCGTTCTTCGGGCCGGCGGCGTCGGAACTGATCTGGGTTCCGGCCACGGGCGGTACGCCCACCATGATCATGCCGGCCGGTGGTTTGGCGGCGCCGCACTTCACGCGTGACACCTCGCGCATCTATGCCTACAGCTTCAGCGGCGGGCTGCAGTCCTTCCGCTGGGACGGCACCGATGTGCAGACGCATCTGCGCGTGACGGGTCCCATGCCGCCCAATGCCGGCAATCTCGACGCTGCGCTGGTGGCAAAGGAGGCGCAGTTCAATTTCGGTGGACGTGCCGCGCGTCCGTCGAGTCAGGGCATGCATCTCGACGACGATCACGGCATGGAGCCCACGCCCTCGGCACCGCCCGCGAGCCTCATCCTGATGGCGCCCACGGGTGATCAGGCGCTGGCCACCGTCGGAATGGATCTCTACGTGGTCACGGTGCCGCAGGTGGGCGCGTCGGCTGCCACGGTGAGCGTCGCCAGCCCGGCCAACGCGCCGGTGCCGGTGAGGAAGCTCAACACGGTGGGTGGTGAGTTCGGCACCTGGAGCCACGACGGCCGCAAGGTGCACTGGGGGCTGGGCAACGCGCTCTTCACCTACGATCTCGACCGCGCCAAGGTGGTGGAGGACTCGCTCAAGGTTGAAGACCGTCGCAAGGCCGCGCTGCGCGCCGACACCACGAAGGCGGTGAAGGACAGCATTGCGCGGGCCGACAGCATTGCCAAGGCCGACACCACGAAGAAGACACCGCCGGGCTACAAGGCCGAGGAACTGCGCATTGCGGTGAGTGTGGCGCGTGATCTGCCAACAGGCGTGGCCGTGCTGCGTGGCGGCAAGGCCATCACGATGAAGGGCAAGGAAATCATCGAGAACGCCGACATCGTCATTCGCGATCGCAAGATCGTGGCCATCGGGCCGCGTGGCAGTGTGGCGGTGCCGGACGGTGCGCGCATCATCGATGTGGCGGGCAAGGTGATCATGCCGGGCATGGTGGATACGCACTACCACCCGCAGTGGCTCACGCCCAACATCCACAACACGCAGACCTGGCAGTACCTGGCCACGCTGGCCTACGGTACCACCACCACGCGCGACCCGCAGACGGCCACGACGGACTTCCTGTCGTACAGTGACCGCGTGGAGAGCGGGGACATGATCGGCCCGCGCATCTACACGACGGGCCCGGGCGTGTTCTCGAGCGAGCCGGTGCGTGACCTGGCCCATGCGCGCGAGATTCTCACGCGCTACGCCAAGTACTACGACACGAAGACGCTCAAGATGTACATGAGCGGCAATCGTCAGCAGCGGCAGTGGATCATCATGGCGGCCAAGGAGCTGGGCATCATGCCCACCACCGAGGGCGGCCTCGATCAGAAGCTCAATATCACGCACGGTATCGACGGCTACCCGGGCATCGAGCACACGCTGCCCATCACGCCCAAGTTCGACGACCTGTTCGAGTGGTACAAGGCCACGCAGGTGGTGAACTCGCCGACGCTGGTGGTGGAGTACGGCGGTCCCTTCGGCGAAGGCTGGTTCTACCAGTCGGAGGACCTGCTCGGTGACCGCAAGCTGCGGCACTTCACGCATCCGGTGGACTTTGACAGCAAGGTGCGGCGGCGTGGCTCGGGCAATGCGCCCGGACCGGCAGGCTTTGCGGTCCAGGCGGAGTACGCGATGTGGCAG
>JACVCT010000177.1 GCA_016741895.1 Gemmatimonadaceae bacterium | reverse complement strand
CTGTAGGCCTTGCTCAGCTCTTCCTGGGCAGCGCGGATCTCGCCCATGTCGTCGCCACGCAGCGCCTTGCGCGAGCGCTCCACAGCGGCGTCGATGCGCTCCTTGAGGTTCGCGGGGACCTTGTCGCCCCACTCCTTCACGTTCTTCTCGACTTCGTAGGTCTGCGAGTCGAGACGGTTGCGCGTATCGATTTCCTCGCGACGCTTCTTGTCCTCGGCCGCGTTCTTTTCGGCGTCCTTCACCATCTTGTCGATTTCGGTGTCGGACAGACCGCTCGAGGCCTCGATGCGAATCTTCTGCTCCTTGCCGGTGGCCTTGTCGCGCGCGGCCACATGCAGGATGCCGTTGGCGTCGATGTCGAACACGACCTCGACCTGCGGCATGCCGCGCGGTGCGGGCGGGATGCCCGTGAGCTGGAACTTGCCGATCGTGCGGTTATACACCGCGAGATCGCGCTCGCCCTGCAGCACGTGGATTTCCACCGTTGTCTGGTTGTCGTCGGCCGTGGAGAAGGTCTCGGCCTTCTTCGTCGGGATGGTCGTGTTGCGCGGGATGAGCACCGTCATCACGCCACCGAGCGTCTCGATGCCGAGCGAGAGCGGCGTCACGTCGAGCAGCAGCACGTCCTTCTGCTCGCCGGTGAGCACGGCGCCCTGGATGGCCGCACCAACGGCCACCACTTCGTCCGGATTCACGCCCTTGTTGGGCTCCTTGCCGAAGAACTCCTTGACCACCTGCTGGATCTTCGGAATGCGCGTCGAGCCACCCACGAGAATGACCTCGTCCACTTCGCTCGGCTGCATGCCGGCATCCTTGAGCGCCTGCTTCATGGGCTCGAGAGTGCGCTGCACGAGATCGTCCACGAGCTGCTCGAACTTGGCGCGCGTGAGCGTGTAGTTGAGGTGCTTGGGGCCCGAGGCGTCGGCGGTGATGAAGGGCAGGTTGATGTCCGTCGTGCTCGCGCTCGACAGCTCCATCTTGGCCTTCTCGCCGGCTTCCTTGAGACGCTGCAGCGCCATCGGGTCCTTGGACAGGTCGATGGCCTGATCTCGCTTGAACTCCGCCACCAGCCAGTCGATGACGCGCTGGTCGAAGTCATCACCGCCCAGGTGCGTGTCACCGTTGGTGGACTTCACTTCGAACTGGCGCGTGCCATCCACGTCGTAGAGCTCGAGGATGGAGATGTCGTAGGTGCCGCCGCCGAGGTCGAACACGGCCACCTTCTCGTCCTTCTTCTTGTTCTTGTCGAGACCGTAGGCCAGCGCGGCCGCCGTGGGCTCGTTGACGATGCGCAGCACCTCGAGGCCGGCAATCTTGCCGGCGTCCTTGGTGGCCTGACGCTGGGCGTCATTGAAGTACGCCGGCACCGTGACCACGGCCTTGGTGACGCTGTGGCCGAGATAGTCTTCGGCGGTCTGCTTCATCTTCTGCAGCACCATGGCCGAGATCTCGGGCGGCGTGTAGCGCTTGCCGCCGACTTCCACCGCGGCCACGTCGTTCGGGCCGGCCACGAGCTTGTAGGGCACGCGCGACTGCTCGCTCTGCGCCTCGGCCACGCGGCGGCCCATGAAGCGCTTGATCGAGAAGATGGTGTTCTGCGGGTTGGTGACGGCCTGTCGCTTGGCGATCTGGCCAACCAGGCGCTCGCCGTCCTTCGTGAAGCCGACCACCGAGGGGGTGGTGCGGCCGCCTTCTGCGTTCGGAATGACGACGGGATCGCCACCTTCAAGCACGGCCACCACGGAGTTGGTCGTGCCGAGGTCGATACCGATAACTTTTTCAGCCATGGAAGTCTCGATTGTGAGGTCCAGGCGTGGCGGGGAAAGCGTCAGGGGCGACCGATTCGCCCTGTTCCGCCACGGCTACCCTTGCCAATGGCAATGGTTGGGCCGAGAATCTTCTGCCGAGTCGGCGCAGGAGGGCGGTACGGGCAGCGAATTCTTTCTGCCGGAACGGCAGGCTGTCATTTTGACCATCACTCGAGCCGCAAACTGCCATGTTCCCGTACGCCGATGACAATCCCACCCTGCGCCGCCCGGTGGTCACGATTGGCCTGCTGGCGCTCACCTGGGCGGTCTGGTTCCTGGTGCAGGGGGCGGGGAGCCCGTTTCCGCTGGCCGTGAGCGTCTGCGACCTGGGGTTCGTGCCGGGTGAGATATCGGGTCGGGCCCCGCTGGGATTTGGCGTGCCGCTGGGCCGCATCGGCAATCAGGAGCTGGCCTGCGTCATCGATGATCAGGCCGTCAATTGGGCGACCCCCATGCTGTCGATTTTTCTTCATGGCAGCTGGGGACATCTGCTGGGCAACTCGCTCTACCTCTGGGTGTTCGGCAACAATGTCGAGGACAGCATGGGGCGCCTGCGCTTCCTGGGCTTCTACTTGATCACGGGAGTGACGGCCGCCTTTGCGCATCTGGCGGTGGACCCGGCCTCACCGGTGCCCACGGTGGGGGCGTCGGGCGCCATCTCGGGCATCATGGGGGCCTATCTGCTGCTGTACCCGCGTGTTCGGGTCCGCAGCTTCATTCCCCCGTTCTTCTTCGTGGGGCTGCCCGCCTGGCTGGTTCTGGTCTTCTGGTTCCTGAGTCAGGTGGTGGCTGGCCTGCCGGAACTCTCACCCCTGCGTCGGGAGATCTCCGGCGGCGTGGCGGTCTGGGCGCACGTGGGCGGTTTTGTGGCCGGTGCCGTGCTCGTGCGCTGGTTTGCGCGCGCGGAGTTTGTCCGCCGCCGACGTGCGGTATCGGACGCACGAGCCGTTTGGCACTGAACTGTTCGTCAGACGCGCTGTTCCCTCAGACGTGTATCGCTCGTGTCACGAACCTTCGCGAGTTCGTGACACGCCGTGGCGCGGCGGCCCCGTTGGCGCGATTCTTCCTGCTCGCGTCGCAATGGCGCCATCCGAACTCAGCCCACACGATCCCGTGAAGCTTTTCTCCAAAGACGAGACGTTCTTCGACCTGTTCCGCCAGCAGGCGGTCCACATCGGTGAAGCCGCCACGCTGCTGCGCACCATGTTCGAGAACCCGTCCAACGCGGCGCAGATCTCGGTGCAGATCAAGAAGGTCGAGACCGATGGCGACGCCATCGTGCACACCATCAATCAGCGCATCGACACGAGCTTTGTGACCCCGCTCGACCGCGAAGACATCCACCTGCTGGCCAAGCGTCTCGACAACGTGATCGACCTCATCAACGGCGCCTCGCGCCGGGTGGTCATGTTCCGCGTGTCCACAGCGCGCGATGGCGGCGTGCAGATGGCCGACGTGCTGGTGCGCTGCGGCAAGGAGATCCTGGCCTCGGTGGGCGACGTGACCAAGCGGCAGCGCATGATGGAGCACAGCCGTCTCGTCAAGCAGCTCGAGGAAGAGGGCGACGTGCTCTACGCCCAGTCGGTGGGTGCGCTCTTCGAGCGCGACGAGCCGGCCATCGAGGTGCTCAAGTGGAAGGAAATCTTCGACGCCCTCGAGGAGGCCATCGACGAGTGCGAGGACGTGTCCAACGCCCTCGAGAGCATCGCGCTCAAGAACAGCTGACGCGCCGCGCCCTCATCACGTGGTCACCTTCGTCCTGTTCATCGTGGTCGTCGCGCTCGCGTTCGACTTCATCAACGGCTTCCACGATTCCGCAAATTCCATCGCCACCATCGTCGGCACCCGGGTTCTGAGCCCGCTGGCCGCCGTGGTCTGGGCGGCGGTCTTCAACTTCTCGGCCCTGTTCTTCGTCGGCACCGCCGTCGCCAAGTCCGTCGCGGCGGGGTTCATCGACCTCGCCGTGGTCGATGCCAACGTCATTCTGGGTGGGTTGCTCGGCGCCATCATCTGGAACCTCATCACCTGGTGGTTCGGCATTCCCTCGAGTTCCTCCCATGCCCTCATTGGCGGCTATGCGGGAGCGGCCGTGGCCAAGGCCGGCTTTGCCGCGCTGCTGTGGGGCAAGAAGTGGATCGAGACCCTGTCCGCCATCGTGCTCTCGCCCACGCTCGGTGCGCTCATGGGCTTCCTGCTCATGGTCATCGTGTTCAGCACGTTCCGCCACATCGCCAAGAACAAGTCGGAGAAATTCTTCCGGGTGGCGCAGCTGACCAGTTCGGCCCTGCTGTCGCTGGCGCATGGCGGCAATGACGCGCAGAAGACCATGGGTATCATCGTCGGATTGCTGGTGGCCACGCAGGCCACGTTTGTCAATCAGACCGGCTTCCTCGCGCATTTCCACGTCACCACGCTCGACCACATTCCGGTGTGGGTGGAACTCAGCGCGTACACCATGATCTCGCTCGGCACGCTGTTCGGCGGCTGGCGCATCGTGCACACCATGGGCACCCGCATCACCAAGCTGCGTCCGGTGGGCGGCTTCTGCGCCGAGACGGGTGGTGCCATGGTCATTCTGGTCGCGTCCAAGCTGGGCATTCCCGTCAGCACGACGCACACCATCACCGGTGCCATTGTCGGTGTCGGTGCAACGAATCGCCTGTCGGCGGTGCGTTGGGGACTGGCCGGGCGCATTGTCTGGGCCTGGGTGGTCACCATTCCCGCCAGTGCGGCCATGGCGGCGCTGAGCTACTGGTTGCTCGCCGCGTTCAATCCCCTCTGACCGGAGGCGCGCGGTCGTCCGATGACGGCCGCGCGCATCGTGGTGTCCACGCAGAAGTCTTCGGCGACCTCGCTCGCCCTGCCGTATCTCAATCGCGAGCTGTCCTGGCTCGATTTCAATGCCCGCGTCCTCGAAGAAGCGCTCGACGAGCGGGTGCCGTTGCTCGAACGGCTCAAGTTTCTCGCCATCTTCAGCACCAACCTCGACGAGTTCTACATGGTGCGAGTGGCCGGGCTGCGGCGGAAGGCCACAGCCGGCGCGTCACAGTATGCGTCGGACCCGCTGACGCCGGCCGAGCAGCTGGTGGCCATTCGCGAGCGCGTGGCGAGTCTGCTGGAACGCCGGCGCACGGTGCTGCGTCGCGAACTGCTCCCGGCGCTGGCGGTGCGCGGCATTCAGCTGGTGCCCATGCCGGCCCTTGATGACGAAGAGCGCGCGCGCGTGCAGGCCTTCTTCGACGCGCAGGTCTTTCCCGTGCTCACCCCGCTGGCGGTGGATCCGGGGCATCCGTTCCCGTACATCTCCAACCTGTCCCTCTCGCTGGCGGTGGACATCGTCGATCCGGTGACCGGCAAGGAGCACTTTGCGCGCGTGAAGGTGCCGCGCCTGCTCTCGCGCTGGGTGTCCACCGGACGCGGGCACCGGTACGTGCCGCTCGAGGAGGTCATCGCCAGCAATCTGGGCTCGCTGTTCCCGGGCATGGAGGTGCGGCGTTCCTTTCTGTTCCGCATCACGCGCTACTCCGACCTCGACCTCGGCCAGATGGATCAGCCCGAGGACCTGCTGGAGACCATCGAGCAGCAGGTGTTCCAGCGACGCTTCGGTGAGGTGGTGCGGCTCGAGATCCAGCGCGACATGCCGGAGGCCATCCGCAGTCTGCTGCTCGAGGAGCTGGGGGCGAGCGAAACGCAGGAGGTGGCGCCGCTGCAGGCTGCCGATGTGCACGAACTCGATGAGCTGCTCGAACTCGGGGATCTGATGCAGCTCGCGGGCATTGATATGCCGGAACTGCACGATCCGCCACATTCGCCACAAACGCCACCGGCCTTCCGCGACTCCCGCAACATGTTCGAGGTCATCCGTGAACGGGACGTCCTCGTGCATCACCCCTACGAATCGTTCAGCAGCTCGGTGGAGGCCTTTCTCGAGGCAGCTGCCAACGATCCGCAGGTGCTGGCCATCAAGCTCACGCTGTACCGGACCTCGGGTGACACGGCCATCGTGCGCGCACTCACCGAGGCGGCGGAAGCCGGCAAGCAGGTGGCCGTGCTCATCGAACTGCAGGCGCGCTTCGACGAGCAGAACAACATCGGCTTTGCGCGCACCATGGAAAACTTCGGCATCCATGTGGCCTATGGGCTGCCGGGGCTCAAGACACACACCAAGACAGTGCTCGTGGTGCGGCGGGAGGCCGATGGGATCCGGCGCTACGTGCACCTCGGCACGGGCAACTACAACTCGAAGACGGCGCGGCTGTACACGGATATCGGTCTCTTCACCTGTCATCCGGAAATCGGCGCCGATCTCAGTGATCTGTTCAACTCCCTCACCGGCGTGTCGCGGCAGAAGTTCTATCGCCGTCTGGCGGTGGCGCCCGTGGGACTGCGCGCCAAGGTGCTGGAGCTCATCGACCGGGAGACGGCGCATGCCATGGCCGGCCGCGGCGGGCGCATCATCGCCAAGATGAACGCGCTGGTGGATCCCGAAGTGATTGCCGCGCTCTACCGGGCTTCACAGGCCGGCGTGGAAGTGGATCTCATTGTGCGCGGCATCTGTTGCCTCGTGCCCGGGGTGAAGGGCGTGAGCGAGCGCATCCGGGTCATCAGCATCATCGGACGCTTCCTCGAGCATTCGCGCGTGGCCTTCTTTGCCAACGGGGGGCGACCGGAGTACTACATCGGTTCGGCCGACTGGATGCCGCGCAACTTCGATCGTCGCGTGGAGACCATGGTGCCCATCGATGATCCGCAGCTGCACCCGGGACTCGAGCGCGTGCTGAGCACCTGTCTTGCCGACAACCGTCAGGCCTGGGAGCTGGGATCCGATGGGCAGTACCGCCGCCGAGAGGCCAGTGGCAAGGACCTGCGGGCCACGCAGGCCACGCTCATTCGCCACCCCTGGGGCGCGCCCGACCCGCCTCCAGCTACTCGATCTCGCCGTCGTCGTCCGTCGTGACCTCGGTGCCGTCGGGCAGCAGCACCACCACCGGGCGATCAAGCACGGCCTCGAGCAGATGACGCTTGCGACTGGCGCCCCAGCATTCGAGACGGATGTTGGTGGCGCCATCGGCTTCGGTGGGCATGACACGCAGCGCATCGGCCGTCCACTTGACGGACACGCCACCCACGGCCGCCACGTGACCACGGTCCATGCCGTCGGCGAAGCGCAGAATGGCCGACAGCTTGATGATGCGGTCGCGCATGCTGCGGTCGAGCTGGCCGAAACCCGGATGTTTGAGCTTGGGCGGGGCGCCGCGGTGGTAGCGCGCGACATGCGCGATGGCCACCTGTTCCGCCGGTGTCATGCCCAGCAACTCGGCATGCGAAATCAGGTGGAACGAATGCTTGTGATGCTTTTCGTAGTTGATGTGGTAGCCAACATCGTGCAGGAGCGCCGCATCGGCCAGCATGCGCCGGTCATCTGCCGACAGGCCGAGGCGCGGCGCGAGTGCATCGAACAGTTGCAGCGACAGCGCGCGCACCTGATGGGCGTGCGGGGCCTCGTAGTGACAGCGTTCGGCAAATTCCCGCACGGAGCGCTCACGCGCCTCGCCCGGATCGGCCACCACCGGCGTCACGCGCGCCGTTTCCAGCAGCAGGCCCTCGCGGATGCCATAGGCTGACACCAGCAGGTCATGCGGATCGAATCGCGACAGCACTTCGGCGGCCACCGCGAGTCCGGCGACAATGATGTCCGAACGGGCCGGATTGAGGCCGGGCACCAGGCGCCGCTCCTCGCTGTCGAGGCGCTGCAGCCAGTCGAGCGCGTGTTCGAGTTCCACGCGCGTCACGCGTGTGCCGTGCGGTGAGCGCACCGCCACATGCTGACGCGCCAGCACGATCCCGGCGAGGTTGGTGAAGGTGCCGCCGGATCCGATGATCTGAGCGCCGCGCCAGTCCTTGACCGGCACCGCCCTCTTGAGCCCGTCCCGCACATGTTCGCGTAGAGCGCGCACCCGGCGCGGCCGCACGGCAGGCGCGAGAAAGCGCTCCGTCATGCGCACGGCCCCGAAGGGCAGCGAGGCCACGCGTTCGATGAGCCCGTCCTTGGACAGCACGAGTTCGAGCGATCCGCCACCGATGTCCATGACCACCGTGCGGCCGGCGCCCAGTTCAAAGTGCGCCAGCGCACTGCGGAAGGAGAGCAGAGCCTCCTCCTCGCCGGTCAGCACCCGCACCCGTTCGCCGGTGGCCTCGTACACCTGCTCCGTGAACTCGATGGCGTTGCCAGCATCCCGCACGGCGCTTGTGGCGACGATCTCGAGGCGGACTGCGCCGAGCTGCCGGGCCAGCAGCACCATGCGCTGCACCGCCGCCACGGCCTGCGCTATGGCATCGGTGGACAGCAGCCCGGTGGATTCAAGACCGTCACCGAGCCGCGGCATGGCCTTCATTTCGTCGACGACGCGGATCTGCCCGGCCGTGGAGACGTCGGCGATGATCTGCCGCACGGAGTTGGACCCGATGTCGATGGCGGCAATGCGCACATCGCTGCCACTTGCTGTCGAACGAGCGGCGCCGGGAGCGGTCATGCGGGACGCTGCGCGACGAGGTGGGGCAGAGAACAGATCATGTCTGTAAACTACCGCCTGCGAGGGCCCCGCGCTGCCGCCACACAAGGCACGGCGCACGCCGCGCGCTCGGGAGGCATACCTGCGCTCTAGTGCGGATGGTCGCGTGGCTGCGCCGGCGGCAGCTGATCGAGGCGCTGCAGCACGTCCTCCGCGACACTGCTGGGTAACGTAACGTAGCCCAGGCTCGACGTGATGCCGCTGCCCTCACGCAGCGCCCAATGCAGGAAGTCCACCAGCTGGCGGGTGCGCGGTGCTCCCAGCACCGTGGGCGCAAACACCAGCCACGTGAAGGAGGCAATGGGATACGAGGCCGGGCCGGGGGCGTCCACCAACGACAGCCGGTAGTCATTGGGCCGCGTCATGTTGCCGGCTTCGCGCTCGAGCACCTGCGCCGCGGCAGCCGCAATCTCGTAGGGCATGGGCGATACGAATCGTCCCGCGCGGTTGCGCAGGTGGGCGAGCGGCAGACGATTCTGCCGCGCAAACACCGCTTCCACGTAGCCGATGGCGCCGACTGTTTGCTTGACGAGACCGGCCACCCCCTCGTTGCCTTGGGCGCCACGTCCCACGGGCCAGTCGACGGTGCTGCCACGGCCGGGACCACGCGCCCAGTCCATGCT